>NZ_QVLZ01000081.1:0-9878 GCF_003435205.1 Bacteroides sp. AF32-8BH | reverse complement strand
AGAACTGTAAAATATAAAAGAGGTTGTGCCAACGTTTTGACACAACCTCTTCTTTATATATAGACGCTATCGCGTTCTTATTTCTTTTCTGGTCTTGGCATCAACACTTTTCTTGAAAGTTTGAATTTACCAGTTTTCTGGTCAACATCAATCAGTTTTACTTCGATTTCATCACCTTCCTTAATTCCAGCTTCTTCTACTGTTTCCAGACGCTTCCAATCAATTTCAGAGATGTGCAGCAAACCATCCTTGCCCGGCAAGAATTCGATGAATGCACCGTAAGGCATAATAGAACGAACTTTACCTTTATAAACTTCGCCCACTTCAGGAACAGCAACGATTGCTTTAATCATGCGCATTGCATTATCAATACATTTTTTGTTTGTTCCGGAAACTTCGATGCGTCCCATACCATCAATTTCTTCGATAGTAATCACAGCACCGGTTTCTTCCTGCATACCTTGGATGATTTTTCCACCAGGGCCGATTACAGCACCGATAAATTCTTTAGGAATTGTCATCGTTTCAATGCGTGGAGCATGTTCTTTCAGGTCAGCACGTGGTTCAGCGATTGTTTCAGTAATCTTACCCAGAATGTGCATACGTCCTTCTTTTGCCTGATTCAAAGCACGTTCCAGAATTTCGTAAGACAGACCGTCTACCTTGATATCCATCTGAGTAGCCGTAATACCATCTTTTGTTCCTGTTACTTTGAAGTCCATATCACCCAAGTGGTCTTCGTCACCCAGAATATCAGACAATACAGCATATTTTTCTTCGCCCGGATTCTTAATCAATCCCATAGCGATACCTGATACCGGTTTCTTGATCTTCACACCAGCATCCATCAATGCCAATGTTCCGGCACATACAGTAGCCATAGAAGAAGAGCCGTTAGATTCGAGAATATCTGAAACCACACGTACTACATACGGATAGTCAGCAGGAATCTGTCCTTTCAAAGCACGCCAAGCCAAGTGACCGTGACCGATTTCGCGACGACCTACACCACGTTGTGCTTTTGCTTCACCTGTAGAGAAAGGAGGGAAATTATAATGCAATAAGAAACGTTCTTTTCCGTGTTCCAAAACATCGTCAATGATCTTCTCATCCAGTTTGGTACCCAGAGTAACAGAAGTCAGTGATTGTGTTTCACCACGAGTAAAGATAGCAGATCCGTGAGGACCAGGCAGAGGACCAACCTCACACCAGATCGGGCGGATTTCAGTAGTCTTACGACCATCCAAACGCTTACCTTCGTCAAGGATAGAACGGCGCATGGCTTCTTTTTCTACATCGTGGTAGTAACGGTCGATCAACGCACCCTTTTCGTCCAACTCTTCTTCAGAGAATTGAGCTTTGAATTCTTCACGGATAGCTTCGAAAGCAGCAAAACGTTCGTGTTTGTTATTGTTTCCGGAAGCGGCAACAGCGTAAGCTTTTTCGTAGCATGCTTCACGAACAGCCTTGCGCAAATCTTCGTCGTTCACTTCATGGTTGTATTCACGTTTCACTGTTTTTCCAACCTCTTCAGTCAACTCCATCTGTGCTTTACAATGAACCTTGATAGCTTCATGAGCTACTTTCATTGCTTCCAGCAATTCAGCTTCGGATACTTCGTGCATTTCACCTTCTACCATCATGATGTTCTCATAAGTAGCGGCCACCATCAGATCCATATCAGCTTTTTCCAGTTGTTCAAAAGTAGGATTGATAACGAACTGACCGTCGATACGTGCTACACGTACTTCAGAAATCGGTCCGTTGAAAGGAATATCTGAAACGGCAAGTGCTGCAGAAGCGGCAAGTCCTGCCAATGCATCCGGCATATCCACACCATCAGCAGAAAAGAGGATGATGTTCACATATACCTCTGCGTGATAATTATCGGGGAATAAAGGACGGAGAGCACGGTCGACAAGACGGCAAGTGAGAATCTCATAATCAGAAGCTCTACCTTCTCGCTTGGTGAAACCACCGGGAAAACGGCCGAATGCCGCAAATTTTTCTTTGTACTCTACCTGTAAAGGCATAAAATCTGTTCCGGGAACTGCATCTTTAGCGGCACAAACAGTAGCTAACAACATGGTGTTTCCCATGCGGAGCATTACAGAACCGTCTGCCTGTTTTGCCAACTTTCCCGTCTCGAGCGTGATGGTTCTTCCATCAGGTAACTCGATTGTCTTAACAATTGGGTTAATCATAAAAATTGTTTTATCTATACTTTTTCTTTCAAAATTCCTGCAAAGATATACATTTATCGTGGTAATTAGGTGGAAATGAGGTAAAAAGTTAGTGGCGAACTGATTTTTTTTCAAAATTAGGATGAAGAACACAGCAAAATGCTTTGACTAATCTCGAAAAGAAGTATATTTGCATCTCGTTAATAACACACACTATATGAAAAAGGTTACTTTTGCAGCGCTCGCCGCACTTACTATTACTGCTTGTAGTTCCGGCCCTAAATTCCAGGTGAACGGGGATGTATCAGGAGCCGACGGTAAAATGCTTTATCTCGAAGCTTCCGGTCTGGAAGGTATTGTTCCGCTCGATTCAGTGAAGCTGAAAGGGGAAGGCACATTCAGTTTCAAGCAGCCTCGTCCCGAGTCACCCGAATTTTACCGTTTGCGGATTGACGACAAAATCATCAATTTTTCTGTAGATTCTATCGAAACAATTCAAATCAAAGCTCCGTATGTGGATTTCTCTACTACTTATACGGTGGAAGGTTCGGAAAACAGCAATAAGATAAAAGAACTGACGTTGAAGCAGATTCGCCTTCAAAAAGAGGTGGACAATTTACTGGCATCCCTGCGCAGCAACGGAATAGGGCATGATGTATTTGAAGACAGCCTGGCAACATTGCTCAACAACTATAAGGAAGATGTCAAAGTGAACTATATTTTTGCTGCTCCCAACACGGCTGCAGCTTACTTTGCCCTGTTCCAGAAGCTCAATAATTATCTGATATTCGATCCGTTGAACAATAAAGACGATGTGAAATGTTTCGCAGCTGTTGCTACGAGCCTCAACAATGCGTTTCCTCATGCGGTACGTTCCAAGAACCTTTATAATATTGTAATCAAAGGAATGAAGAACACGCGTCAGCCGCAAACAAAAGCTCTGGAAATTCCACAGGACAAAATCGTAGAAACCGGTATTATCGACATTGCCTTGCGTGATGTGAAAGGAAATGTGCGCAAGCTGACCGACCTGAAAGGCAAAGTCGTTTTGCTCGATTTCTCTGTATTCCAGTCGCCTGCCGGAGCTCCTCACAACCTGATGCTTCGCGAACTATATAATGAATACGCAAAACAAGGACTGGAAATATACCAAGTATCTCTCGACGCGGACGAACACTACTGGAAAACAGCGGCAGATAATCTTCCATGGGTCTGTGTGCGCGATGGAAACGGAGTTTACTCTACCAACGTAGCCGTATATAATGTTCGTCAGGCTCCATCTATCTTTTTGATTAATCGTAACAACGAATTGAAGCTTCGTGGCGAAGACATTAAGGATTTGGAAGCAGCTGTCAAGTCATTGCTCTAAGTTGTTATAATTTAGCATATTTCATTTAAATATGTTACATAGCATCTTTTTTCACTTGACACGTATCACTTAAAAGGCTATCTTTGCAAAGAAATAATGAAAAGAGGGTTCCAACATGGCTCATGTTGGAATTCTTTTTTGTTTATATGACCATTTAAAACAATTAAAGGAGGAAAACATCATGGCTTATATGTCAGAAGAAGGTTACAAGAAACTGATGGCGGAACTGAAGGAACTGGAAACAGTGGAACGCCCGAAGATCTCTGCGGCAATAGCCGAAGCCAGAGATAAAGGAGACTTGTCGGAAAATGCAGAATACGATGCCGCCAAAGAGGCGCAGGGTATGCTTGAAATGCGCATCAACAAATTGAAAGCTACCATTGCAGACGCAAAAATCATTGATGAATCTAAACTGAAAACAGATTCTGTACAGATTTTAAATAAAGTGGAACTGAAGAATGTAAAGAACGGTATGAAGATGACTTATACCATCGTTTCCGAAAGTGAAGCTAACCTGAAGGAAGGGAAGATTTCCGTTAACACCCCGATTGCACAAGGTCTGCTTGGCAAGAAAGTGGGTGATGTAGCAGAAATTACTGTTCCACAAGGTAAAATTGCACTGGAAGTAGTAAACATATCAATTTAACGTAAAGGCAGGTCTCCATGTGAGGCTTGCCTTAATTTATCAATAAAAGTTATGGCAACAATATTCAGTAGAATCATCGCAGGAGAAATCCCCTGCTACAAGGTGGCAGAAAACGAAAAGTTTTTTGCTTTTCTCGATATCAATCCATTGGTAAAGGGACATACATTGGTAGTGCCCAAACAGGAAGTAGACTATATTTTCGATTTGAGCGATGAAGACCTGGCTGCTATGCACGTGTTTGCAAAGCAAGTAGCCTGTGCCATTAAAAAAGCATTCCCTTGCCAAAAGGTAGGCGAAGCTGTTATCGGACTGGAAGTACCCCATGCACATATTCATTTAATTCCTATTCAAAAGGAATCGGATATGTTGTTTTCGAATCCGAAACTGAAATTGTCGGATGAAGAATTCAAGTCCATAGCGCAAGCAATCAACTCCTCTCTATAAAACATGATGATGAAATAATGAAAGGCATTCCGTGATGGAATGCCTTTTTTCTTTACTTTTCTTTACTTTCGGCCACTTCAACCAGGTAAACTCCAATACAGATAAAAATGATTGCAAATGTCTGCGTCCAGCTAAAACGATCTTGTCCTAGAGCAAGGGAAGCAATGGTCGCCACAATCAGAATCAAATAACCATAGATAGCGACTACCGTCGTCTTCAGATATTTCAAACCGACAGGCAGCAGCATATAACTGATAGTGGTCGGGAAAATCAATACGAACATCAGAATAAGGAAAGGCGTCCAATGGAACGGCATGGAGAATACCGGGGCATCAAATCCTGTAATAAACGTGACTATAATGGCAGACACGGCAGCACCGGAAAAGGTATATCGCAACATCGTTATCGCTCCAATGGCCGTGAGGATGCGCTGACTAAGAATCAGATAGACAGCATACACCACAGAACTTAGAAGACAAAGCATATTCCCCGTAAAAGCATCAGAGGCTAAATCATCGCTTTGCTGGGTTAGGATGCAAACCAACGCTCCTATCAGACCGATAGAAATTCCTATTATTTTTTTAGCGCCCGCCTTCTCCTTATAAAAGAATATCATGATAAGAAAAACCCAAATAGGCTGGAGACTGGTAAATATGGAACTGGAGACAGGAGTTGTTTTACTCAATCCGGCCAGATAGAGAAACATAAAACCGTAAAGTCCCAAAGCCCCCAACAGAAAGAGGAGCCATTTATCTCTGGTTGACGATTTCTCCGGAGGCATAAACCACCCGATCACCCAAAAAGCAGCTGCTGCAAATGTGCAACGGAGCGTGGCTCCTGTCAATGGACTCATCCACAAAGGCAGAAGATACTTTAAGGCATTCATATTTAAACCGCTAAATACTTTCGAGACAGCCATGCTAAGATTGGCTTCCAGTTTCTTATTCTTCATTTTCTATTTTAATTGGTCGTTAAACAAAAAGGTATTACGGCGCCGATATGCCCAGAAAAGAGTAACAATAGTTATCAGAAGATTAAAGATAAAAGGAAACTCCTGTGATTGGGTATGGAATATCCACTGGAAAAAATCGACAATAAAGGGATAAAGCAAGATAGCCAGATAATTCATCATCATCACAAACGCCAAAGCCAATGTGGTCTTTTGCGGCAGTGCGGTCTGGGTGGTCTTATCATAAAGCATAGGTTGAATAATGCCATATCCCAAACCAACCAGGATACATCCGGGAATAATCAGCCATTCGATTGGAGCTATCCAGATTAACAACAATCCCAATGCCATAGACAGGAGGCTGTATACTTTTGTACGTCCTTTCAGCAGGGCTACAATCTTGTCCAGGCAAAAACCCGGAGCAGTGATGGCCAGAAAGAAAAGCGAAATCATCAATCCGGAATTGCCACTGGAGAAGTGATGCTTTTCCATTAAGAAAGGTAGATTGAAGATCACCACTACCACGATATATGTTATCACGCCATAGAAGAGCATCAACTCTATCAGATGTTTGATGTGAATACCGTACTTGCTGCCTCCTATATCTATGGAAGTAGATTGTTCGGAGGATTCGTTGTCTTTTGTAGTATCTGCAGAAGAAGAAGGTGTAAAAGCGACTTCTCCCGTCCGGTCTTCTTTTAAATGTCCTACCAGCAGAATGGAAATCAATGGGAGGAGATAGACCAGGAAAGGCAGATGCCAGCTGACTTCTGCAAGATAGCCCGTTACGGCAGTTGCTATCACTAATGTGAAATTAGTAATAGCGGAGCTTAATCCGAACTGTTTCACCCGATAGATTCCTACAAAGTATCTGGAAACCAACCCGGTAGATAAAGGGATAATCAGACCGGAACCGATACCGAGCAAAGCACTTACCACAATTAATTGCCACATTCGATTGGAAATCAGATACAAAATACCGCTCGCGGCAAAAAGCCAGAGTCCGACCTTTAATACACGGACATAATCGACTTTCTCTGTCAGTTTACCACCCAGCAATATAAAAGGAATAATGAGCAGTGATGGCAGCGAAGTCAACATCTGTATGTCCAGATCCGTAGCTTTCGGAAATATCTTCGTAAGATCACCCAATATAGGTGAAACAGCCAGTCCCGGCAATGAAGTCAATGCCGAAATAGACCAGATGGCAATTAAAGTAATAAGAGGAATTGTTCCCCGTCCCGTCTGTATCTTCATAATGCTTATTCGTTAAAAGTTTAGGTTTGAAGAAAACAATAGTTGCTTTATAAAGTTCAAATATGCACCGAAATGAGCCAAATGAACATTTATTGAAACGCAGATTAACGCAGATTTTCGCAAAGAATAAAAAAGTTCTCAAACATGGCGCAGCCTTCTAATAATCTGCGAAAATCTGCGTTAATCTGCGTTTCAATACTTATTTGCTAAAATATCAATTGATTCATAACCGTGTGGGAATGAACTAATCTTAGTTCTTCTAAAATTTAATTGGTAATATGCGATGATTTAATATTCATCATACATAAACCCATTAGGCATCAAAAATAAATCTGCACAAGCCCGAAATTAGTTCAAAACTAGTACGATCATAAGCTTTTCCGCTAAATCACAAAAGCTCCGCTTCAATAAGGGCGTCCTCCTCCTTAATAAACGCCAAATAATGTAAAACCGGGAAACTTTCAAACCTATCTGCTGTTGTTGTGGGAAATTCGACGGGGAAAATCCCCATCGCCCTAAACCTTTAAAAAAACAAATTAGTATGGAAGATTTAAATTTCAGAAAAGGTGATGCAAAAACCGATGTATTTGGTTCAGACAGAATGTTACAACCCTCTCCGGTAGAGAAAATACCTGATGGACCTACTACTCCTGAAGTCGCCTATCAAATGGTGAAAGATGAAACATTTGCTCAAACTCAGCCCCGTTTGAATCTGGCTACTTTCGTTACCACTTATATGGACGAATATGCAACCAAGCTGATGAATGAGGCCATCAACATCAACTACATTGATGAAACAGAATATCCGCGTATCGCTGTGATGAACGGTAAATGTATCAACATCGTTGCCAACTTGTGGAACTCTCCTGAAAAAGATACCTGGAAAACAGGTGCTTTGGCTATCGGTTCTTCAGAAGCATGTATGTTGGGTGGTGTAGCTGCCTGGTTGCGTTGGCGTAAGAAAAGACAAGCACAGGGCAAACCATTTGATAAACCAAACTTTGTTATTTCTACAGGTTTCCAGGTTGTTTGGGAAAAGTTTGCACAGTTGTGGCAGATTGAAATGCGTGAAGTGCCTTTGACGCTTGAAAAAACCACTCTTGACCCCGAAGAAGCTTTGAAAATGTGTGATGAAAACACCATCTGTATCGTACCGATTCAAGGTGTTACATGGACTGGACTGAATGATGATGTCGAAGCATTGGATAAAGCTCTGGATGCTTACAATGCCAAGACCGGTTATGACATTCCTATCCACGTAGATGCCGCCAGTGGTGGTTTCATCCTTCCGTTCCTGTATCCGGAAAAGAAATGGGACTTCCGTTTGAAATGGGTACTTTCTATCAGCGTATCCGGCCACAAGTTTGGTTTGGTATATCCGGGACTCGGATGGGTTTGTTGGAAAGGCAAAGAATATCTGCCCGAAGAAATGTCATTCAGCGTCAACTATCTGGGCGCCAACATTACACAGGTAGGTTTGAACTTCTCTCGTCCGGCCGCACAAATTCTGGGACAATATTATCAATTCATCCGCTTAGGATTCCAGGGTTACAAAGAAGTGCAGTACAACTCCCTGCAAATTGCCAAATATATCCATAGTGAAATAGCCAAGATGGTTCCGTTCGTTAACTACTCAGAAGATGTTGTGAACCCGCTATTCATCTGGTATCTGAAACCGGAATATGCAAAGAGCGCCAAATGGACTTTGTATGATTTGCAAGACAAACTATCTCAACATGGTTGGATGGTTCCTGCTTATACATTGCCTTCTAAACTGGAAGATTATGTAGTGATGCGTGTCGTTGTTCGTCAGGGATTCAGCCGTGACATGGCAGATATGCTTCTGGGCGACATCAACAATGCCATCGCCGAACTGGAAAAACTGGAATATCCAACTCCTACCCGTATGGCTCAAGAAAAGAATCTTCCGGTAGAAGCCAAGATGTTCAACCACGGTGGTCGTCGTAAAACCGTAAAAAAATAAAATGATCTATGGATAAAAAAGTAACACTCGCTCAATTGAAAGAAGTGGTACAGGAGGCATACGATCAGGTAAAGGCCAATACCGGCGGCAAGAATGCCGACTATATTCCTTATCTGGCAAATGTCAACAAGGATCTCTTTGGAATCAGTGTCTGCCTGCTCAACGGGCAGACCATCCATGTGGGAGATACTGACTATCGCTTCGGTATAGAATCCGTATCCAAAGTACATACGGCTATCCTGGCACTGCGTCAATACGGTGCTAAAGAGATTCTGGACAAGATTGGAGCCGACGCAACAGGCTTGCCCTTCAATTCAATCATCGCTATCTTGTTGGAGAACGATCATCCGTCTACCCCACTGGTAAATGCCGGAGCCATCTCCGCCTGTAGTATGGTACAACCTATCGGTGACTCTGCCAAGAAATGGGATGCCATCGTAGGAAATGTGACAGACCTATGCGGCAGTGCCCCGCAACTGATTGATGAATTGTACAAGTCGGAATCGGACACCAACTTCAACAACCGTTCTATCGCATGGCTATTGAAGAATTACAACCGGATTTATGATGACCCGGATATGTCATTAGACCTTTACACCCGCCAGTGTTCATTGGGAGTTACCGCATTGCAGCTTTCCATCGCAGCCGGTACAATCGCCAACGGTGGTGTGAACCCTGTGACTAAAAAAGAAGTTTTTGATGCCGTCCTGGCTCCTAAAATCACTGCCATGATTGCCGCCGTAGGTTTCTACGAACATACCGGCGACTGGATGTACACTTCCGGTATTCCTGCAAAAACAGGTGTAGGTGGCGGTGTGATGGGCGTACTGCCCGGACAGTTCGGTATTGCCGCATTTGCTCCTCCTTTGGATGGTTCGGGCAACTCCGTGAAAGCGCAGTTAGCTATTCAATACATCATGAACAAGCTGGAATTGAATGTATTTAGCAACAACCATATCACCGTTGTTGACTAAAATTCTCTCAATCTCTTTTATAAGAAGAGGTTGTGTCAAAACGCTGACACAGCCTTTTTTATGCGCAAAGCC
>NZ_QVLZ01000080.1:0-11472 GCF_003435205.1 Bacteroides sp. AF32-8BH | reverse complement strand
GGCTTTGCGCATAAAAAAGGCTGTGTCAGCGTTTTGACACAACCTCTTCTTTTGATGGGGTATGATGAGGTAAATGGGATGACTGCTAAGCTATTTGAATATATTATTAGGATTATCTGTTAGATAATTTGTGTGTGTAACCTCTTGTTTCCTATTTTATGCGCTACTGTTACTTATGTTACCAAGTGAAATTCGTTTCTTTCATTATGCTTACGTACTTTTGGCACACAGAACCTAACACACAGACATCATGGAAATGAAACTTCTATTCTTTTTATTATCAGCTATCTTATTCCAATCAAGTATAAGTATTTATGCGATGGAACAAATTAAGAGAGGTTGGGTAGCTTTGAAGGATGTTACTCAAATGCGTTCGCATTCAATTTTTGTTTTTCCTAATAACTTTTTGGGGAGTTCGTAGATGTTGTTTAATCGACATCTATTTTAATCTACTATGGCTATTCTAAAAATATGGAATGGGATGAATAAATAATTTATCCTGTTAAATAGATATTGCCATAATGTATTTGGATGAAAAATACTTTTCAGAGATTTTCTCTTAAATAAAAACAAATTTAAATTTAACCAAGATGAAAGAAAAACTATTGGTTTTGGGAACAATGGTAGCTTTATGTTGCTCTTGTGCAGGAAGTTCTGTATTACTGGATACAGAATCCGAATTAAATGGCTTGAACAATGAGTATGAGCTAGGTACGTTAGAAGCGGGTGATAATGGTCTAAAATGCGAAACTTCGGGTGATGAAGATTCCATTCAGGTTTTGAAGGACAATTATATCGCGGAAATTATGGGACGTATGGAAGTTGCTAAAGAGAAGGTAATGCGTACGGCTTATGGTGCAACATCGCCTAGGGTCGGAGTTTTCAGGGTTGGTTCTTGTGGTAATTACAAGTATTTATCAATAAAAATTGATTGTGAAAACGGAAATAGTAAAACTAGCGTAAGTGGTAATGTTGGAGATACGTATGTTGATGGTGGAGATAATATGCGTCTCGAATTTTGTATGGTGGATGCGGGATTTCGTTATCCGGGGGGAGTCTTTTTGTTTGAGGATGTACCTTTAGAGACCATGACATTGGTCCGTTATCATGATACGGAAGATGGTGGTCATAATGGCGTGTGGTCTGATGATCCTAATTATTATGATGTAATGCATATTTCTGGAATGTCTAAATTAGATTTTAATGCTACATTGGCATGGAATATAAATAGGAATATGACTAAATGGGGCGATATTCCAGTGGGACCTGCAGGTATTAATTATGGGGTCATTGCTCCTGCTGAAATGGCTTCAGGTAATTTGTATTTTGATGATGAAGATCATAATAATAAGAATTGGGCACAAGTTTGGTTAGGACCCCAAAACCAATATGAACCGCATGGTACATATTATGGAGTCCAGCTGGATCGAAATACAAGATATCACGTATGCCTTAATACGGATAAAACTAATTTCACAAAATTGGTGCGATCAGCTATCTAATTATTAATTTGTTTATAATCAATTCTTATTGGTAAAACTTACCAATAAGAATTGATTTAATTAGCACATAGACATGAAAATATTGTATTTCTTTCTCTTCTCTTTTCTTTTTATTGCTTGCAATACTCCTGTTATAAATAAGAATGATGTTGTTGCAGAAGTGAATGGAGAACAGATTCTTCTTTCAGAATTGGCGTCTCAAAGTAAACAAGAGATTTTTGATATATTGAATACAGCGTATGAAATCAAAAGTCGGGTACTTGCAGGTCTGATCAAACAGAAACTGTTAGAAGATGCAGCCAAAAAAGAAAACATGTCTTTGGAAGAGTTTATCGATTGGTTTGTTCAGCAGAAAATATGTGTAGGGCAGGATAGTTTGAAAAAACGATATGGATTTAATACACAAAGCTTTTATGTAAAAGGTGAATTAATCCCGTTAGTGAAAGGTTCTTTGGAGGAGAAACTATCTTATCAACAGAAACTTCGGAGTCGGATTGTTCAGGCATTGGTTGATTCTTTATATCAAAAGGAGGATATTAAAAGATTTTTATATCCTCCAAAACAGCCGGAATGTGTTGTGAGGGATTTGTGTGTATATTATAGGGGGAATTTAGACTCTCCTGTTTCTTTTATTGTTGCCTCTGATTATAATTGTGAGCGCTGTGTACAATTTGAAAAGACATTGTCCAAGCTCTATGATAATTATAAAGAGCGGGTTAAATTTGGTTTTGTGCATTTTGCAGATGCTCCTTCGTTAGCAGCTTTGGCATGTGAGGCTGCTGGTGAGCAAAAACAATTCTGGACTTTTCATGATACTATATTTAACTATTCAGGAGTAGCAGATTCCGCTTTTATATATAACTTAGCAAAGTCTAAAAGATTGAATATGACAGAATTTGATGCCTACTTACATTCTTCTGACAAATATAAGGAGATGGATAAGGTCATCAATCAGTTAGTAGAAAGGGGGCTGATGGCTACTCCTACCATCATAATTAATGATCGTTTGGTGTACGTCACAAACAGCTATGAAGAATTGTCCAGACTATTGGAGTATGAACTATAACACAAAAGATAAAAGATGAGACTTTACTTTAATCTGAATAAGATAACTTATCTGTTTCTAATGCAGGCTTTATATCTTTGTATTGCTTGTGAGGAGCCGTTTGATGTAGGTATGCCGATCCCGGAAGATGCCATAGTATTTGATGGAGTGATAACCGATGAACCCCCACCCTATTATTTTGTATTAAGTAAACCGTCAACTAAACTGAAATACCCTGAAAATCGTAGTTTTGATAGGATTAATGATGCAGAAATTGTTATTGTTGATTTGACAACAGGTATAAGAGATACATTACAGAATGCCAAATTGACTGGTTATCAGGATTTTCGATTTTATGATCACTATAGAGATAAAGATGTTACTGTTTATATGAAATGGCTTCCTGGTGAAACGCCTGGTGGACTTTATGTTACTAATAAGATTTATGGAGTTGAAAATCATACCTACGAACTTCATATCAAATACAAAGGAAAGGAATATACAGCATGTGAGCGGATGGTGCCTAAAACTCCAATAGACAAAATAGTAATGAAACGTATTGATACTGGAGAAGGTGAACCTAATGAAACTCCATGTATCAGTTTTTATAATCCTCCTGAAGAGCATAACTATTATTTGCTTAAAACAGATTTTTGTTCTTCAAAAGTGCTTCGTGTCGCATCTGTTTATAATCTATATTATGGAACAACGAATAGTGCCGGTTGGCCATATTCTATTTTGGATGATGAATATTTGGCGGAAAATGTGATAGACTATGTTGTGAGCGAGGGAGAGCAGTTTGTACTCCCTAATCGTCCGGGGTTTAGCTATCCTGTAAGTGATTCCATTTGGATAAAAATGCAGTCCATATCTGAAAATTGCTATCAGGTGTTTGATCAAATGATTAAGCAAATACGTTCGGATGGTGGAACTTTCTCTCCGCGTCCGACCTCTGTAAAAAGTAACATTGATAATGGTGCTTATGGAATATTCCGTGTCAGTGCTATCTCTGAAATCTATTTTTATAAGAAACATAGGATTTGATGGAAAAATACCTGTTATTATTTATATTATCCTGCTGTGGAAATTTCACCATATGTAATGCTCAGACGATTACTGTCAGAGGTCGTGTGACCGACAGAAAAACCGGAGAAGTGCTCTCGGATGCTAACATTGGAGACCTGATGTCGAGAACAGGAGTAGCTGCCAATACGTATGGGCTATATTCCATTCGTATTAAAGGTGGACGTTGTGTCTTAAGATGTTCGATGCTGGGCTATGTAACCCAAATGGATACGTTGACTCTGACTGCAAATTCGGTTCATAATTTTGCTTTGATGCCCGATAACTATCAACTAAGTGATGTAGAGGTAATGGGAAATCAGAAAGCAGGAGGACAGTTGACATTGAACCAGAAAGATATTCAGGCACTTCCCACTTTAGGAAGTGAACCTGATGTATTGAAGTCATTACAATATCTTCCGGGAGTCATTAGTGGCAATGAAGGTTCCAATAATATATCTGTTCGAGGGAGTAATCAATGGGGTAACTTGATATTGCTGGATGAGGCAATGGTTTATAACCCGAATCATGCATTGTCTTTCTTTTCTGTGTTCAATAACGACGCTATACAGCAAGTGAGTCTTTATAAATCTTATTTTCCATTGAAGTATGGTGGAAGAACTTCGTCTGTTATTGATGTCAAAATGCGCGAAGGAAACAATCAGGAGAAACACCGGAGTGCTACAATTGGAGTTATCGCTTCTAAAATCCAGTTGGAAGGTCCGATAAAGAAAGGGAAAACATCTTACCTGATAGCAGGTAGATTTGCTTATCCGGGAGCTGTACTTAACGTACTGAAACAGTTTCGTGGTACTAAAATGAGCTTTTATGATGTAAACGCCAAAATTAATTCTACATTAAATGACCGGAACCGGATTTTCTTTTCAGTATATAATGGCGGCGATCATACTTTTTTTAATCAGCTGGTACGCGGTTATGGCATGAACTGGGGAAATACTACCGCTACTTTTCGATGGAACCGCGTCTGGACAGATCAATTGTCGGGAAACTTCAGTGCTATTTTTAGTAATTATTATTATCGCTATAAATCAATAACGGATGGAATGAAGTTCTTGTGGAAATCGAATATCCAATCTTATCAATTGAAGTATGATGCGGATTATGCTGTTAATAATGCGTTACATATCAGGAGCGGACTCTCTGCGCATGTGTTTACCACAATGCCCGGAAGTATTAGCAGTTGGGGGGATTTTAGTAATGTTGTTCCCTACCGGATGGACAGGCGGTCTTTATTGGATATGGCAGCCTATGGAGAAGCGACTTATAAAATTTCATCGGCATGGCAGTTGAATGGGGGAATCCGTTTACCTGTTTTTTACACTCCTAAAGTTGGAGAACTCAAACAAAAGTGTTACATAATACCTGAACCGAGAGCCGAGTTGTTCTACTTCCCCGGAACCGGAAACCGTTTGCACGCGGCTTTCACGCAGTCTTCACAAAACCTGCATATGTTGTCTAATTCCTCTGTGGGTATTCCTTCTGATATGTGGATACCTGCTAATGGACAACTGAAACCTGCAGTGATGAAGCAAGTGGCTTTGGGATATGAGAGAAGCCTGGCGAAAGGAATGTATACTCTCTCTCTGGAGACTTATTATAGAAAGACCAACCATATCGTTGATTTTGTAGATAATGCGAATATCTTTTTGAATAATCAGATAGAAACACAGTTGACTACTGGTTACTCAAAGGCCTATGGAGCGGAATTTTATATATCTAAAAACAGTGGGCGGCTAACCGGATGGATTAGCTATACCTTTTCACGTGCCCGGAATTATATTGCTACTCTTGGAGATAAAGAATATCCGCCTGTCTATGATCGTCCACATAGCTTGAAGATATTTCTGAATTATGAGGCCGGACGTAAGCGGAGGTGTGCTTTTGCAGCTACCTTCTCGTACAATTCAGGGATGAATCTGACATTGCCTATTGCTCATTACCGGGTGAACGGTACAGCTTTCTATATCTATTCTACAAGAAATGGTTATCGTGCTCCTGCCTTTCATGAATTGAATTTATCCATGACTTGTAAAACTGGCAAAAGAGGTCGATTGATTCTTTCTGTGATGAATGTATATAACAGAAAAAATGTGTTTACTATCTATACGAGTAGAGATGACTATGATTTCTCTGATATTGGCATGCATAAAATGTATTTGTATGGTGCACTGCCATCTATCTCTTATCAATTTACATTTTAGTTAGTTTGAACTATAGTCTGTTATTCTATGTTTTTTTGTACTTTTGCACTCGTTACAACCATAAACCCCGTAAAGAGTGATGAACCAGATAAATTCCGTATGCGTATATAGCGCTTCCAGTACCAAGATAGATGCTGTTTACTTTCAAGCAGCCGAGACTCTCGGCCGTCTGTTTGCCGAACACCATATCCGTTTGATAAACGGAGCTGGAAGTATCGGCCTGATGTGCTCTGTGGCAGATGCTGTGTTGAAAAATGGCGGTGAAGTGACCGGAGTGATTCCCCGCTTCATGGTGGAACAAAACTGGCATCATACTGGACTGACAGAGCTGATCGAGGTAGAATCCATGCACGAACGCAAACAGAAGATGGCCAATTTGAGTGATGGTATCATCGCTTTGCCGGGTGGATGCGGTACCCTTGAAGAATTGCTGGAAATTATCACTTGGAAACAATTGGGGTTGTATCTCAATCCGATTATAATTCTCAATACAAACAGATTTTTCGATCCATTGCTCGAAATGCTTGAAAAAGCAATCGATGAAAACTTTATGCGACGCCAACACGGTGATATATGGAAAGTGGCGCAGACACCGGAAGAAGCAGTTCAGCTGCTTTATGAGACTCCTGTATGGGATATTTCCATTCGTAAATTTGCAGCGATATGATAGGTGATACACTAAGTTCCCAGAACACGGATACCTTGTCTCTTCTCCAGCAGAAACAGATTAGTCCGGCAAAGGCAGACAGTGATAGCCTGCAGTTGGCCGATCTTCATGCTGTACAAGAGGTTGATTCTGGCTTTGAAGGAACCCCTATCTCCTACTCTCCCCGTACGGACGATGCTATCGCACTGACATTACTGGCTTGCTTCTTTCTTTCCTCTATTGCCTTGGCACGCGGAAAGAAATTTCTCTCCCAACAGGTGAAAGACTTTGTGTTACATCGCGAACGGACGAGTATTTTTGATAGCTCTACGGCGGCTGATGTGCGTTATCTCCTTGTGCTTGTATTGCAGACCTGTGTCTTGTCGGGCATCACATTTTTCAATTATTTTCATGATACATGTCCTGCTCTGATGGACCATGTATCCTCCCTCCTTTTGCTGGGTATTTACGTTGGTTTTTGCCTCGCTTATTTCTTACTAAAATGGTTGCTTTATATGTTTCTGGGGTGGACGTTTTTTGATAAAAATAAGACAAATATATGGCTGGAATCGTATTCTGCGCTCATATATTATGTCGGATTTGCCCTTTTTCCGTTCGTTCTTTTCCTGGTTTATTTTGATTTGAGTCTAACGAATTTGGTTATAATTGGGTCTATTATTTTAATTTTCACTAAAATATTGATGTTTTATAAGTGGATAAAGCTTTTTTTTCATCAATTTAGCGGGCTTTTCCTATTAATTTTGTACTTTTGCGCTCTTGAAATAGTACCTTGTCTTTTACTGTATCAGGGTATGATTCAAATGAACAATATTTTGCTAATAAAATTTTAGGACGTTGAAAATTAAAAAAGTACTAGTGTCGCAGCCTAAGCCTGCGTCAGAGAAATCTCCCTATTACGACATAGCTGAAAAGTATGGCGTTAAAATAGATTTCCGGCCCTTTATTAAGGTTGAAAGTCTTTCGGCGAAAGAATTTCGGCAACAGAAAATTTCGATTCTCGACCACACTGCCGTAATATTCACTTCGCGCCATGCTATTGACCATTTTTTCACTTTGTGTACTGAATTGCGCGTGACAATTCCCGAAACTATGAAGTATTTCTGTGTGACGGAAGCTGTTGCATTGTATATTCAAAAATATGTGCAATATCG
Organism: Bacteroides sp. AF32-8BH; assembly: GCF_003435205.1. Taxonomy (NCBI): domain Bacteria; kingdom Pseudomonadati; phylum Bacteroidota; class Bacteroidia; order Bacteroidales; family Bacteroidaceae; genus Bacteroides; species Bacteroides sp. AF32-8BH. Next base: position 3,823 of record NZ_QVLZ01000080.1, on the reverse strand, counting down.
TAAGCGTAAGATCTTCTTTGGAGCTACTGGAAAGATTGAAGACCTGATTCCTTCCATTGTGAAGCATAAAACGGAGAAGTATCTCGTTCCGATGTCAGACGTACATAATGACGATGTGAAAAACCTGCTCGACAAGAACAACATTCAGCATACGGAAGCTGTGATGTATCGCACGGTGAGCAACGACTTTACACCGGACGAAGAGTTTGATTATGATATGTTAGTGTTCTTCAGCCCTGCCGGAGTGACTTCTTTGAAGAAGAACTTCCCGGATTTTAATCAGAAAGAGATTAAGATCGGAACGTTCGGATCTACTACCGCACAGGCTGTACGTGACGCAGGTCTCCGTCTGGACCTTGAGGCTCCTACGGTGCAGGCTCCGTCAATGACTGCCGCACTTGACATGTTTATCAAGGAAAACAATAAATAAACAGAGTGGGTATATATACTTTGTGTAAAGCCGAAAGGCTGAATAGTAAAATTTTGATCGGAAAGATGTTTGAAGGCGGTGTTTCTAAATCGTTTTCCATCTTTCCGATACGCGTTGTATATATGCCTGTCGAGCAGGGCGAGGCTCCTGCTTCCATATTAATCAGTGTATCGAAACGTCGTTTTAAACGGGCGGTGAAACGCAACCGGGTGAAACGCCAGATACGTGAAGCCTACCGGAAGAACAAGTCTCTTCTGGTGGATGAACTGCAACGCCGGGAGCAACGGTTAGCCGTTGCCTTTATCTATCTGTCGGACGAGCTTGTTGCTACTGCCGAGCTGGAAGAGAAAATGAAAATAGCGCTTGCGCGCATCTCCGAAAAACTATTCTCATGAAACCTCATAACTCCCGGATATCTACCGCGTGGGTATTCGTTACGGGAATTTTGAGAAAGGTATTTTCCTTCTTCCTGCTTGTTCCCATCTATTTTTACCGGATTTGTATTTCACCCCTTACTCCTCCCTCTTGTCGGTTCACGCCTACTTGTTCAGCGTATGCGCTCGAAGCAATTAAGAAACATGGTCCTATAAAGGGGCTTTATCTTGCTGTGCGGCGTATTCTGCGATGCCATCCCTGGGGTGGTTCCGGTTATGATCCCGTGCCTTGAGACAACTGAAACGAGAAATAGAAAATGAAAAAGAATGTGACTGATATTTTAGATATCCATACTCATAAACAGGAAGTTGATACCCAAGGAAAATCCATCATCAATTATCCGCTATTGGCAGACTCTCCATTGTATATGCCTCTGGCAGAGAATGTGGAAGTGGCTGTGGGTAGAGGATCTTATTATTCTATTGGTATTCATCCTTGGGAGGTGAGAGAGAGTAATGTCAGTCAGCAATTGAGCTTTCTTCAACAGCAGCTACAGAGAAAGCAGTTTGTAGCTGTAGGAGAGGCGGGGCTGGATAAATTGGCAAAAGCTCCGATGGAGCTTCAGTTAGCGGTGTTTAAGGAACAGGTAAAGTTGTCGGAAAAGCTCGGTTTGCCGTTGATTATTCACTGCGTGAAAGCAATGGAAGAACTGCTGGGTGTGAAAAAAGAATCTCGCCCCCAACAACCTTGGATATGGCATGGCTTTCGTGGAAAACCGGAGCAGGCGGTACAGTTGTTGAAGAAAGGGTTTTATCTTTCTTTTGGGGAATATTATCCCGATGAAACGATGCAGATAGTCCCCGATGAACGCCTATTTTTGGAAACGGATGACAGCTTGCTTGATATTGAAGATATCCTGTGTCAGGCAGCCAGGGTGCGTGGGGTAGAAGTGGAAGCGTTGTGTGAGGTGATTCGCCGGAATATCCAAAATGTCTTTTTTAAGGCGTAAGAGTTGTATCTTCCGAGAAAGAGTCGTACTTTTGTCGCACATGGAATTGAAATACAATAAAAACCAAATAATTAAAGAGTAATACGATGAATTTTGTAGAAGAATTGAGATGGCGTGGCATGTTGCAGGACATCATGCCGGGAACAGAAGAGTTGTTAAGCAAAGAGCAGGTGACTGCCTACTTGGGTATCGACCCGACTGCCGATTCGCTACACATTGGTCACCTTTGTGGAGTGATGATCCTTCGTCATTTCCAACGCTGCGGTCATAAGCCGTTGGCACTGATCGGTGGCGCTACAGGTATGATTGGTGACCCTTCCGGTAAATCGGCAGAACGTAACCTGCTGGACGAAGAAACATTGCGTCACAATCAGGCATGTATCAAGAATCAGCTTGCCAAGTTCCTCGACTTCGAGTCGGATGTACCTAACCGTGCCGAGCTGGTGAACAATTACGACTGGATGAAAGACTTCACTTTCCTCGATTTTGTTCGCGAAGTAGGTAAGCACATCACTGTAAACTATATGATGGCGAAAGACTCTGTGAAACGTCGTCTGAATGGTGAAGCACGTGATGGATTGTCATTTACTGAGTTCACTTACCAATTGCTTCAAGGATATGATTTTCTTCATTTGTATGAAACAAAGGGGTGTAAGCTCCAAATGGGTGGTTCTGACCAGTGGGGAAACATCACTACCGGTGCCGAATTGATCCGCCGTACCAATGGGGGAGAGGTGTTCGCATTGACTTGCCCGCTGATTACAAAGGCTGATGGTGGTAAGTTTGGTAAAACAGAATCCGGAAATATCTGGCTGGACCCTCGCTATACTTCACCATACAAGTTCTATCAGTTCTGGTTGAACGTAAGCGACTCCGATGCCGAACGTTATATTAAAATCTTCACCTCCATCGAGAAAGAAGAAATTGAAGCATTGATTGCCGAACATCAGGTAGCTCCGCACTTGCGTCTCCTTCAGAAGCGTCTGGCTAAGGAAGTGACTGTAATGGTTCACTCTGAAGATGATTATAACGCAGCAGTAGACGCATCGAACATTCTATTCGGTAATGCGACTTCGGAAGCTTTGCGCAAACTGGATGAAGATACGCTGCTTGCTGTATTCGAAGGAGTGCCTCAATTTGAGATTTCCCGTGATGTATTGGCAGAAGGAGTAAAGGCTGTTGATCTATTCGTTGATAATGCGGCCGTATTTGCGTCGAAAGGTGAAATGCGTAAATTGGTTCAGGGCGGTGGCGTTTCGCTGAATAAGGAGAAGCTGGCAGCCTTTGATCAGGTAATTACGACTGCTGACCTGCTCGACGAGAAATATCTGCTTGTTCAGCGCGGCAAAAAGAACTATTATCTGCTGATTGCAAAGTAATAATGCATGATTCATTCGATAGAATATAAAAAAGTGAACGAAATATTTGGAGGTTTGCTTGCAAACCTCTATCTTTGCACCGCTTTTTAACAGAAAGCACATAAGTTTGGACTATGGTGTAATGGTAGCACAACAGGTTTTGGTTCTGTTTGTCCAAGTTCGAATCTTGGTAGTCCAACGAAGAAAAGCCCTGAAAGAGACATCTTTCGGGGCTTTTTCTTTTTTTGTGGATGCAAAGTCACTTCTTAAGTCATTAGAACGTTCACATACGGAACAACAACATGATGATTTCTATAGTTTGGTTGCAAAAACGGAGAAAGATGCCTTGAAGAAGTATCTCTCTATTAGGATGTAAGAAATTTGTTATAGCTTATTTGTACGTAATATTGACTGTTTCGATGTTTGCCTTACTCATCTTTGAATAGACTTCTATATTGTTAGCAACAATATATTTACATTTCTGTAATAAATCCGAATACCGTTTTTAATAAATAGTGAGAGAGTTTATTAAGAACGGTATCTGAGTTTATTAGAAACTATTTTCAGAGAATTATTGGAATATGTGGGATTTATATATACAAAATGAGGTTGTGTCAAAACGCTGACACAGCCTTTTTTATGCGCAAAGCC
>NZ_QVLZ01000008.1:0-214590 GCF_003435205.1 Bacteroides sp. AF32-8BH | reverse complement strand
AATAAAAAAGAGATTACCACCAAATTTGACGAAGAACCAAAAATCTTCTCTAGAGACTGCTGAATTTTTTATTGATACATTTAAAAACGTACCGTAATAAACTAAATTATCATTTAATTTAAATCTGTGCAGAAACAAAATTAACTTTAGGAAAATTGTCTTGTGAATTGACTTGAAGTTAATCGCCTTGATTATTATTTTTATATGATTCTTTTTAAATTTCTCTTTAGTGGTTTCTTAAATTTCAAGCGTTCATAGTATAAAGTTCAATAGATATAGGTAAAAAGTTAGGATTGGTGTTTGAAATTCCACAATATTCCTCCGGTCTGTTTATTCTTCTTTTATGAGTGACCGGAGGAGTTGCTGGAAATCCTGTTTGACCAAAATGAAAATATGATATCATGAGGACTGTTTTCCAAGCTTTTGATTATGAAATTGCCAGACTAAAATCCGTTGGCGGAACTAATAACTAAAATAATATTTAAATGAGAAAAAGAATATCGTTATTGCAAATGGCTGTTTTCTTCTTTACGGCTCAGGTAGCTTGGGCAGGTAATATAAAAACAGAAAAAGTAACACTGGTAGGAAATGGAATTGTAGAATTTATCCCCGTAGGGTATGATGTTTCCCGTACGCCTTCATTAATTCTCTCCCATGAACCGGAAAAGAAAGGTGAAGTACCGGAAAACTGGAAATTAGTTCCTCAATTTACGATGACTGATGGCAAGGCAAATGCCTCATTGGATGTTCCAGCCGGAACAAGTCTGTATGGAGGTGGTGAAGTGACCGGTCCGTTGCTGCGTAATGGGCAAAAGATTAAAATGTGGAATACGGATAATGGTATGTATCGGGTTGATGGTGGCTCACGTCTGTATCAAACGCATCCGTGGGTATTGGGTGTTCGTCCGGACGGGACAGCATTTGGCGTATTGTTTGATAGTTTTTGGAAGGCTGAATTGATTACTAATTCAGATAAAATTGAATTTAATACTGAAGGAGCACCTTTTCGTACTTATATCATAGATCGTGAATCTCCGCAAGCTGTATTAAAAGGACTTGCCGAATTGACCGGTACTATAAGTATGCCTCCCAGATGGGCAATTGGTTATCATCAGTCTCGTTTTTCTTACGTGCCGGAAGCTAGAGTGAAAGAAGTTGCCAATACTTTTCGTGAAAAGAAGATACCGTGCGATGTAATATGGTTTGATATCAACTATATGGATGAATTCCGTGTATTCACGATCAATAACAGGGATTTTCCAGATCCGAAGCGCATGAATAAGTATCTGCATGATAATGGATTCCATTCCGTGTATATGATAGATCCAGGCGTAAAAGTGGATGATAACTATTTTGTGTATAAAACCGGAAAAGAGCAAAATGCTTTTGTTTGTGATATCTATCGTAATGAGTTTCACGGGAAAGTATGGCCGGGTGCTTGCGCATTTCCTGACTTTACCCGTCCGGAGACGCGCACTTGGTGGTCCGGACTTTATAAAGACTTTATGGCTAATGGAATAGATGGCATTTGGAATGATATGAATGAACCGTCTGTATTTGATGGTCCTGGGGGAACGATGCCGGAGAACAATATTCATTTAGGAGGAGGCAATTTACCTATTGGTAGCCATTTAATGTATCATAACGCTTATGGTCGTCTGATGGTCGAAGCTTCTTATAATGGCATGATGGCTGCTAATCCAGGCAAACGTCCATTTCTTCTTTCCCGCTCCAATATTATTGGCGGACAGCGTTATGCAGCCATGTGGACGGGCGATAACGAAGCTACTTATGAACAGATGAAACTTTCTGTACCGATGTCTATTACATTGGGGTTGTCCGGTCAGCCTTTCAATGGTCCGGATATAGGTGGATTTGCTGGGAATACGACTCCCGATTTGTGGGGAAACTGGTTAGGCTTCGGTGCATTTTTCCCTTTTTCCAGAGGACATGCTTCCTGTGATACAAATAACAAGGAACCGTGGGCATTTACTAAAGATATAGAAAAGGAATCACGCATGGCATTAGAACGTCGTTACCGTTTGCTGCCTTATCTCTACACTGCTTTTCATGTGGCTCATAAAGATGGACAGCCTGTGATGGCTCCGGTTTTCTTTGCCGATCCGAAAGATGAAAGTTTGCGTGCTGAAGAGCAAGCTTTCATGTTGGGGACAGACCTGTTGATAATTCCTGCATTTGCAAAGAATCCTTCTCTACCCAAAGGAATTTGGGAAAATTTATCTTTGGTTAAAGGAGATACAAAAGGTAAATATCAGGCCAAATTAAAAGTGAGAGGTGGTTCTATTATTCCAGTAGGCAAAATAATTCAGAATGTGAATGAAAATTCATTCGACCCATTGACTTTAGTTGTTTGCCCGGATGAGGATGGCAAAGCGGAAGGCTCCCTGTATTGGGACAAAGGAGATGGATGGGGATTTCAGAAAGGAGATTATAAACAGCTAACTTTTAAAGCAGAGTTAGTAGACGGGCATCATCTTATTGTAAAAGTGACAGACGATAAAGGGGAAGACCAAATTGATTTTGGAATGATAAAGGTAGAAGTATTGCATGCTGGCCATACTTATAAATCTTCTGGTGATATAGCTAAAGGCATTACAGTGAAATTGTAAGGGAGAATACAATAAATGAGGAGTTCGTTTATTTAACCATCTTCTTTTTGTACTGTTTAGAACTAAACTTCATCCTTATAATCCAAATGTGATTACTAAAAATAGCTTCCAGTCAAAAACATCAGTAAAAAAGGTTGTTGACTGAAAGCGAACCGAAAGCAAAAAAGAGAGATGAGTTCAGTCTCTTTTTTAGAGCCTCTATATTCGTTCAATAGAGCCTCTGTTTAAGTGAAATGCAGGCTTCGTTTCACTTAAACAGAGGCTCTGTTTTACTCACCTGACGTGTTAATGATTCTCATCCTGCATATCAATGATTCTAAGCCTGTATTTCAGCGTTGCCAGGCTTCCGCTCTGTATTCTTTAGACTACGTGTCAGGTATATATATATCCAGTATGGTGATTATATATCTACACCACACTGGATATATAGATCCACCGGCAAACGCAAAGAGACTGAAAGTATTGAAAGTACTCCTCCTCCTTATCTTAAATCTCTCTCTGTAGGGGATATTGTAATTCGCTTTTGGTTGCTATCTTCTTCTATCAAGGAGTTTGTGAACAATACTAAAACGACTGAAACTAGATTATGATGTAAGTTTATCAGGAACGATTTAGCCAGATTGCATTGGAAGGTTTACCCGTTTGAATAGGATATTATATGTCGCTTTTCTGGCTATATATCATACTCTTATCAGAAAGTAAAAAGGGGATGCATCACATGGACGCATCCCCTTTCTACATCAATACTATTATGAGTATTTATCGGTTTATTAAAATGTAAGTTGTACCCCTAAGTTAAACACGCGCTGGTTCATGTATGCATCACCGGCGGAGTTGGACTTGATTTCCGGGTCTTGTTGATACTTATCAAAACTTGTCCATGTAAACATATTGTAAGCATTGAGGTAGACACGGAGGTTTGTAAGCCATGAAGGCAACACTTTTGTGGGCACTTGATAGGAGACGTCGATGGTTTTCAAGCGGATGTACCAAGCATCAATTAACCAAAAGTCGGACATATACGCTGCTGCGCTGTTTACAGTTGACGGATTGCTTGTTAAGCGCGGAAATTCGATGGCTTCACCGTTCAGGTAGCGTTCCAATGTCCAGCGTTTCTGGTGTAGAGGTTGGAATTGACTCTTGAAAGGTTCGATACCTGTGCCGTTTACCGAGAAACTGTAGTTGAACGAACCTTGGAAGAGTACGCTCACTGACAATCCTTTCCACGAACCACCGATTGTCCATCCCAGTGTGGTGTTGGGTAAGTTTGGCTTACCGATAGCTCCCTTGTCGAAGTCGTTGATAACACCGTCTCCGTTCAAATCTTTGTATTTCAAGTCGCCGGCTTGGATAGGCACATCGGTATTAGGCACAGCCGGTGCATTTGCGGCTCCTGCATGAATCAAGTCCACTTCTTCAGGTGTATAATAACCTATCCAAGTGTAACCGAATGGTTGACCGATAGGGCGACCTGTTGCCGACAACCAATCGTATCTTTGTTGTGCTTCGGCATTAAATTCTACCTTATTCTTAGCATACGAGAATACGAAGTTGGTATTGAAGTTGAACTCACCGAAACGGTCTTGATAACCAATCTGTCCGTCGAAACCCATATTGCTGGTGCGTGCCACGTTGATAGGTGAAGTACCCACACCTAAGATCTGCGGTATGTCATTGCGTTTCACAAGCTGATTGTATCGTTTGTCATAGAACCAGTCGAAAGTAAATGCGAAGCGGTCGAATGCATTGAAGTCGAGACCTATATCAAACTTCTTAGCTTCTTCCCATGTCACACTGCTATTACCAAGGTCACCTTCCGTAATAGCAGTGGAAGTGACATCGCTTTGTCCGAAATTATAAGCATTATCAGTTGCTGTATATATCTGGTTGTAAAGGTAGCGGTTACCCATAGCTACGTCCGAACCTACAATACCATACGAAGCTCTGATTTTCAATAGTTGGATGAAAGATATGTTATCCTTGAAGAACGATTCTTCGGAGATACGCCAACCCACACCAATAGCAGGGAATATTCCGTAGCGGTGTCCTTCGGCAAAACGGTCGGTACCGTTGTATGCAACATTGAAGTCGACCAGATATTTATCTTTATATTTGTAACCTACGGTAGCGGTAAGGCCCTGAAAGTTTTCGGGAATCTTTTCTCCTGTATCGTCTGGATTTTTTTCTACGGTACGGCTTTGGCGGCTATACAGTAACGTGGCACTAACGTCATGTATTCCATTGAATATGCGTGCATAGTTGATGGAGGCCTGAACATCCAGATTTTTCACAGCCTGGTTGGTTCCGGCCGTCAGAGCATACTGTGAATAAGCATATTTACGGTTGGGGTTGATGTTATACTGATCCGTAGTAGGATCGTAGTGGTAGGTAGGGTACGCATCTTTTCCCCGGTTTACCTTGCGGAAGACTTCATCAATGGTAGAGTAAGCGATACGTGCATTGGCCGACAATCCTTTGGTAAGCCAATCCATCTTCCAGTTCACACCGTAGAGAATGTTGTTATCGTTACGGCGTGTACGCGTGTAACCTTCGTTAGCCAAACGTGCATTCAATGTAGGTCCGTAACCGTCCACATCTGAAAGATAAGCATACGATCCGTCCGGATTGAGTACCGGTGCCGAATAGGGGTGCATGGCGGTGAAATTGTAAATCTCGCCTGTAGCATTCAGACTACTCGGTTCGTTGATGTTCATGAAGCGCGAACTGAAGTCCAGACGCATAGTCAGATTATCAGTAACAGTAAAGTCCAAGTTGGTACGGTAGTCAAAACGGCGGTAAAAATAGCCGGTATTCACATCGTCATCCGCTTTAGCAAAGTTACGAACCAAACCACCTTGTGAGAAATAACCCCCGGATACGAAGTATTTCAAACGTTTGGTACCACCCGATACGTCGACATTGATGTTCGACTGCATAGCCGATTTTTTGAACACTTCGTCGTACCAGTTTACATTAGGATGTCCGTATGGGTCGGAACCGTCTTTAAACAGTTCCAAATCATGTTGTGTAAACATTTTAGTCAAACCATCGTTAGTACGTGCCTCGTTGACTAACAGGGCGGTGTTGTATGAGTCTAAGAAGTTGGGTTTACGGACAGGTATCTGACCGCCGGCTTCTGCACGTACATGGATCACTGGTTTTCCTTCTTCACCGCGACGTGTCTTGACTACCAACACACCGTTAGCCCCCTTGATACCATAAATAGCAGTAGTGGATGCATCTTTCAAAATAGATATGCTTTCAATCTCATTGACATTGATTTGTGACAGCTGTTCGTAACTGTATTCCACATCATCAACCATAATAAGCGGCTTGTTGCCGTCCTCATTCAAGGAACTGACACCACGGATGAAGAAGTCGGAAGCATCTTTTCCCGGCTGACCGGAACGTTGCTGACTGAAGAAGCCGGGCAGTTTACCCGATAATGTATTCTGTAAGCTACTTGTAGGAACTCTACGCAATTCGTTGGCTTGAATACCGCTCACAGCACCGGTCAGAGTGATACGTTTCGCGCTACCGCGACCTGTGATAACAACTTCGTTCAGGTTGTTGGCTTCGGAAACCCTCAATGCGATATTCAGTGTGCGCTGATTCGTTATTGCGACTTCCTGATTTTGATAGCCCACAAACGAAAATACCAATGTTTCGCCGCGTTTCACTTCCAGCGAATATTTTCCATCTATATTGGTGATGGTACCCCTTCCGGCTCCCTTTACCAGAATACCCGCCCCGATAAGCGGTTCGTTGCTTTCCCCATCAATAATGGTACCGCTTATCGTAAACGATTGGGAGTATGCCTGTACAATGCAGAGGAGGCACAAGAATGTTATAATTACTCTTTTCATAAGATATTACCAATTAGGGTTTTGAACCATATTCTTATTTTTTATTACTTCCGAATAAGGAATCGGATAGAAATAACGTTTATTGTCCCATTGTACATTGAGCACAGCTTGCGGAACGTAGGTCGTGGAAGTCTGTGATTTAGTGATGTACATTCCTTGAATAGGCTGTGCATAGACCTGTTCGGCAAGTCGCCAACGACGAATGTCCCAATAGCGATGCTCTTCAAAAGCCAATTCAATGCGGCGTTCATTCTGAATCACTTTGCGCATTTCGGCTTGCGTCAAATTGTGTGTCAGCTCATCGGTTGTTAGTCCATACAAATTCTTTTCACCAGGTTCGATACCTGCACGTCGGCGCAGGGCGATGATAGCATCATATACAGCTTGCGAAGGAGTAGACAAATATTCGTTTTCGGCTTCGGCAAAGTTCAGAAGTATTTCGGCGTAACGGAACATCACCCAGTTGTGTTGTGTGTCTTGATATTCGTTGGCTGCTTCGAAATCACCCATAAACTTGCGCATGTAATAACTCGTGAGCGAGTACGACGAACCAAGAGGATTATTGGCTCCACCCTGCCATGTTTCCATCGTAGAGTTCACCCATGACGAACCATTGTGTATAATGGTATATTCCAAGCGTGGATCACGTTGTGCGTAAGGAAGCTGTTCATTGTATTCATATTTACCTTTATCATTGATAAAGTGACCGTCTTTCATTAAAAAGGCATTGACTAAATTCTGTGTGGGATTGGTGCGACCGTTTCCTTGTTTGGCACCGCTAAGTCCCAATGGACCGTTAGCTGTTTCCACCGTCTTATCCATTGCGTTTTCACGGAAGAAGATAACTTCTTTATGTTCGTTTGAATACCAATTGGTAAATACATTCTTGAAATTATCGTCAAGTCCCATGATAGCTCCGTCACCTGTTCCGTACGTGTTAATAAAGTTGCGGGCGGCATCGGCTGCTATTTTCCAACGTTCGCGATCGTAAGAGGCATAACCTATCAACTCGTTACCAGATTCAATGGGCTTTTCGTTGAATAACGGACTTGCTGCATAGAGCAATACACGAATCTTCAGTGCCTGGGCAGCCTGTGTGTTTACTACGTGTGCGCTGGCGGCGGCGTCAGGTAGTGGCAGCGAACGAAGGTCATCTTTGATATCGTCAAGCTCACTTACAATATACTTGATACATTGCTCGAACGTGCTACGTGGCAATTCGATGTTTTCGTTCAATTCGTACACTTTATCACCGATAATGGGCACTCCACCGTAGCGCTTCACCAATTCAAAATAGAAGTAAGCACGCAGGAACCGGGCTTCGGCTTTCATAGAATCATTGAGCCTGCGTGTATTACCGAGTGCATCAGTGTAAGTAGTGTTGAAAGGTACTACGTCAATGCCACTCAACAGAATGTTCACGCGGCGAATCACCAAATAAGGGTCGCTCCAAATCATATCCGAGTTAATAAGATTGGAGGCACTGTAACGTCCGATGGCCAGTTTGTATACATCGGACTCGGACGAAATAACAGAGAGCGCATCGTCGGAAGCGGCATCCAGGTAGTCACCATTTACGCCGTTGTGTCCATTACGCATGTAATAGTAGATGCGGTTGAGGTATTTACGTACTACAGTTCCGTTGGAGTCGGTCTTCGAGAAGAGATAATCTTCTGTAAACATATCTACAGGCGTACTCTCATAACTGTCTGTACATGCGGCAGCACTCAATAACAGCATAAATGCTCCTACTGCCCATGTGCCATATTTATTTTGTTTCATATCCATCATTTTTATTAGAAGTTAAGATTGATTCCAGTCGTAATGGTGCGCTGTAACGGATAGCTGGTGAAAGTAACTTCAGGGTCTTGCAAGCGGGTACGTGACCATGTGAGTAAATTTTGTCCCTGTACAAATATCTTCACGCGCAGTCCGCCTAAGTAATTACGGCAGAAGTTTTCGGGTAGTTTGTACGATACGGTGGCGTTCTTGAGACGAATATAGTTGCCGTTCTGTACAAAGAGTGAAGAGTTCCAGTTGTTTCCGTAGTTGTACATATTGCCTCCGGCAGTCAGTCTCGGATACGTAGCTGTTTCAGCTGTTTCGGGTGTCCAACGATTCAGCAAATTGGTGTAAGCTTGTCCGTAGCTTTGTCCGATCACTTGGAATCCTTCGAGCAACGTGCGGTCGCTATTATATAAGTCGCGGTTGTAAGCACCTTGGATAAGTGCTGTAACTTCCAACCCTTTCCATTCAAAGCCTAAATCAATACCAAAATAGCAAGTCGGTTTGTCGCCACCAATCACAGTACGGTCGAATTCGTTGATTTCGCCGTCACCGTTCATGTCTTTGTATTTCACGTCACCCGCTTGAATATTGTTGAAGCCGTTCATTACGGGATAACCATCGGCTATGTCTTTAGCTGTGAGGAATCCGGTAGCTACCAATCCGTAGATGGTACCGGTGGGTTGACCTGTCATTTTCAGATAGTCGTAAGGTACGTATTGCTCGTCCATGAACAACCGTTTGTTCTGTTCCATACTCCAGTTGGCTGATACATAATAGTTTACCTTGCCGATGTGATCTTGCCAGCTAAGTTGTGTTTCCAATCCGTAGTAACGTGTTTTTCCGATATTTTCTGCCGGATAAGCAATACCCAGCAATTCGATGCTCTTACCACGTGATTGCAATATGTCATAGTAGTAGTCATTGTAATAGTCGGCCGAGAGAGTCAAACGATTCTTTAACAAGGTTAAATCTAAACCTACATTGACCTTCCTTCCTTTTTCCCATGTCAGGAGGGTATTAGCCAATGGGGATATTTCCGACACTGAACCTCCGTTGCTCATGGATGTACCGTTGCTATACCAGAATCCGCCATCTTCATTGTATCTCTTTAAATAGCTGAAGTAACCGGCATTGTCGATTCCATTTCCTGTATGACCGTAGGTAGCACGTAACTTGAGTTGGTCTATCTTCGATGCCTCCATAAACTTCTCTTTGCTGATATCCCAACCCAGACCTACTGCCCAGAATGTTCCCCAGCGACGTCCATTGTCATAGCGGTTGTAATAACTTTCCGTTACGGCTGCTTGCGCGAAGTATTTGTTATCGTAATTGTATTCAACTTTCTGTCCGATGTTCGACGGAATCATAGGCAGGTCGTAGTTGTTGAGTATAGTACGTGTATCGCCCCAAAGTGAAGCTTTTACACCATGCATACCGAATTGGCGTTCCCAGTCTACATACATTTTGCCATACATATATTGGTACGTCGATACTGAACGGTAACTGTTGGTTTGTGAACTCACATCTCCATACTTGTCATAAGCCTCGTTGCCTTGTTGGGTTATGCTGTATTGAAATACTTGTGCCTGTTTGGTACGAACGATAGCATTGCGCACTTGCGATGAGATGTTTCCCGTTGCACCAACGGAAAGTCCTCTCACCAATTTATCGAAGTCATATTTCAAATTAATGGTTCCTACGACGTCGCGGGTATTGCTTGAGATATATCCCGAACCAGTGGTCTGTGCATAGAGATTTTGGGTATACGAAGCGTTACCACCATACGTACCGTTGGGATTTAAGACGGGATAAGCATTGTTGGGAGTCTGCCATACGTTGCTCAAAAGGTCGCTGTATCCTGTCCCCGAAATACCTCCAGGTTGGTTTCCTTCTTCTATACGTCCCATTAAAGACATGCTTACCTTAAATTCATCTGTCACGTTGATGTTTACCTTCGATGTGATGAGATACCGGTTGTACTTGAAATTGGTGTTGTAGCTATTAGCATCGCTCGTCTTGAACAATCCGTTTTCGCTGTAATATCCCAAACTTACAAAGTATTGAGCCACTCGTCCGCCACCTGTTACATTCAGGTTATAGGCTTGCGACGTAGTAGAATTGTTCATAATAGCATCTTTCCAATTTACGTCGGGATGCAGATAAGGGGAAGTTCCATTGCGATAGGCTTCAAAATCATCATACGTATAGAGCGGTGACTTGCCATCATTAAGCAATGCTTCGTTGAGCAAATAAGCATATTGATAAGCCGAAAGTGGATTTGGACCGGATTTCAATGCACTGGATATACCAAACTTTCCGGTGAGTGAGAGATGGAAACCACCTTTTGCATCAGGATTTTTGGTAGTGATAATCAATGCACCACGTGAACTGCGCATTCCTAAAAACATATTGGAAAGAGCATCCTTTTGAATGGTAACCGATTCAATGGCTTCGGGATCTATGGAATACAGGTCACGTTCCACACCGTCGACAATGGCTATAGGTGACTGTCCGCGTGCTGAAATGAGAAATTCCGAATTATCTCCGTAGATACCTCCACCTACATTAGGAATAGCTCCTACTATATCGGATTTGGTATTGGCCTCAGTCCGTAACAGTTGCATGCCACGGAAAGGCGATACATTAAGACCTTTCAATCGTCCTTGCAATCCGGTAAGGATGGTAGCCGACTGATATTTTACCAAGTCGTTGGTATAAACCGTCGAAGATGCTCCTAGGGTATTACTTTTAGTGTGCGCCACACTGTCTGCCGGTGCATCTTGTGCCTTTAGTGCGACGGCAGCTACACATAGTAGTCCCGTCGTTATTATTTTATACATATTCTGTTTCATTATCAGTAGAATATAAGGTTATCACTCGCAATAGAACGTATATATGAATGGTTCCTTCTGCGGAGGGAGAGGTATATTTAACATTACGAAGTCATCATCAGACTGTGTAATGGAGATAGATCCATCGGCATTGGTGAAGGCATATTCAATATTTACAAGCTCTGTTCCTTCAGGTACATTGAAGAACCCTTCCGGCCAAAATGTGATATTGTATGTTTTTGTATACTGATTCTCTCGTTTCATCAGGGTCTTGTCACTTTTCTCATTTACGGTATAACGGTGTCCGTCGCTACCTACCGCCGTTCCTTCAAAATAGATCTTATCGGCCTTGACAAGTGCATTATCCTCGTCCATGCCTCCTATGAAGCTAAAGGTAACAAAATCGTTTTGCAATGCTGTCAATGGAGTAGTTTTGTTGAAGTGTTCGCTACAGAAGTCAGTAACAAGTCCTTCACCTTCTACTACCTCAAAACATCCGGCTTCCTCACATTTCTTTGCATCTGCACTTGTACTGAAGTTATCGTCAGTACTGTTAATAAAGAATGATGGCTTAAAACGCAGATTTTTGTTTCCTACCGGTACACGGACATAGATTGTAAAATGAATCTCCCCTGCAACGCCGTTATAGGGTTTTGTCCAATAGGCTGCCCATTCCATATCTTCCAGAATATTGGTACCTACACCGTATTCTTGCATGAGAGCGGCCGACCATGACAATCCTGGTTTATTGCTAGGCTGTTCGGTCGATGGTATAAGTGTCATGTTTTGCTCACCTATATTCGGATCAAATGTATCTTCTATATATGAAACTCTGGCATTTTGTGCCAGATTCCAACTTTTAGGAGCCAAGAAACCGAAAACAAGTCGTTTGTCATTGCGTGGGTCTCCTTCAACCTTAATGTGTCCATGCATTTTGAAAGTGGCAGTCGTTCCGGCTTTTGCATAGTTTACGGCTTTTCCGTCTATCATTTGGGTTATATCGACAGAATCGATAAAGAGGCAACTCATAACGACAAAAGTCATAAGTATAGTTGATAACGCTACGATGTGCCGTTTGCGTTGAAGCAAGCTGATTAATTTCTTTTTCATAAAGCGTTATGATTTTTAGTTTTCTGATATTTTCTTGAATACATAGGTGTAGGTATTCGAACCACATCCGGGGCTATGAGTAATCACGATGTTACGTTCGCCATTGGTAATGGGGAATAGGATATCGGTACTGGCCTGCTCCGTGGCTCCATCTTCTGTGAAATAGAGGCGAAAAGGATAATAGATATCGTCAACTTTCCACGTGCCATTGTGGCGTACCACAAAAGGCAGATAGTTTTCAATTGTGTACTTACCATCTTTCTTCAGGTCAATTTGGAACTGGCTGAAGTCCATGGTCTCGGTAATATCATTACTGTTGCGGCTCACTGTGGTGAGTTGCCACGTGCCTGATATGTCTTTGACCTGCTCCGTGTTTTTGTCAGGATCAGCAGGAGCAGAGAACGTATCACACGATGTCACAAGCAGAGTAGTCAGCAAGGCTATTGCCGCCAAATGTATGCTATGTTTCATATTTTGGGTATTTTATTAGTTATAGTAGGGATTCTGTAGCAAATCTTTCGATTTCACCGTTTCATTGTAAGGAATTGGGAAGAAGTACATAGCCGGACGCCATACATGCGTGCGTACATCAAATTCTTTCCAAGTCTTTGTTCCGTCAGTGGCGCGAGTGATTTCAATGCCATGCATGGTTTTGCTTTCGGTTTGTGGAGCAATCATCCAGCGGCGTACATCAAAGAAGCGATGTCCTTCAAAAGCAAATTCAAGGCGGCGTTCTTCCTGAATGGCTTGGCGCATCTGTTTTTGTGTCATATTCTTTTCAAGTCCATACATACCATCTGCACCGGGCTCGATGCCGGCACGCTTGCGAATGAGTTTTAATATAGGATAGCAACCGAGTTGTTGCCCGCCTAGTGTTTCTTCGAAATCGGGACCATGATATTCATTGGCTGCTTCAGCATACATCAGTAAAATGTCGGCGTAACGTATTAGTGAATCGTTGTGACGGCTTGGGTTCCATGTACTACCTTTACATAAGCGATCACATCCCTTGCGTACATAGAAACCGGTGGCAGTGCCTTGGTATACGGCATCGCTTGTCTGCCCTACGCCAATCCATGTGTTAACAACTGTGGTAGCACTGTAAGTATCGTCGGCAGGAACTAATGCACCGTCATAAATCACAGTGTTGTTGAAACGTGGGTCGCGATTTTTGGCGGGATTCAAAGGATCGAATGTGTATTGGCTATTGTTAATCGGTTTACCGTCAATCATAGGGAAGGCATCTGCCAGTTCTTTGTATATGTACCCGCCGTGGCGTGTTCCGGAGTGACTGCCACTAGGGGGATAGTAAGCAGCTTCATGTCCAGACTCACGTTGATACTTACGGTCGAGGATATTGCCGGCAAAGGCTCCGTTATTGTTTTTACCATCATCATCGGTCAAATTGGCATTTCGTGTATCACCGGCTTGGAATACGACGTAGAATCCGAAACCAGGTTCGGCTTTGCCGTTCAAATCTTTACTTCTAATAAAGAGATTATAGGTTCCTAGGTTGATTACTGCGCGGGCAGCATCCATTGCCGTTTTCCAACGTTCTTTATCATAAGAGGGATAGCCTACTAATTCTTTGGTATCGGTAGGAGCGAAATCACTTCCATTGAATAATGGACTGGCTGCATAGAGGCAGACACGGGCTTTAAGACCCAATGCCGCTGCCGATGAGGCACGACCGTTTTCTTGACCAGTTCGTCTCACGGGAAGTACATTGAGTTGGACGATAGAGTCACATTGATGGGTCACATACTCTACACATTCTGCCCATGTATTACGCGAGGTTTTCATTGTCGAAGTAGCATCATATACATTATTACCAATAATTGGTACACCGCCGTAGTGTTTCATCAGAATGAAGTAGTACCAGGCACGCAAGAAAAGTGCTTCGGATATGTATTGAGCTTTCTGGCTCTGTACCATCGGTGATCGGTCGATATTGGCGAGGAATACGTTGCACCGACGAATGTTGGTGTAGCATTTCGACCATGCGTCATCACTCACCGTAACCGGATTAACCGTACCGGTAGCAAACATCATGTTTGTCCAGATGGTTGACGAAGGATAAAATTCAGCTTCGTCACAAGCGCTTTGCAGCCCACCACCATTAGCCAAAAGGTATGTCCATCGGTTGTAGTTGATATCAAACCCGATGTCGGTATAAATTCCGGTCAGGAAGTTGGCGGTATACGTACTATCTGCAAAAACGGTCTCACGATTTAAATCCGAAGTTTGGGTTTGATCGAGGAAACTGTCATTACAGGACGCAACTGTTCCTAAAAATAGGAGTAGCATTAATGATTTCATGTACAATTTCATAGTAAAACTTATAAAATTAAAATTAAACAATTTAAAGCCAATAAGCCGAGACTAATTCACGACTTGAATTTGTATTAAGACGATTGACAAGATATACACCACTAAACCCAATACTTTTTTTTCACGTATTATTATTCAGTGAAAAGATCATTGTATTATTCGAGCAATGATAGTAAATCAAATACATCTAAAGAAAGAATTATCCGAATTAGTGGTTTTTCATTCCTGAATCGTCTTTATCCTAAACTCTAATAGTATAACATTATGAGACGCATCTTTTTGTCAACCTTTATGGCTTGTATTATCGGCCTTACAGGTGCAGAAACAAATTAAATAATCTTAAATATCTTATTAAACATGAAACCAATTCATCTTATCCTAAGTATCGCACTCCTCGCTGGAGGAGCATGTGGTGACCAGCAAGAACCTTATTACGGCAATTCAGAAGTGAAGATGCCTCAAATTGATTCCGAATGGAATCTCGAACTAATGCCAAATCGATCAGGACAATATTGGAAAGTGTTCGTCTACAAAGACTTGAAATACAATGCCCTTTTCACTCGGTCGTTGGGCTGGAATGGAGGAGACGGTGTGTTCACCACTGGTTTGCCTGACGGGAATATATTTTGGTCGTTCAATGATAGCTTCTATGGCGTAATCAATGAAAATCGTTCACGAGGTAATTGTAGTTTCCCGCGTAACAGTATTATGGTACAAACACCTGGTGAGAAGGATGAAAATC
The DNA here is from genome assembly GCF_003435205.1 of Bacteroides sp. AF32-8BH. Taxonomy (NCBI): domain Bacteria; kingdom Pseudomonadati; phylum Bacteroidota; class Bacteroidia; order Bacteroidales; family Bacteroidaceae; genus Bacteroides; species Bacteroides sp. AF32-8BH. Next base: position 199,292 of record NZ_QVLZ01000008.1, on the reverse strand, counting down.
TTGTTTGGTTAGCTGATTACGTACAAACCAACGATCCTAATGCGGATAGATACTATCAGGTACGTACTCACATTCGTCATCCGAAAGCTACACTTTCGGATGAAAAAATACAAGCTGGAGAAATCGATCAGGATTATCTTTATTGGGCAGGAGATGCTACGATATATAACAATCAGATGCAAATGTTGTGGGGAGCCGTTGATAATACCGATCCGAACAACTTGATGCGTCGCTTTGGTACTTGCTTGGCTACTTATAGCTTGGAAGGAAAGCCGGGTGATGATACTTATATGAAACTTATCAGTCGTAATGATGATTTTAACGACCACACTTTAGGTTATGGCGACACTATGTGGGAAGACGAAGACGGACATATCTATCTTTACACAACTTCCAATTATAAGGTGGCTGTGGCACGTACCGCTACACGCGACCTTGGCAGCCAGTGGGAATATTATGTGGCCGACCCGCAAGGAAATTTCTCGTGGACAACGCAGTACCCCTCAACCCAAGATGCTGAAAATTCTACAATTATCCCTTTGGAAAGTGCATGCTCTATGCCTTGGGTATTTAAAAAAGGTGATACCTACTACATGATCGGACAATCCATGTGGTTCGGGAGAGACGTGCTGATGTTCCGTAGTAAGCACCCTTATGGGCCGTTTGTCGACCAAAAGACTCTCTTTACATTGCCCGAATTTCTTGATAAGATTGGCGAACAACGTTATCAACATGTTTATATGGTAAATATTCATCCGGCTTTATCACGTACCGGTGAATTGGTGATCTCTACCAATACAGACTGTTCCAACTTTTGGGATAATTTTAATGCACCGGGTAGTGCCGACTTTTATCGTCCTTATTTCTATCGTGTATTTAATTGGGAATCATTGTACGATAACGATGCTCCACTTGAGTAAAAGGATTTACTATCTCTGGCGTTGATCATAAGTTTCACTGGGCTGATGCTATGATTGATGGTAATTCCATCATCGTCTCATCTCCTGAAGTTGCTTTCCCAATAGCGGTGCGTTATGCTTGGGCGGATAATCCAATCTGTAATTTATATAATGGTGTTAACCTTCCGGCATCTCCTTTCCGCACAGATGACTGGCAGGGTATTACTTATGGTAATAAATAGATATAGTAGTTTCGATTTGTCAAGTGAAATAGATGTAACACATAAAAAAATAACCATGAACAAACTCATTTGTTTAGTGATCTTCTCTTTTTTCTCAACAGGTATATATGCCCAAATGAAAAACTTGGTGCAATATGTCAATACACTGCAAGGTACCGACTCTCATTTCGGATTAAGTTATGGAAATACATACCCTACTACCGGTATGCCTTATGCCATGCATACGTGGTCTGCCCAAACAGGGAAAAATGGAGAAGGCTGGAAATATCAATATGCAGTAGATAATATCAGAGGATTCTGCCAATCCCATCAATGCAGTCCGTGGATGAGTGATTATGCAGTGTATTCTTTTATGCCGATGGTGGGGAAATTAGTTGTAAATCAGGAGATGCGGGCAACGAAGTTCAGCCATGATAATGAAATTGCCAAGCCACATTATTATAAAGTGATGCTGGATAATGGAATTACAACCGAGATGGCTCCAACTACTCGTGGTGTACATTTACGCTTTTCTTATCCCTCTACTGAAGACGCCTATCTGGTAATTGACGGATATACAGATATGAGTGAAATCAAGATTGATCCGGCTAAGAGACAAATTTCCGGTTGGGTGAATAACCAACGTTTTGTAAATAACTCTAAGACATTCCGTAGTTACTTTGTAGTGCAGTTCGATAAAGTATTTGAGGATTACGGTATGTGGGAAAATCAGAAAGATGAGATTTTCCCTAAAAAGTTGGAAGGAGAAGGCAAAGGCTATGGTGCTTATATCAAATTTAAGAAAGGATCGAAAGTACAGGCAAAGGCTGCTTCTTCCTATATCAGCGCAGAGCAGGCTGTGATTACACTGAACGACGAACTGGGTAAAGATAAGAATTTGGAAACCACCAAAATACGTGGACATAAAACGTGGAATGAATTATTGAACCGAATCCAGGTAGAAGGTGGAACAGACGAACAAATGAAAACTTTCTACTCCTGCCTTTTCCGTGCCAATCTCTTTTCACGCAAATTCTATGAACGTAAAGCAAACGGAGAACCTTATTACTATAGTCCTTATGACGGTAAAGTATATGACGGATATATGTATACTGATAATGGATTCTGGGACACTTTCCGTTCTCAATTTCCATTAACTAATATTCTGCATCCTACTATGCAGGGACGTTACATGAATGCCTTGCTTGCCGCACAAGAACAATGCGGATGGTTACCTTCCTGGTCAGCTCCCGGAGAAACAGGAGGAATGTTGGGTAATCATTCCATTTCATTACTAGCAGATGCGTGGGCAAAAGGGATTCGGACTTTTGATCCGGAGAAAGCTTTGAAAGCATACGCACACGAAGCCATGAATAAAGGTCCTTGGGGAGGCGCCAACGGACGCGGTTTCTGGAAAGAATATTTTGAACTGGGATATGTTCCTTATCCGGAATCAATGGGATCGAGTGCACAGACAATGGAATATGCATACGATGATTTCTGTGGCTACCAACTGGCTAAGATGACTGGAAACAAACATTATCAGGAAGTCTTTGCCCGTCAGATGTATAATTATAAAAACGTATTCGATCCGTCTATCGGTTTTATGCGTGGAAAAGGCGTCGATGGTAAATGGCAGGAACCGTTTGACCCGTTGGAGTGGGGTGGACCTTTCTGCGAAGGTAATGCTTGGCATTATACCTGGTCCGTATTCCATGATGTAGAAGGATTAATAGACTTGTTCGGAAGCGACCAAAGATTTACGACCAAAATGGATTCGGTATTCGCCCTTCCCAGCACTATTAAACCGGGAACTTACGGAGGAGTGATCCATGAAATGAAAGAAATGGAACTGGCAGGTATGGGACAATATGCACACGGCAATCAGCCGATTCAGCACATGCCTTATCTGTATAGCTATGCCGGTCAACCGTGGAAAACCCAGTATTGGGTACGCCAGATCGTTGAAAGATTGTATAATTCCACAGAAAGAGGATATCCGGGAGACGAAGACCAAGGCGGTATGTCATCATGGTATATCTTGAGCTCATTAGGCATTTATGCCGTTTGTCCGGGTACGGATGAGTATGTAATTGGCAGTCCGTTATTTAAGAAAGCTACTATAACGATGGAAAACGGCAATAAATTCGTGATTGAAGCGAACAACAATAGTAAAGAGAATCTCTATATCCAGTCTGCTACCTTAAATGGACGTGTGTTGGATAAGAATTTTATCAGATACGACGATATAGCAGACGGAGGAATCATCCGCTTCGAAATGGGGAGTCAGCCGAATAAAGAACGATGTACGTCGAAGTATGCCGCTCCTTTCTCTTTGTCGAAAGAATAAGAAACTAAAAAGTGTAACGAGAATACAGTATGAAAAATAAAGTTTTAACAGGTTTATTATTGGTTTTGATTGGAGGGTGGGGGAGTCTCTCGGCGCAGAGCGCCGGGAGTAATTATTCCCGTCAGGTAAATACCCTGATAGGAACGAAAGGTGTGGGTCTGACTTCGGGATATCTTTATCCCGGAGCCACCTACCCTTATGGAATGGTGCAGTTTACCCCCTCTTACTTTTCCAAACGTTCCGGATTCGTCATCAACCAATTGAGTGGCGGCGGTTGCGAACACATGGGCAACTTCCCTACTTTTCCGGTAAAAGGCAAACTGAAGATGTCTCCGGACAATATTCTCAACTATCGTATCAATATCTCTGAAGAAAAAGGACATGCAGGTTATTATGAGGCAATGGTGCAGGAAGACATCAAAGCTAAACTGACTGTGACCGAAAGAACTGGTATGGCGAGTTATGAATATCCGGCCGATCAGCAATATGGTACGGTAATTATCGGTGGAGGTATTTCCGCTACTCCGATAGAGCAGGCCGCCATCGTTATTACTGCACCGAATAAGTGTGAAGGATATGCAGAAGGTGGTAATTTCTGTGGACTCCGTACACCGTATAAAGTCTATTTTGTAGCAGAGTTTGATACGGATGCGTTGGAATCGGGAACATGGAAAAGAAATGAACTGAAGCCGAACACGACTTTTGCTGAAGGAGAATACTCCGGAGTCTATTTTACTTTTGATGTAAATAAGAAGAAAAATATCCAATATAAGATTGGGGTTTCTTATGTATCAGTAGAAAATGCACGCGAGAATCTGAAAGCGGAGAATACCGGATGGGATTTCCTGCAGATTCAGAATCAGGCAGAATCCAAATGGAATCATTATTTGGGTAAGATTGAAGTAGAAGGAACCAATCCGGATCGTACCACTCAATTTTATACCCATCTGTATCGTTCATTCATTCACCCGAACGTATGTAGTGATGTGAATGGGGAATACATGGGAGCTGATTTCAAAGTGCATAAATCACGTTCCAAGCACTATACTTCTTTTAGCAACTGGGATACCTATCGTACACAGATTCAACTATTGTCAATCCTTGATCCTGAAGTAGTCTCTGATATTGTTATTTCTCACCAATTGTTTGCCGAAGAAGCAGGTGGTGCTTTCCCGCGTTGGGTGATGGCTAATATAGAGACCGGCGTGATGCAAGGAGATCCGACTCCTATCCTGATATCCAATGCTTACGCTTTTGGTGCCCGCAATTATGACCCGAAACCGATTTTCAAAACCATGAGAAAAGGAGCGGAAGAACCGGGAGCAATGTCACAGGAGGTTGAGGCTCGTCCGGGACTGAAACAGTATTTGGATAAAGGATATTACAACGCTTCTATACAACTAGAATATACTTCCGCTGATTTTGCAATCGCACAATTTGCCTTACATGCCGTAGGAGATGAGTTTGCAAGCTGGCGTTATTTCCATTTCGCACGTTCATGGAAGAATCTGTATAACCCGGAAACCGGATGGTTGCAATCACGTAATCCGGATGGTTCGTGGAAACCACTGACTGAAGATTTCCGTGAATCGACCTATAAGAATTATTTCTGGATGGTGCCATACGACATTGCCGGACTGATAGAAATTATCGGAGGCAAAGCAGCGGCAGAAAAACGCCTGGATGAATTCTTTACTCGTCTGGATGCCGGCTATAATGATGCCTGGTTCGCTTCCGGCAATGAACCGAGTTTTCACATTCCTTGGATATACAACTGGGTCGGAACTCCCTATAAAGCACAGGAGATTATTAACCGTGTATTGAATGAACAGTATTCAAGCAAAATTGATGGTCTGCCGGGCAATGATGATTTAGGGACGATGGGCGCCTGGTATGTGTTCGCTTGTATCGGTCTTTATCCCGAAATACCGGGAGTGGGAGGCTTTACGGTGAACACTCCGATATTCTCATCCGTGAAAGTTCATTTGAAGAAAGGGGATATGGTGATAAAAGGCGGTTCGGAAAAGAATATTTATATCAAGTCCATGAAGCTGAACGGTAAACCGTATGACAGTACATGGATCGATTGGGACCAACTGAATAATGGGGCTACAATAGAATACACTACCTCGTCCAAGCCTGACGTGAAGTGGGGAACTAAAGTGACACCTCCCTCTTTTCCTTAAAGCAAATTAACGAGGCATATAAGTTTATATCATAAATTTAGGCACGGATTACACGGATTAACGCTGTTGTTCTATATATTCATCACTCTAAAAACCGTGAAATCCGTGTAATCCGTGCCTCCTAACCATCTAAGATTATTTTGTAAAAGTACTTATTTATAATATCAAACGTGAAAATGAAAAGAAAACTACAAAACATAGCTTATCTACTGATGGCTGCCGCATTAGTCACTTCCTGTGGCGGGAAGAAGCAGACATCTGAATTCCCGGATTGGGCATGGGCAGATTTCCAGCGTCCGGAAGGTATTAATCCGATTATTTCTCCTGACACTACAACCTTTTTCTATTGTCCGATGAGACAGGATTCAGTAGCATGGGAAGCGAATGATACGTTTAATCCCGCTGCTACTGTTTATAATGGAAAAGTAGTAGTCCTCTACCGGGCTGAAGATAACTCGGCAACCGGTATCGGATCACGTACCTCCCGTTTGGGATATGCCTCTTCTGACGACGGACTACACTTCAAACGAATGTCCGTACCTGTATTTTATCCGGCAGACGATAGTCAGAAAGAACTGGAAAATCCCGGCGGTTGCGAAGACCCACGTGTTGCTGTAACAGAAGACGGGCTTTACGTAATGCATTACACACAATGGAACCGCAAACAGGCACGTTTGGCAGTGGCCACCTCGCGTGATCTTCAAACGTGGGAAAAACATGGACCGGCTTTCGCAAAAGCATACAACGGAAGATTCATAGATGAATTTTCCAAATCTGCCTCTATCGTAACCAAATTAATTGACGGCAAACAAGTGATTGCCAAGATTGACGGCAAATACTGGATGTACTGGGGAGAAAAGTTTGTGAATGTATCCACTTCCACGGACCTTGTCAACTGGGAACCGATGTTGGATGAAAATGGAGAATTCCTGAAAGTGATGACTCCCCGCGCAGGTAAGTTCGACAGTGACCTGACCGAATGTGGTCCTCCTGCCATCCTGACTGACAAAGGAATCCTTTTATTTTATAACGGCAAAAATAAATCGGGCGCAGAAGGAGACACACTGTATACAGCCAACTCTTATTGCGCCGGACAAGCCTTATTTGATGCCAAAAATCCTACTAAACTAATCGATCGCTTGGATAAACCTTTCTATATTCCCGAATCAGACTTTGAAAAGAGCGGACAATATCCAGCCGGAACCGTATTTATAGAAGGACTTGTATTCTACAATCAGAAATGGTTCTTATATTATGGCTGTGCCGATTCACGCGTGGCAGTTGCCGTATATGATCCTCTCAAAAAATAAAGAAAACGTTCATGAAGAAGATAACAATCTTTCTGTTTAGTGTTTGTCTTGCGCTGCAACTTGTGGCGCAAGAACAACATTATTTTATGAATCCGGTCATTCGGGGCGACATGCCCGATCCTTCCATCATCCGGATAGATGATACGTATTATGCCACAGGTACCTCTTCCGAGTGGGCTCCTTTCTATCCGGTATTTACCTCCAAAGATATGGTCAATTGGAAACAGGCAGGACATATCTTCTCTAAACAGCCTTCCTGGACTTCAAATTCGTTTTGGGCGCCAGAACTGTTTTATCACAATAGCAAAGTCTATTGTTACTACACCGCACGTCAAAAGAGTACCGGAATTTCCTATATCGGAGTAGCTACATCGGATTCTCCTTTACACGAATTTACCGATCATGGTCCGATCATCACCTATGGCACAGAAGCTATTGACGCATTTATCTATGATGACAACGGACAGCTATATATCAGTTGGAAAGCGTATGGACTGGACAAACGCCCGATAGAACTATTAGGCTGTAAACTTTCTGCTGACGGATTGCACCTGAAAGGTGAACCATTCTCTTTATTGGTGGATGACGAAGAGATAGGCATGGAAGGCCAGTACCACTTCAAACAAGGGGACTACTATTATATTATATATTCAGCCCATGGTTGCTGTGGACCTTCCAGTAACTATGATGTATATGTAGCACGCTCTAAAAATTTCTGCGGACCTTATGAAAAATATACAGGAAATCCCGTTTTGCATGGTGGTGAGGGTGATTATCTCTCATGTGGTCATGGCACAGTCGTAAAGACTCCCGACGGAAAAATGTTTTATATGTGTCATGCTTATTTGAAAGGAGAAGGATTTTATGCCGGACGCCAACCTGTTCTGCAGGAAATGGAGATGACAGCAGACCATTGGGTGCGCTTTACAACGGGGAAACTGGCTATTGCCAAACAACCCATGCCTTTTAAAACTACCATCCAGCAGCCTCTTACCGATTTTGAAGATCACTTTACAGAAAACAAACTGAAAGTAGACTGGACTTGGAACTATCCTTATTCGGATATCAACATAGTACTGAAAAAAGGAAAGCTATCCCTATCCGGAACTCCGAAAAAAGACAATCAGCGAGGGACGGCATTATGCTTGCGTCCGCAGTCTTCTCATTACAGTTGCGAGACAAAAGTGATTCACGCTAATGAGAGTTTGCAGGGATTAACTTTATACGGTGACGATAAGAATCTGATAACCTGGGGAGTCAAAGGAAAACAGTTGCAGTTGAAATTTATAAAAGAAAATTCCGAATCCATCCTTTATGAATCCGGTGCTGTTGATAAAGACATCTATTTGAAGATAGAAGTCGAACAAGGCTGTATTTTCAACTTCTATAAAAGTAAAGATGGAAAGATCTGGAACCCCATACTGGACACTCCCTTAAAAGGAGAATCCCTGATTCGTTGGGACAGGGTGCAACGTCCGGGGTTGCTTCACTGTGGAGCGAAAGAGGTTCCGGCGGAATTTGCCTATTTCAGAATGATAAACCTGAAATAGACGAAACGCATGAAGAGTGATAGAATTAATGTATATAAACTTATAGTATTTATAAAATAGAAATTAAGACATGAAAAAACTTTTTGTATTGATTGCAGCGGCTTGTATGACATGTACTGCTGCGTTTGCACAAACTGTGAAACCTTTTAAGGAGGGTGAGAGAGCAGTGTTCCTGGGAAATAGTATAACGGATGGTGGTCATTACCATTCATACATCTGGTTATATTATATGACTCGTTTTCCGGATATGCCTATCCGTGTTTTCAACGGTGGTATTGGTGGAGATACGGCCTATGATATGAACAAACGCCTGGATGGAGATATTTTTGTGATGAAACCTTCCGTGTTGATGGTTACTTTTGGTATGAATGATTCCGGATATTTTGAATACAACGGTGATAAGCCCAAAGAATTCGGTGAGCAGAAATATCAGGAAAGTATAAAGAATTACCAGCAGATGGAGAAACGTTTTAAAGATCTTCCTGATACCCGTATCGTGATGGTCGGGACTTCTCCGTATGATGAAACCGTACAACTCAAAGAGAATACACCGTTCAAGACAAAAAATGAAACCATCAAACGGCTTGTTGAATATCAGAAAGAATCGGCAGCTAAGAATAATTGGGAATTTACCGATTTAAATGCTCCTATGACAGCTATTAATCAGCAATATCAGCAGAAAGATCCTACCTTTACCCTTTGTGGCAGTGACCGTATTCATCCCGATAACGACGGACACATGGTAATGGCCTATCTTTTCCTGAAAGCCCAGGGATTTGTAGGTAAAGAAGTAGCGGATATGGAGATTAATGCTAATAAAAAACAAGTCGTTAAGTCGGAAAATTGTACCGTTTCAAATATAAAGAAGAACGGAAAAGATTTGAGTTTTGACTATTTGGCAGAAGCTCTTCCTTATCCTTTAGATACTATTGCCCGTGGTTGGGGACAGAAAAAGAGCCAGGCAGAAGTGCTGAAAGTTGTTCCTTTTATGGAAGAGATGAACCGTGAAACGTTGAAAGTAACAGGACTGAAAGGCAATTATAAGTTGTTGATAGACGATGAAGAAATTGGAATCTGGAGTGGAGATGAACTGGCAAAGGGCATTAATCTTGCTGCTGAATCCAAAACTCCCCAATACCAACAAGCATTGACGGTGATGCACTTGAATGAATATCGTTGGGAAATTGAAAGAACATTCAGAGAATATGCGTGGTGTGAATTCGGCTTTTTCCAGCAAAAGGGATTGTTGTATGCTGACGACAGAAAAGCGATCGAGGTGATGGATGAAAATTTGGATAAAAACGTTTGGTTGAAGGGACGTCGTGATATGTATTCAAAGATGATGTTTGAAGCTGTCCGTGATGCTCGCCAACAGGAAATGGATGTTCTTATCAATAAAATTTATGAAATAAATAAGCCTGTTGTAAGAAAGATTTTACTTAGAAAGGTCTGATGTGATAACAGCGTAGAAATACGATAGAATACTCACCGTAATGAGAAAGAATTCTCACTATAATGAGAACTTTTTCTCATTGCGATGAGTATTTTTTCTCATTACAGTGAGTATCGTTGAGAATATATGAATAGATAAGTACTCTTTGTAATAGCCTGATAATGTACTCCTTATTGTAGCTTTTGCATTAAACAGACTACCTTTATTGAATTCTTAATTCTTTTTCCAGAAATCGGAAGTGAAAAGCAATAATACTGTAAACAATTCCAAGCGTCCCAAGAGCATTAAGAAAGAAAGCAGCCATTTGGCAGCATCAGGCAATGCACTCCATGAGAAAGCCGGACCACATCTGCCGAGGCCTGGTCCCATATTACCTATGCTTGAGATTACGGTTCCTATTGATTCCAGAAAACCGACTCCTAAGCCCATCATGACAAGTACACTGATGATAACAATGACCACATACAAAAAGGTGAAAGCCAATACAGTAGACTGAATGGAAGGGGAAATAACTTGCTTATTTACCCGCACCGGGAGTATGGCGTTAGGGTGAAGAATATGTTTGAATTCATTTTTCACTACTTGAAACAGGATAACCATACGAATACACTTGATACCTCCTGTTGTACTGCCGGCACAAGCTCCGATAATCATCACAATAATGAGGCAGCCCCAGAGGATAGAAGGCCAGAGCATATAGTCAGCTGTGACGAATCCCGTAGAAGTTTGCAATGAAACCACTTGGAAAAGCGATTTTCGGAATGCCTCCTCTACTCCCATAGAAGAAGTCTGATGGAGCCAGATAGCAATGAATAGAGTGAAGAATGAAACACAAATAAAGTAGAACTTCAGTTCCGCATCATGTAGGAACTTCTTAATCTTCCCATTAAACATCAACAGCAGCAACGTGAAGTTAATACCTGAAAGGAACATGAAAATGGAAATTACATAGTCTATGTAAGGTGAATGGTAATATTCAATGCTGGCCTGTTTGGTAGAGAACCCACCAGTGCTGGTCGTAGCAAAAGCATGACATACACTGTCGAATATACTCATGCCACCACCTATTAATAAAATAATCAGCGTTCCCGTCATTCCGGCATAAATACCCCAAATCCATTTAGCAGTGATGCCAATGCGAGGATGCACTTTATCATGAGTAGGTCCACTGGCTTCTGCTGCGAACACCTGAATTCCGCCCACACCGAAAATCGGCAGAACGGCAATGGTGAAGAATACAATACCCAAACCACCTATCCATTGCGTCATAGCCCGCCAGAAAAGTATTCCGTGGGGCATCGACTCTATATTATTCAGAATAGTGGCACCTGTACTGCTAAATCCGGACATCGTCTCAAAAAATGCATCCGCAACATTGGGAATATATCCTCCTATATAATAAGGTAACATTCCGAAAAGGGAAAAGGTAACCCATGCTGCGCTGACGATGACATATCCATCGCGGCGATTCAGGGATTTCACTGCGTCTTTCCCGATGGCAAGCAGCAGAAAGCCAATACAGGCTGTGACAGCAGATGAAATCAGGAAACTCTGCAAGTCATTCTCTTTATAAAAAAGAGAAACCGCTCCACAACATAACAGCATTGCTGTTTCTATCAGAAGCAGAAAGCCCAGAATCCGGAATATCATCTTTGAATTAATCATAAATTGGTTTAGTTATCTTATGCTTAATTAAAGAACTTCTCAATCTTTTTAATCATCATACTCAGGCAGAATACGACTACATGGTCGCCGGGACGGATTTGTGTATCACCCGTCACCAAGATACCTTCTCCGTTGCGGATCATTCCTCCGATGGTAGTACCCTTCGGGAGTCCCAGGTCCTTAATCAGGTGTTTGGTGATTTTAGCACCTTCCGGTACAGTGAATTCAGCAACGTCCGCATTGGCAAAAGTAAGACATTTCACATTAGACACATCGGCATCCAACATCATTTGGTAGATATGGCTGGCAGCAATCATTTTTTTATTGATAACAGTACCGATGTCAAGGCTTTCCGCCATACCGATATAGTCGATATTCTCCACTTCTGCCACTGTCTTTTCCACTCCCATACGTTTAGCGGCAAGACAGGCTAGAATATTCGTTTCCGAGTTACCGGTCAGAGCAACAAATGCTTCGGTATTCTTTAGTCCCTCTTCGATGAGCAAATCCATATCGCGACCATCTCCGTTGATAATCATTGTCTTATCATCCAGTAACTCCGTAAGGCGGTTGCAACGGTTCAGATCATTATCTACTATTTTCACCTGCATATAGTCCGGCACATATTGTGCGGTACGGACTGCGATACGGCTTCCCCCCATAATCATCACATTGCGTACGTCGGCATAATCTTCCTTGCCGGCTATCTTACGAATATAAGGAATATACTTGCGGGTAGTGGTGAAATAAACAATATCATGCAATTTAATGACATCGTCTCCACGGGGAATAATCGTTTCCGTTCCACGTTTGATGGCTACTACGTGATAAGGTATGTTAGGACCGCCTAGCTGATGCAGCGGTATATTCAGGATTTCAGCCTTTTCGCGCATCTTCGTGCCAATCAGAACTAGAGAACCTCCACAGAACTCCCACCATTGGCGTACCCAGCTCATACGCATGGAAGATACGATTTCTTTGGCAGCCAGCATTTCCGGGTAAATCAGAGAATCTACTCCCAACTTCTGGAAAAACTCTTTATTTTTGGGCAGAAGATATTCGTAATTGTCGATACGTGCCACTGTCTTTTTAGCTCCCAGATTGGTAGCCAGCATACAGGCAGTCATGTTACGGCTTTCGTCCGGTGTGACTGCGATAAACAGGTCGGCTTCTTTGACGCCCACTTCTTTCAATCCGGAGATGGAAGAAGGAGAAGCGGCAACAGTCAGCAAGTCAAAATTGGCACTAAGAGCGCTTAGTTTCTCTTCGTCATCATCCATCAAGATGATATCTTGCTTTTCGCGCGATAACAACTTGGCCAAATGGGTGCCTACGTTGCCGGCACCGGCAATAATAATCTTCATGTCAATTGATAAATTCTTTTATTTTAGTCAGAATCCCTTCTTCATCCATGCCGCACAGTTGATACAGTTCGGCAACTGATCCATGCTCTACAAATAGGTTGGGGATACCGATACGCTTCACGGTTGGTTTGTATTCGTTGTCTGCCATAAATTCAAGGATAGCACTACCCATACCGCCTTTGATAATCCCGTCTTCGATAGTCAGGACACGTTGGAATTTGCGTCCTACCTCATGTAATAGCTCTTCGTCCAGCGGTTTCAGGAAACGCAAATCGTAATGGGCGATCGACAGACCGAAATCAGCTTCTGCCCGGGTGATGGCACGGGCGGCTACGTTTCCTATCGGTCCGATAGTAATCACTGCAAGGTCGCTACCCTCTTTCAGTTTCCGTCCTTTTCCTACCGGGATCTCTTCTAGCGGACATTTCCAGTCCACCAGTACGCCGCGTCCACGGGGGTAACGGATCACGAACGGTCCCTTGTCCGGCAATTGTGCCGTATACATCAGGCGACGTAATTCATGTTCGTCCATCGGGGAACTGATAGTCAAATTAGGGATCGGGCGTAAACATGCCATATCAAAAGCTCCGTGATGAGTAGGACCGTCTTCGCCAACCAATCCGGCGCGGTCGAGGCACAAAACAACAGGGAGATTCTGAATCGCTACGTCGTGGATGATATTATCATGCGCCCGTTGCATAAAAGAAGAATAGATATTGCAGAATGGTTGCAGTCCGTCTTTTGCCATCCCACCGGAGAAAGTAACCGCATGTCCTTCGGCGATGCCTACATCAAACGCACGTTTGGGCATTTTCTCCATCAGTATATTCATCGAACAACCGCTAGGCATGGCGGGAGTGACACCGACAATCTTCGGATTGGCTTCGGCAAGCTCTACCAATGTATTTCCGAATACATCCTGGAAAAGCGGAGGCATTCCTTCAGTGTTGGCAATGAAACGTTCGCCGGTGACCGGATCGAATTTGCCGGGAGCATGCCATTCGGTAGCGTGTTTCTCCGCCGGACCGAATCCTTTTCCTTTGATAGTATGTAGATGCAGGATTTTAGGTCCTTGCATATCTTTGATATCACGTAATACTCTTGCCAGGTTCTTTACGTCGTGTCCGTCTATCGGACCGAAGTAACGGATATTCATCCCTTCGAAAATATTCTGTTGCTGTGCAGCCATTGATTTCAGGCTGTTCCCGAAACGTATGAGCGCTTTGCGACGTTCTTCGTTTAGGATGCCGAGCTTGAATAACATGCGCGAGAGCTTGAAACGTAACTGATTATAGCGGTTGGAAGTTGTCAGGTTGAAGAGATATTGCTTCATACCTCCTACACTACGGTCAATGGCCATATCATTGTCATTCAGGATAATGAGCAGGTTGTTCGACGTGGCAGATGCATTGTTCAGCCCTTCAAAAGCCAGTCCGCCACTCATGGAACCGTCGCCGATGATGGCTACTACATGGCGTTTGACATCTCCTTTTCTGGCGGCTGCGACAGCCATACCGAGAGCTGCAGAAATAGAATTGGAAGCATGTCCGCACGTGAAAGTATCATATTCGCTTTCTTCCGGAGACGGGAAAGGGCGGATTCCTCCGAGTTTCCTGTTCGTAGAAAAGGCTTCACGGCGTCCTGTCAGTATTTTGTGGCCGTATGCCTGATGTCCCACGTCCCATACAATACGGTCATAAGGTGTATTGTAGACGTAGTGTAAAGCTACGGTCAGCTCCACTGTTCCCAGACTGGCAGCAAAATGCCCCGGGTTGCAGCAAAGTTCTTTAATAATGTCTTGCCTTAATTCACTACATACCTCCGGCAGTTGCTCTACGTCTAGTCTTCGCAGGTCGTCAGGATAATTGATAGTGTTTAGCAAGTTATATATCGGTTCATTCTTCATGATTCGAGGAAATTTAGTGCAAAAATACGAAAAGAAAGTATATTCGCCCCCCTTTTTTTTATAAAATCTTATTCGGCATAGGGACGTATCTGTTTTTCCATACTCCCTAAGATTATTGAATCGTGAGGAAAAAGAGGTAGGAAATTGTTTTTTGATTACTTTTGCATATGAAACGTAATGAAATGATGGAAAATCGTATGAACTTTCAAACATCTGTAGAATTGCCTGCCGGGATGCCACCTGTCAGTCATGCAGATCGTATTCTTTTGATGGGCTCCTGTTTTGCAGAAAATATCGGGAGACAATTAATGGACGCCGGGTTTCAGCTGGATCTGAATCCTTTTGGTATCCTTTATAATCCTTTGTCCGTCTCATCCGCTTTGAGAGAGATTATGGGACATAAAGAATATACCAGCCAGGATTTGTTTACCTACAAAGACTTATGGCATAGTCCGATGCATCACGGCTCTTTTTCAGCTTTTACGCCCGAAGAAACGTTGCATACCATAAATGCCCGTCTTCATCACGCCCATCAAAGACTACCGGAGTTGAACTGGCTAATGGTAACTTTGGGCACCGCTTATGTTTATAAACAAAAAGAGAGTGGGCAAGTGGTAGCCAACTGCCATCAACTGCCGGAAAACCATTTCTTACGTTACCGGCTTACTGTTGAAGAAATTGTAGAAGATTATACAGCGCTCATCACCGGAATGGCAGCCTGCAATCCGGAATTAAAATGGCTGTTTACAGTCAGCCCGATCCGTCATATACGCGACGGAATGCACGCCAATCAATTAAGTAAATCTACGTTGTTACTGGCCATCGACCGGTTGCAGCAATTGTTCCCGGAACGAGTGTTCTACTTCCCCTCTTATGAAATCATATTAGACGAATTGCGTGATTATCGCTTCTATGCTGACGATATGCTGCATCCGTCTCCTCTGGCGATTCGTTACCTGTGGGAACGCTTCTCCGAAACCTTCTTTTCCGCTGAAACAAAGCAGGTTATCATGGCAGTGCAGGACATCCGCCGGGACTTGGCACATAAACCCTTTCACCCCGAGTCAGAGGTGTATCAACGCTTTTTAGGACAAATAGTGTTAAAAATAGAACGACTTATCGGAAAATACCCGTACTTAGATTTTCAAAAAGAAACAGAACTATGTCATATGCGATTGAATCCATAGCCAAAAGTATCGGTGCCCGCCGTATGGGCAAACATAAAGCGACTATTGATTGGCTGTTAACAGACAGCCGCTCTTTGAGTTTTCCGGAAGAAACTCTCTTTTTTGCTTTAACTACCAAACGAAATAGCGGAGTCCGTTATATCCCCGAATTATACGACCGGGGCGTACGCAATTTTGTAATAACAGAAGAAGACTTTAAATTAATTGAGAATGGAGAATTGAAAATGGAGAAATCTGGGCAGGATGATGATGCGCAGCCAATTCTCAATTCTCAACTCTCAACTCTCAATTTCCTTATCGTTCCCAATCCTCTGAAGGCTTTGCAGAAGCTTGCCGAAGCGCATCGTGATAAATTTAAAATCCCTGTGATCGGTATCACCGGAAGCAATGGAAAAACCATTGTGAAAGAGTGGTTGCACCAGTTACTTAGTCCGGATCGTTGTATCGTCCGTTCTCCGCGTAGCTATAATTCGCAGATCGGAGTTCCTCTTTCTG
Organism: Bacteroides sp. AF32-8BH; assembly: GCF_003435205.1. Classification (NCBI taxonomy): domain Bacteria; kingdom Pseudomonadati; phylum Bacteroidota; class Bacteroidia; order Bacteroidales; family Bacteroidaceae; genus Bacteroides; species Bacteroides sp. AF32-8BH. The sequence goes on along the minus strand of NZ_QVLZ01000008.1, from coordinate 182,706 downwards.
TATGGCAACTTTCAGAAGAAGCAGAACTGGGCATTTTCGAAGCCGGCATCTCCGAAATGGGAGAGATGGGAGCCTTGAAACGAATGATAAAGCCTACCATTGGTATTCTGACCAATATCGGCGGTGCCCATCAGGAAAATTTCTTCTCATTGCAAGAGAAATGCATGGAGAAACTGACGCTTTTCAAAGACTGCGATGTAGTGATTTACAACGGCGATAACGAATTAATCAGTAATTGTGTCGCAAAATCAATGCTGACTGCACGTGAAATAGCCTGGAGCCGTAGGGATATTGAACGTCCGTTGTATATCAGCCGTGTAATCAAGAAAGAAGATCATACCGTTATATCCTATCGTTATCTGGAAATGGATAATACATTCTGTATTCCTTTCATCGATGACGCCTCCATTGAAAATGTGCTGAATTGCCTGGCAGCTTGTCTTTACCTGATGACACCTGCCGACCAGATCACCGAACGGATGGCCCGTCTCGAACCGATTGCCATGCGTCTGGAAGTGAAAGAAGGAAAGAATAACTGCGTATTGATTAATGATAGTTATAATTCAGACCTGGCATCGTTGGATATTGCACTCGACTTTCTGGTACGCCGTTCGGAAAAGAAAGGCTTGAAGCGGACACTGATCCTGTCGGATATACTGGAAACCGGCCAAAGTACCGCTACGCTCTACCGGCGTGTAGCACAGTTGGTGCAGAGTAAAGGAATAAATAAACTGATTGGTGTAGGGCAGGAAATATCCTCCTGTTCCGCTCGTTTTGATGACGATCTCGAACGCTACTTCTTTCCTAACACAGAAGCACTTCTTACATCCGGCATACTCAAATCACTTCATTCGGAAGTAATTCTGGTAAAAGGTTCGCGCGTGTTCAACTTTGATTTGGTATCCGAAGAACTTGAATTGAAGGTGCATGAAACCATCCTTGAAGTAAACCTGGGAGCGATGGTCGCCAATCTGAACCATTACCGTTCCATGCTTCGCCATCCGGAAACAAAGGTGATCTGTATGGTGAAAGCATCCGCTTACGGAGCCGGTTCGTACGAAATAGCCAAGAGCTTGCAGGAACACCATGTCGATTATCTGGCTGTGGCCGTGGCTGACGAAGGTTCCGAACTTCGCAAAGCAGGTATTACCGCCTCTATTATAATTATGGATCCGGAGCTTACGGCATTCAAAACCATGTTCGATTATAAGCTGGAACCGGAAGTCTATAATTTCCATCTGCTTGATGCGCTCATCAAAGCAGCAGAAAAAGAAGGAATCACCAACTTCCCGATTCATGTGAAACTGGATACAGGTATGCACCGTCTGGGCTTTGCGGTAGAAGATATACCATTGCTCATTCGTCGTCTGAAGAATCAGAGTGCGGTGATCCCCCGTTCGGTATTCTCTCATTTTGTAGGAAGTGATTCGCCGCAGTTCGACGCTTTCACTCGCAGGCAGATTGAATTGTTCGAGAAAGGCTCGCAAGAATTGCAGGCTGCCTTCTCTCATAAGATTCTCCGTCATATCTGTAATACGGCAGGAATCGAGCGTTTCCCTGATGCACAATTTGATATGGTGCGCTTGGGAATCGGACTTTATGGAGTTAGCCCGATAGACAATTCGATTATACATAATGTAAGTACGTTGAAGACTACCATTCTTCAGATACGGGATGTTCCCCAAGAAGATACGGTAGGATATAGCCGGATGGGGCATTTGGCACGTCCTTCACGCATTGCGGCCATTCCTATCGGCTATGCGGATGGATTGAACCGCCATTTGGGACGCGGCAACGCCTATTGCCTGGTGAACGGAAAGAAAGCTCCTTATGTAGGGAATATCTGTATGGACGTCTGCATGATCGATGTGACGGATATTGATTGTCGGGAAGGCGATCAGGCTATCATCTTTGGTGATGATCTTCCGATTACGGTGTTGTCCGATAAGCTGGATACGATCCCTTATGAAGTGTTGACAAGTATATCGACACGGGTGAAGCGGGTATATTATCAGGATTAGAATTTTCTAATAACCCTGTGTTGTCATAAAAAACAGGGCTAATCTATGTAACCTGTGGTGAAAATGATTATATTTGCAGCAACTATTAAAAACCTCTTATATCAAATAAACTTATGACAAACTTATTATTGTTAGGCTTTTTGCCTAGTGGTTCCGAATGGATTATTATCGCTTTGGTTATCCTTCTTCTTTTTGGTGGAAAGAAAATACCTGAACTGATGCGCGGATTAGGCAAAGGTGTAAAAAGTTTCAAAGACGGTGTGAACGAAGCGAAAGATGAAATAAACAAGGCAAAAGACGAGTTGGACAAACCTGTAGATCCTTCTAAGAACTAAAAGAGCACAACATACGGATGGCAGAAATGACCTTTTGGGATCATTTGGACGAACTGCGTAAGGTGCTTTTTCGGGTAGTTGGAGTTTGGTTTGTATTGGCGATAGGCTATTTTATTGCTATGCCCTACCTCTTCGACCATGTAATACTTGCACCTTGCCACAATGATTTCATATTCTACGATTTATTACGGCATATCGGTAAAACATTTGATTTGACCGATGACTTCTTCACACAACAATTTTATGTGAAGCTGGTCAATATCAACTTGGCTGCTCCTTTCTTTATTCACATGTCGACAGCATTTTGGATGTCGGTGGTGACGGCTATGCCTTATATCTTTTTTGAAATATGGCGTTTCATCAATCCCGCTCTTTATCCGAATGAGAGAAAGGGCGTGCGTAAAGCATTGACTATCGGAACGGTGATGTTTTTCATCGGCGTACTGCTGGGTTACTTTATGGTTTATCCGCTGACTCTCCGTTTCCTGTCTACCTATCAGTTGAGTTCGGAAGTGGAGAATATCTTGTCGCTTAATTCCTATATAGATAATTTTATGATGCTGGTTCTCTGCATGGGATTGGCTTTTGAACTTCCGTTGGTTACATGGCTGCTTTCTTTGCTGGGAGTGGTGAACAAGTCTTTCTTGCGGAGATACCGCCGTCATGCGGTGGTTGTCATCGTGATAGCAGCTGCTATTATTACTCCGACAGGCGATCCCTTCACATTGAGTGTCGTAGCTATTCCACTTTATCTGTTGTACGAGATGAGTATTTTGATGATAAAAGACAAGAAGAAAACCGAAGAGGAAGAGGAAGTAGAAGATGAAACTGGAGATGAAGTTGCCTTGTCCGAAGAATGAAGCGATAGAATCTTATGAAATCCTTTTAGCAGTTTGCCGGGCAGAAGATGCCTATCTTGCCGTAGGATATAAGCAAATGCGCGACTTGCTGGAACGCATTTGTCGCGGGCAAATGCAAAACGAAAGTTTACAGATGACCGATCTTTCCGCACGAATTAGTTTTGTGTCAGCTAAGGTGGGTCTTTCTGTTACAGAGCAGAACCGGCTGCATACTTTCCGGTTAACTTCAAATGCTATCCTGAACCGTCAACAAGAGCCCAACCGAGAACAACTCTTGCGGGATGCGAAAACTCTGGCTTTCTTTATCCGTAAACTCTTGGATGAAGATATTCCTCTGGAACTATATCGACTATTTCCGCGTGCGGATGCCACCTATTTGGTTGCGCCTCCTGCCCGCGAGCGGGTACAGCGGATGCGTGTCTGTTTCCAGTATGCCGACGAACAATATCTGTATGTGACTCCCTTGGATGAAGTTTCTGAGCAACCATACCTTGTCCGTTATAATGTTCCTCAAATCAATGAAGAGTTTGCAGAAACGTGCAAGCTGCTTTGGCGGCATGCGCAAGTCAATTTATTGGATGTAGCCATCGATGAAGCAGGAATCCTGACCCCTTCTTTTATCGTACTCGAACCGGATTACTTGCTCGACATCAGTTCCCTTGCCGAGTGTTTCCGTGACTACGGACACCATCCGGCCAACTATTTTCTTTCCCGTCTTCAACCGATCGAAAATGCTCGTCCTTTATTACTGGGAAATATAGCCAACCTTTTTCTGGACGAATGGATTCATGCAAAGAGTGAAGAGATAGACTATCGTACCTGTATGCAGAAAGCCTTCCGGCGTTATCCTATTGAACTGGCCGCCTGCTCTGATTTGCGAGACAAGGAGAAAGAACGCCAATTCTTTGAAGACTGCAAATTGCACTTCGATCATATTCGTGAAACAGTAAATGACACCTTTCATGCAGCCGGCTATGAGCTTGACAAGACAGATGCCGTGCTCGAACCATCTTATATTTGCGAAGCACTCGGACTCCAGGGACGTCTTGACTATATGCAACGGGATATGTCTTCTTTTATCGAAATGAAATCCGGTAAAGCGGACGAGTATGCTATCCGGGGCAAGGTAGAACCGAAAGAGAATAATAAAGTACAGATGTTGCTTTATCAGGCGGTATTGCAATATTCGATGGGAATGGATCACCGGAAAGTGAAAGCTTATTTGCTTTATACCCGCTATCCGCTTCTTTACCCTTCCCGTCCTTCGTGGGCGATGGTACGCCGGGTAATTGATTTGCGTAACCGGATTGTAGCCGATGAATATGGCATCCAATTACGAAACAGCCTGGAGTATACGTCACAAAAACTGGAAGAAATCAATGCTTCCACCTTGAATGAACGAGGATTGAAAGGGCGTTTCTGGGAAACATACCTGCGTCCTTCTATTGATAACTTTCAATCGAAGCTGAAAGCTCTTTCCGCATTGGAAAAGAATTACTTCTATGCGGTGTACAACTTTATAACAAAGGAACTTTATACCTCAAAATCCGGTGACGTGGATTATGAGGGACGTACAGGGGCAGCTTCTTTGTGGCTCTCTACATTGGCGGAGAAATGTGAGGCTGGAGAAATCATTTATGATCTGAAAATAAAGGAGAACCATGCCGCCGATGAATATAAAGCCGGACTTACTCTTACCGCTGGAAGTGAGATGCTTCATGCTGAAACTTTCCTTCCTAATTTCCGTCAAGGCGACGCCATTATCCTTTATGAACGAAACTGTGATACAGATAATGTCACCAATAAAATGGTTTTCAAAGGCAATATCGAGTATCTGACAGAAAACGAAATAGGTATCCGCTTGCGTGCTACCCAGCAGAATCCATCCGTACTTCCGGCCGAAAGCCTTTATGCCATAGAGCATGATACAATGGATACGACATTCCGCTCGATGTATCAGGGATTATATGCTTATCTTTCTGCAAGAAAAGAACGTCGTGACTTGTTGCTGTCACAACGTCCTCCGAGGTTTGATAAATCATTGGATTCCATGATTTTCTGTTCGGAAGACGATTTTACGCGAGTCGCCCTGAAGGCAAAAGCCGCACAGGACTATTTCCTTCTTATCGGACCTCCGGGAACAGGCAAGACTTCATGTGCCTTGAAGAAAATGGTAGAGACTTTCCATGCAGACAAGGATGCGCAGATTCTTTTGCTTTCCTATACCAACCGGGCGGTTGATGAAATATGCAAGTCGTTGGCTTCCATTGCTCCGGCAGTTGACTTTATCCGGGTAGGAAGTGAATTGTCATGTGATGAAGCCTACCGCGGGCATCTGATTGAAAATGAATTATCCTCTTGCAACCGTCGTTCGGAAGTTTACGAGCGTATTCGGAATTGTCGGATTATTGTGGGAACGGTAGCGGCTATTTCCGGTAAGCCGGAACTGTTTCGCTTGAAACATTTTGATGTAGCTATTATTGATGAGGCTACCCAAATCTTGGAACCGCAGTTGTTAGGAATCCTCTGTGCACGTGGAGAAGATGAAAAAGATGCAATAGATAAGTTTGTATTGATCGGAGATCATAAGCAACTGCCTGCTGTTGTGCAGCAAAACGCGGAACAGGCGGCAATCTATGATGAATCATTACTGTCTATCGGATTGAGCAATCTGAAAGATTCTTTGTTCGAACGTCTTTATCGGAACTGTACGGCAGCCTGTTCATCGTCTGCTATTCATCGTTCCTATGATATGCTTTGTCGTCAGGGACGCATGCATCCGGAAGTTGCCTTATTTGCCAATCGTGCTTTTTACGGGGGGCGGCTGATTCCTGTCGGACTACCTCATCAAATAGAGGACTCGGACACGATCTGCCGTTTAGCCTTTTATCCGTCTGTGCCGGAGAAAGCAGGAGCATCTGCCAAAATCAACTATTCGGAAGCACGTATCGTTGCGGATTTAGCCGTTCGCATTTATGAACACCATCAGTCGGATTTTGACGAATCCCGTACTTTAGGAATCATTACTCCTTACCGGAGTCAGATAGCATTGATTAAAAAAGAAATAGAATCAGTAGGTATTCCGGTTTTGAATCGCATTCTGGTTGACACGGTGGAGCGGTTCCAGGGAAGCGAGCGTGATGTAATAATCTATTCCTTCTGTGTCAACTACCCTTATCAATTAAAATTTCTATCCAATCTGACGGAAGAAGAGGGTGTTTTGATTGACCGGAAACTGAATGTTGCCTTGACCCGTGCAAGGAAACAGATGTTCATCACGGGAGTTCCCGAACTCTTGGAACGCAATCCTCTCTATAAAAGTTTATTAAAATTAATAGAAGGCTCCTGAAAAATTGCATCATTTTTGCAGATGTTAGTTTTTATTCTCTCTTTATGCAATTCATTAACACCTCTATATTGAACAAACGCCTATATTTGCAACACGTTTTTTCATAGAGATTTAGATTTAAGGTTAGAAGAATTGTGGAAGTCGTGAGACTTCCCTTTTTTTCATCTTAACGTTTACTATACTTCATTATAGGAATGCAAAACACTGTTTTTTTAGTGTTACGTTTAAAAAATTTGCAGGAGGATGATGCAGGATAAGTAAACCTAAAAAGCCTTCTTCGTGAGAAGAGGCTTTTTTATTTTTCATTTTTTGAATAATTGGTTAAAAACAAAAGAGTAATCCGGCGACGGATTACTCTTTTGTTTTTATTGATAGTATCTATTGAAATGGAATTAATCCAATACGATAGGTTTGTATTTCGGAACTAATGCCTTCATGATGACCCAACCAAGCAGATAAGCTACTGCACACACGCAGAAAATTATGAAATATCCGGCAGGTTTACCTTCGAAGCCCATGAATGTCATGGCAGGGTGTACGAATTGTGCTCCTTGTTCGAGCAATTCTTTCGTCATTTCCACCTCTTTGCCGTCAACCATTGTTGTTCCGGAAGCATATACGAACAAGTTACCTGCCACTTTCTGAAGAATCATAGAACCTACGCCTCCTGCCATACCACCGATACCGGTGATACTTGCAATAGCCGTTCTTGGGAACATATCACCTACAGTAGAGAAGATGTTAGCTGACCAGGATTGATGAGCAGCACCACCGATACCGATTAAAATAACCGGGAACCATGGAGAAACCGTACCTAACGGCTGTGCTAACAATACAACCAATGGGAAGAAGGCGAAGATCAACATCGCTTTCATACGGGCTGCATAAGGATTCATACCCGTTCTGTTGATGAAGATGGTAGGTAATTTACCACCATAGATGGATAACATGGTTACCGCATAAAGCGTAAAGATTAATGCCATACCCAACGGGTCGGAGGTTTTGATGCCGAATTGAGTATTCAGATAAGACGGAGTCCAGAAAAGGAAGAACCACCATACACCGTCAGTGGTGAACTTACCGAAGATAAAGGCCCATGTCTGCTTGTAGCTGAAACATTGCCAGAACTTCATTCTTTTTTCGTCTTTCTCATCTGTCATCGGAGCACTGCCTGCTTCGCGCTGGTCTTGTTCGATATAATCAAGCTCTGCCTGATTGACATGTTTGCTTTTAGATGGAGCATCGTACATGAATACCCAGAATCCCATCCAAATGAAGCCAAGTCCACCAATCACGATAAATGCCATTTCCCAACCGAACGCTTTGGCTAAGATAGGAATGGTAAGAGGGGCAATCAATGCGCCGATTGACGCACCCGCATTAAAGATGGAAGTAGCATACGCACGGTCTTTTTTAGGGAAATACTCTGCAGTTACTTTAATAGCGGCAGGGAAGTTGCCAGCTTCTCCTAAGGCCAGAATACAGCGGGCAGCGAGGAAGCAATACATACTGACAGTAGCGATAACGACGATAGTGTCTCCTGTTGCGCCAGCCAGTTCTGCTGCGCTGTGGAGACCAACGTGAGCTTCTGTGATGATACCGCAGACAGCATGGAGGCAAGCACCGGCAGACCAGACACCAATGGCCCAAAGGTAGCCTTTTTTAGTTCCCATCCAGTCGACAAAACGACCGGCAAACAGCATACATATAGCGTATACAATCGAGAAAACAGAAGTAATAGTACCGTAATGAGATTCGTCCCAGTGGAATTCCGGTTTGATAAATTCATCCCATGTCAATGAGAGAACCTGACGGTCGAGATAGTTAACTGTGGTAGCAAAAAATAGCATAGCACAGATAGTCCATCTGTAGTTTGTCATTTTTTCGCCTGTTTTTTGAAATGCATTCATGATAATGGATTTAAATAGATTTTGTTTCGTTGACAAAGGTCGGTATTTAGACTGAATTTTATTTGTAAAAATTGGTCAAAATCATGTATTATTCGTTGCATTATAGTTGGATTTTGTTACATCCTATATATAATAAGGTAACGAATGTTTGTTCTTTGGGGGAAGAATATGCAAAATCCGGAAAACTTCATTCCTTTCTCTCGCAGGAGAAAAGAATGAAGTTTTTCGGATCATTGATTATATGTATGAACAGGAATACGCAACGATTAGCGCATTTCTGTATATTTGATTTTGTCCATATCTCCGTAGTCGAGGTTTTCACCTGCCATACCCCAGATAAACATGTAGTTGCTTGTTCCGGCAGCAGCGTGAATAGACCATTCCGGTGACATGATAGCTTGTTCATTCTGCATCCATACAATACGCTCTTCTTGAGGTTCGCCCATGAAGTGACAGATCGCATTTCCTGCCGGTACATTGAAATAGAAGTATGCTTCCACACGACGAGAGTGAGTGTGTGCCGGCATCGTGTTCCATACGCTACCCGGTTTCAACTCTGTCAGTCCCATCTGTAATTGGCAAGGACCTTCTTCAAGTACGTTGTTAACAATTAACTGGTTGATAACGCGGTCGTTGCTTTCTTCCATCTTTCCGGCAGCAAATGAGTTGGCTTTCAGAGAACCTTTGCGTCCGTCGATAGTAATCAATTGAGTTTTGTATTCCTTGTGAGCAGTAGCCGAGTTGATGTAGAACTTGGCAGGATTGCTGGAATCTTTGCTCTTGAAAGTCACTTTCTGCTTGCCTCTACCTACGTATAAAGCATCTTTGAATTTCAGCGTATATTCTTTACCGTCTACGGTTACGATACCTTCGCCACCAATGTTGATGACACCCAGTTCGCGGCGTTCAAGGAAGAATTTAGATTTCAGCGGATCAATCGTTTCAAGTACCAGTTCTTTTGTTGCAGGTACTGCACCACCGAAAATCAGGCGGTCGTACATTGAATAAGTAACGTTGATTTCATTCGGAACCATTACTTTCTCCATCAGAAAGCTACTACGCAGGCGGTTGGTATCATACGTTTTCACGTCTTGAGGACTGCAAGCCACTTGCATCTTGTAATTCACCTGGGCAGAAGCAGACATCGCTGCGATACCCAACATCATTGCAATTGCTAATTTTTTCATAATCTTTTCTTTATAGGATTTATATTATTCTTTATTGGTTGATGCATTCTTTGCGTCATTTCTAGTCATGCGGATACGGTTGTAGATAGCCATTCCGAGTGCCAGTGCCACGAGGATGGCAGGACCGATAATCTTCAGACTGTAGGTCAGGTGGAAGATACCCCAACAGAAGAGGCTGGAAGCAAAGTCGAGTGCTCCACCTTCAAAACCGGCGGGGATATTCACTGTCGGGTCGCCCGTTGCGGCATATACATCTTTGGCGGCCAGTGTGAAGAAGCCTGCCAGTCCTGTTACGAAATACAGACCGACTGTCAAAGCCACCAGACCGATAATAAATGATTTCACTACGTTACCTTTTGTAATAGGCAGAATCATCGGGAACAAGTAGAACATACCTGCCAGGGAAGCCAGCGGTAAAAAACGGTTGCCCGGAAGGATAACAGCCAGGAAGATAGTTACAGGGATTAAAAGTAGAGATACCACCAGGGTAGTCGGGTGACCGATTACCAGTGCAGGGCTCATACCGATGCTCAATCCGGTGTTATTCTTATATTTCTTAGCGATCAGCTCGCGGGTAGCGTCAGAAATAGGTTTCAAACCTTCGATGAAGAGACTGGTGATACGTGGAATCAATTCCATTACCGCACCCATCTTGATACCCAGTCCTAAAATGCCCGGAATACCATCCAACACTTCTTTCCAACTGGCACAACCCAGTGCGCCGATACCGCAACCGATCACAATACCCAGGAACAACGGTTCACCCATCAATCCGAATTTCTTTTTCATGCCTTCCGAGTCGATATTCAGTTTGTCGAATCCCGGGATTTTATCAAGTAGTTTATTAATTACAATGGCAAACGGAACAAAACTTTGGCAAAAAGGTTGCGGAATAGAGATACCTTCCATTTTATCATAGAACTTTTGGAAAGCAGGAGCAGTCATATCCGCCATTACCAGTGTAATGATGTAGCAGATGATTGCTGCAAAGAAGCCCCAGAAGATATTGTCGGAAGCAAAATAGACGATGGCTCCGATAAAGGCGAAATGCCAGTAGTTCCAAAGGTCGATGTTGACGGTGCGGGTTGTTTTGGTAAGCAACATCAGTAAGTTGACACCCAGACAGACCGGGATAATAAAAGCACCGACAGATGTATTGTAGGCAACTGCTGCTGCAGAAGGCCATCCCATGTCGAAAATACCCAGTTCCAATCCGTAGATTTCTACCATTTTACTTAGTGCAGGGCCCAGGCTGCTGGTAAGCAACGCTGTGACTACCGATAAACCAACGAAACCGACACCTACCAATAAACCGCTTTTCAGCGCTTTAGAGAATTTAATACCGATACATACTCCTAAGATTGTGAAAATGACCGGCATCATCACTGCCGCTCCAAGACCGATAATGTACTTGAATACTTCTTCCATTCTGTTCTATTTTTTCTCTGTTTTAATGATAAATTACCTGTGTTTCCCCAGAGGGTATTAGTTGTAAACCGTGCCAAAAGTAAGACCTTTTTTGCTTTCTTCCAAAACGAAACTCTTAATTTATGAGATATTGCATCAAAAATGGACATTTTTGACGTTTGCGTGCACAAAATTAGTCGTTTCCGTGCACGAAAAACAAAAAATGCACCTACTTGACTAAAAAATCCCACTGGCTTTGGAGGAAAAACACTACTTTCGTAGCGTGAAAGACTTGTATGTTTAATCCTTAAAATAACAAACCATGAGACGAACTCTTTTTTATAATTTTTTTATATTGACTCTGCTGGTTACAATGTCACTTCCGGCATCGGCACAACAGGTAGACAGCAAGCTTCCCTGGTCTGTGCGGCTGACTGAATCGGAAATGATCCGTTACCCGGAATCCTGGCAACTTGACTTTCAGCCGAAACTGAAGTGGGATTATTGCCACGGACTTGAACTGGGAGCCATGCTTGATGTGTACGACGCTTATGGCGACAAGAAAATTCGCGATTACGCCATCGCGTATGCGGATACAATGGTGCACGAGGACGGAAGCATTACCGCTTATAAATTAACCGATTATAGCCTCGACCGTATCAACTCCGGAAAAATCCTTTTCCGTATCTATGAGCAGACCAAGAATCCTAAATATAAGAAAGCGCTCGACCTGCTTTATAGCCAGTTTGAAGGACAACCGCGTAATGAGGACGGTGGTTTTTGGCATAAAAAGATTTATCCCCACCAAATGTGGTTGGACGGAATTTACATGGGAGCTCCTTTCTACGCGGAATATGCATTCCGTAATAATCTTCCGCAGGACTATGCAGATGTAATCAACCAGTTTGTCACTTGTGCCCGTCATACGTACGATCCTAAAAATGGTCTTTATCGTCATGCGTGCGATGTAAGCCGCACTCAACGTTGGGCGGACCCGGTGACCGGACAGTCGAAACATACATGGGGACGTGCAATGGGATGGTATGCGATGGCATTGGTGGATGTGCTCGAATTTATTCCGCAGCATGAAGCCGGAAGAGATTCCCTGCTTGATATATTGAATAATGTAGCTGTGCAGGTGAAGAAACTTCAGGACCCGAAGACCGGAGGATGGTATCAGGTGATGGATCGGAGTGGTGATAAGGGTAATTACGTAGAATCTTCTTGTTCCGCTATGTTCATTTATTCGCTCTTTAAGGCGGTTCGTTTGGGATATATTGATAAGTCTTATCTGGATGTGGCATTGAAAGGCTACAAAGGATTCCTGGATAATTTTATCGAAGTAGACAAGAACGGATTGGTAACCATCACCAAGGCTTGTGCAGTGGCAGGATTGGGAGGAAAGGTATATCGTTCCGGCGATTATGACTATTATATTAATGAAACTATCCGCAATAACGATCCTAAAGCCGTAGGACCTTTTATTATGGCTAGCTTGGAATACGAACGTTTACAAAAGTAATTTCCGACAATGAAAAGGACTATTTTTAAAGGAATGATGTGTTTGCTTCTACTGGGTGTGGGAGCAACATCTGTTTATGCACAACAACAGCAACGCAAAGACACATTAGTCGTGGCACGCGACGGGACAGGGGAGTATCGTAACATTCAGGAAGCCGTGGAAGCTGTCCGCGCTTTTATGGATTATACGGTGACGATCTATATCAAGAATGGTATATACAAAGAAAAACTAGTCATTCCTTCCTGGGTAAAGAATGTGCAATTAGTGGGCGAAAGCGCAGAAAAAACGATTATCACTTATGATGACCATGCCAATATCAATAAGATGGGTACTTTCCGCACCTATACGGTGAAAGTGGAGGGAAATGACATCACTTTCAAAGACCTGACGATTGAAAATAATGCGGCTCCACTGGGGCAAGCGGTAGCTCTTCATACCGAAGGTGACAGACTGATGTTTGTCAACTGTCGTTTCTTGGGAAATCAGGATACTATTTATACAGGAACAGAAGGAGCGCGTCTCTTATTCACGAATTGCTATATCGAGGGAACTACCGATTTTATTTTTGGTCCTTCCACTGCTCTATTCGAATATTGTGAACTGCATAGTAAACGTGATTCGTATATCACTGCCGCTTCCACTCCTCAAAGTGAAGAATTCGGTTATGTTTTCAAAAACTGTAAGCTGACAGCCGCTCCGGGAGTGAAAAAAGTATATTTGGGTCGTCCGTGGCGTCCTTATGCGGTAACGGTCTTTATCAATTGTGAGTTTGGTAATCATATCCGTCCCGAAGGATGGCACAATTGGAAGAATCCGGAGAACGAAAAGACAGCCCGTTATGCCGAATTCGGAAATACGGGTGCGGGCGCAGATACTTCCGGGCGTGTGGCATGGGCTAAACAGTTGACAAATAAGGAGGCAATGAAGTATACTCCGCAAAATATCTTTAAGGAAAGCAGTAATTGGTATCCTTATAAATAAAAATACGTAGATTTTCCGACTGTTTATGCAGCTTGAAATTTTTGTTTCCGGGCTTGGGCATTTGCTTTCCTGGCTTGAAATTCCCGTTCCAAGGCAGGAAACTGCAGTTCCCTATGTGGGAACTGTCGTATCTCTACGTGGAAACTAGCGTTTCTTACCGGGGAAACTGTAGTTCCTATACGTGGAAACTGAATTTGTCTGCGTGTAAAACAGGATTATTAAAGGTGTTGCAGATAAACATCTGCAACGGTATCTGCAACAGTATCTGCAACGCTGCAATCGGTTGATTGCAAGTAAGATATGAGCAAAACGTTGCAGGTGGCAGATAAAAACAAAAAATAAAACTCGTAGGAGGGGATGAAGAATATGAAAACACTTAGGGTTAAAATGGTAGGGCTACTTGCAACGGCTCTTATTCTTTTTTCTGCATTTCGTGCAGATAAACCGGTCATCACTATCTTTATGATAGGTGATTCGACAATGGCTAACAAGAAAATAGACGGAGGAAATCCCGAACGTGGTTGGGGAATGGTACTTCCCGGATTCTTCTCCGAAGATATACGGATAGACAATCATGCAGCCAACGGTCGAAGTTCCAAGAGCTTTATCAGCGAAGGACGCTGGGAAAAAGTAATTTCTAAGGTGAAGAAAGGAGATTATGTCTTTATCCAGTTCGGCCATAATGATGAGAAAGCAGACTCTACCCGTCACACCGATCCGGGTAGTACTTTTGATGAAATTCTTCGTCGGTATGTGAATGAAACCCGCGCCAAAGGTGGAATTCCGGTGTTGTTCAACTCTATCGTCCGTCGAAACTTCGTACAGCCGAAGGATGATGCCATCGCAAAAGATGTCCGCCGCACACCGGGGGAAAAGGAACAACCGAAAGAAGGAACTGTTTTATTCGATACGCATGGCGCCTATCTGGATGCTCCCCGCAATGTGGCAAAAGAACTGGGAGTGACTTTCATCGACATGAACAAGATTACTCATGACCTGGTGCAGGGACTTGGACCTGTAGAATCAAAGAAACTATTCATGTTTGTCGAACCCAATCAGGTGCCGGCTTTCCCGAAAGGTCGTGAAGACAATACTCATTTAAACGTATACGGAGCACGAACAATTGCCGGACTGGCAGTGGATGCCATCGGCAAGGAAATTCCGGAACTGGCGAAATATATCCGTCAATTCGATTATGTAGTGGCCCAAGACGGTAGCGGTGATTTCTTTACCGTGCAGGAAGCTATCAATGCTGTTCCCGATTTTCGCAAAGACGTTCGTACCACTATCCTGATTCGTAAAGGAACTTATAAAGAGAAGCTCATCATCCCTGAATCCAAGATTAATATCTCTTTGATTGGAGAAGACGGTGCGATACTGACTTATGACGGTTTTGCAAACAAGAAAAATGTATTCGGCGAGAACATGGGAACTTCCGGTTCGTCCAGCTGTTACATCTATGCCCCCGATTTTTATGCGGAGAATATCACATTCGAGAACTCATCAGGTCCCGTAGGACAAGCAGTTGCCTGTTTCGTATCTGCCGATCGTGTCTATTTTAAGAACTGTCGTTTCCTCGGCTTCCAAGATACGCTCTATACATACGGTAAACAAAGCCGCCAGTATTACGAAGATTGCTACATCGAAGGAACGGTTGATTTTATCTTCGGTTGGTCTACGGCTGTTTTCAATCGTTGCCACATTCATAGTAAGCGGGATGGTTATGTCACCGCTCCTTCTACGGATAAAGGTAAAAAATATGGCTATGTATTTTATGATTGCAAACTGACTGCGGAACCGGAAGCCACAAAAGTATATCTGTCTCGTCCCTGGCGTCCGTATGCGCAAGCTGTATTTATCCGTTGCGAACTAGGTAAACACATTCTCCCTGTCGGTTGGAATAACTGGGGCAAGAAAGAGAACGAAAATACAGTCTTCTATGCCGAATATGAGAGTCGGGGCGAAGGAGCCAATCCGAAAGCGCGTGCCGCTTTCTCCCAACAACTGAAAAACCTGCAAGGATACGAGATTACGACTGTACTGGCAGGCGAAGATGGATGGAATCCGGTAGCGGACGGAAACAAACTGATAACAGTGAAACGTTGACTTGACGAATATGTAAAGAAATGAATTACTAAGCAAAAAACAATGGATATATAAAAGACAATAGATCACTTGTCCTATAGAATGGCTCGATTCTGTTAAATAGCCGCTAAAGATTGCATAAAAGTACAACTATTTTTCTATCTTTACGGCACAGAACCTAGTTATATGATGAAGAAAACCTTAATTTCAGTAATTCTTTTGCTAGCTATTGTGTTCTCGACACATGCGCAGCAGCACTGTTTTTTCACCCACTATTCTACTGAAGATGGATTGTCCCAAAATACGGTGATGAACATCTTGCAAGATCACAAAGACAACCTTTGGTTTGCCACTTGGGATGGAATCAACCGTTTCAACGGTTATACCTTCAAAACATATAAGGCCCGTCAGGGAAACTACATCAGTCTGACCAATAATCGCGTAGACCGTATCTATGAAGACCGTTATGGTTTTTTGTGGCTACTGACTTATGATAATCGTGTCCATCGTTTCGACCCGAAGACAGAGACTTTCGAACAAGTACCTGCTGCCGGAGAGGAGGGGAGTGCTTTCAATGTGCATACCATTGAGGTGATGCCGAACGGAACCGTCTGGCTGCTGACAGAAAATGACGGAGCTATCCGCATCCTGACTCATCCAAATGAGAATCATCGCCTGACATGGGATATTTATTCCAGTAAGACGGAATTGTTTCCCTCTTTACATGTATTCAAAGTACATCAGGACAAAGCAGGTAATGACTGGCTGTTGACAGATAACGGCCTCGGCATGATCCGCCCCGGAAAGAAAGAACCGGATTCCTATTTTACGGAGACAAAAGGAAAGTTTGGCGGCATAAACCAAGCCTTCTATGCAGTACAGGAGCGGGATAAGGACATCTGCTTTGCTTCGGATCATGGACGTATCTGGTCTTATCAGAAAGATAGCGGAGAATTTACGTTGATCGAACTTCCTACAAAAGGACAGATCACTTCCATTCACCCCGTTGCACCGGACGTTTCTGTAATTACTACCGATTCGGATGGTTTCTTTACTTACAATCTGCGGACCAAAACAAATGTGCATTACTCATTCCTGACTTGTAAGGCTTTACCCGCAAAACCAATCCTTTCTGCTTATGTAGACCGTTCTTCGGAAGTGTGGTTCGAGCAGGAAGAACCGGGTGTTGTAGCCCATTTTAATCCCTCGACCAGAGTGGTGACCCGTGAACAGATTCTTATTGAATACAGTAATCCTGAACGTTCCCGTCCGGCCTTCCATATCCATGAAGATGTAAACGGGTATCTTTGGGTACACCCTTATGGAGGAGGTTTCTCTTACTTCGATCCTCAAAAAAAACGATTGGTTCCTTTCTATAATGGACTGGGTAGTCGTGACTGGCGTTTTTCCAATAAGATTCATTCGGCTTTCTCCGACAAACAAGGTAATTTATGGCTTTGCACCCACTCCAAGGGATTGGAGAAGGTGACTTATCGGAATGTACCTTTTGCGATGATGACTCCCATGCCGCATGAACATGAATCATTGCATAATGAGGTACGTGCCCTGTGCGAAGACAAACTGGGTAATCTGTGGGTTGGCTTGAAAGATGGTATGCTTCGTATGTATGATGCCGATAAAGCTTATAAAGGATACCTGACCGAAAGCGGCATCGTTTCTACTACCGGTACTCCCATGTTGGGAACTGTTTATTTTGTTATTCAGGATTCGAAAGGAATCATCTGGATTGCAACAAAAGGAGACGGACTTGTCCGTGCCGAGCCGACTTCTTCCAACGGAATGTCTTATAAACTGACCCGTTATCTTCATCGTGAAGAGGATATGTACAGTTTGAGCGATAATAATGTGTATTGTATCTATGAAGATCATTATGGTCGTATTTGGGTAGCTACTTTTGCCGGAGGTATCAATTATATCACGCAGAATGAAGCAGGAAAGACATTGTTTATCAATCACCGGAATAATCTGAAAGGGTATCCGATTGATCCTTGCTACAAAGCGCGTTTCATTACTTCCGATAATAATGGACGCCTGTGGGTAGGTACAACTACGGGAGCTGTTGCTTTTGATGAGAACTTTAAGAAACCGGAGGATGTGCAGTTTTATCATTTCTCCCGTATGCCGAACGATACGCAAAGTCTGAGTAATAATGATGTCCATTGGATTATTTCCACTAAGAAAAAGGAACTGTATCTGGCTACTTTCGGTGGGGGACTCAACAAACTGATATCTATCAGTAAGGACGGCCACGGAGAGTTCAAATCATATTCCGTACTGGACGGTCTTCCTTCCGACGTCTTGCTTTCTGCCCGCGAAGATAGTAAGGAGAATTTATGGATTAGTACGGAGAATGGAATTTGTAAATTTATCCCGTCTGAAGAACGTTTTGAAAGTTACGACGAACGTAGTATTACTTTCCCAGTGCGCTTTAGTGAAGCGGCTTCCACATTGACGGCTAAAGGAAGTATGCTTTTCGGTGCCAGTGGGGGAGTCTTTATATTTAATCCCGACTCTATTCGTAAGAGTAGCTATATCCCACCTATCGTATTCTCCAAACTGATGGTGACTAATGAGGATATTACGCCCGGAGATAACTCCTTGTTGAAGGTGGATATTGACGATACCGACCCATTGGTGCTCTCACACAAAGAGAATATTTTCTCCGTTCACTTCGCTGCACTCGATTATACTAATCCGCAGAATATACAGTATGCTTATATTCTCGACGGATTTGAGAAACAATGGACTTTTGCCGACAAGCAGCGTAGTGTGACTTATACGAATCTTCCGAAAGGAGAGTATGTGCTCCGTGTTCGTTCAACGAATAGTGATGGTGTGTGGGTGGATAATGAACGTATACTGAACATTGTTATTCTGCCTTCTTTCTGGGAGACGCCGGTAGCTTATGTGCTTTATGTTCTTTTTATTCTGATTATTATTCTCGTAGCCGTTTATATCCTGTTTACTATTTATCGGTTGAAGCATGAAGTTTCGGTCGAACAGCAGATTTCAGATATAAAACTGCGTTTCTTTACTAACATATCGCATGAGTTGCGTACTCCGCTTACGTTGATATCCGGTCCGGTGGAGCAGGTCTTGAAGAATGATAAATTGCCGGCTGATGCTCGCGAACAGTTAGTGGTGGTTGAACGGAACACCAATCGGATGCTCCGTCTTGTCAATCAGATTCTGGACTTCCGCAAGATTCAGAATAAGAAGATGAAGATGCAGGTGCAGCGGGTGGATATTGTACCTTTCGTCCGTAAGGTGATGGATAATTTTGAAGCTGTGGCCGAGGAACATCGGATTGATTTCCTGTTCCAGACCGAAAAGGAACATCTTTATCTTTGGGTGGATGCCGATAAGCTGGAAAAGATTGTATTCAATTTGCTTTCCAATGCATTTAAATATACGCCGAATGGCAAGATGATTACGATGTTTATCCGGGAAGATGAAAAGACGGTTTCTATCGGTGTGCAAGATCAGGGGATCGGTATCGCAGAAAACAAAAAGAAGTCACTGTTTGTCCGTTTTGAGAATCTGGTAGATAAGAATCTTTTCAATCAGGCTAGTACGGGTATCGGACTTTCATTGGTGAAAGAGTTGGTGGAAATGCATAAAGCGACTATTTCCGTTGATAGTCATTTGGGAGAAGGGAGTTGCTTCAAAGTCGATTTCCTCAAGGGAAAAGAACATTACGATAAGGAAGCCGAGTTTATTCTGGAAGATGCGGATGCTCCGGCAAGAATGGGACAGGTAGTGGATATTGCCAATTCTTCCATTCAGTCTGAAACGTTGGTAAGCGATGATTCGGAGAAGATTGATGATGTGTATGGGGAAGAATTTGCGAAAGAAGAGAACTCCAAAGAATTGATGCTGTTAGTCGAAGATAATCAGGAGTTACGTGAATTCTTGCGCAGTATATTTTCTCCGATGTACCGGGTGGTGGAAGCTGCTGACGGTAAGGAGGGGGCAAGCAAGGCTTTGAAGTACCTGCCGGATATTATCATCAGTGACGTGATGATGCCTGAAAAAGACGGTATCGAAATGACGCGTGAACTGCGTGCGGATATGACGACCAGCCATATACCTATCATTTTGCTTACTGCCAAAACTACGATTGAAAGCAAACTGGAGGGATTGGAATATGGTGCGGATGATTATATAACGAAGCCTTTCAGTGCTACCTATCTGCAAGCACGTGTGGAAAATCTGTTGATGCAGCGTAAGAAACTGCAAAGTTTCTACCGGGATAGTCTGATGCATATCAATATTTCTACCGGTCAGGAGGAAGTGCCTGTGGCTACGGATATGCCGTCTGCTGAAGAAGATGTGTCCGAAACTCCACCTACAACTCTCGAAATGTCTCCCAACGACCGTAAGTTTATGGATAAATTGGTTGAATTGATGAAGCAGAACATGGATAATGGAGAACTGGTGGTAGATGATTTGGTTCGGGAACTGGCTGTCAGCCGTTCTGTCTTCTTCAAGAAGCTGAAAACACTTACCGGATTGGCTCCGATTGAATTTATCAAAGAAATGCGTATCAAGCGGGCTACACAATTAATAGAAACCGGAGAATTTAATATGACCCAGATTTCGTATATGGTCGGCATTAATGATCCGCGTTATTTCAGTAAATGCTTTAAAGCACAGGTTGGAATGACGCCTACAGAGTATCGGGATAGAGTGGGGAGATAATAATAGGAAAGGAAAGAAATAGAAAGGGGGATGTTCAAAGCTCCCCTTTTATCGAAATCACCCTCACTACAACTATCTGTGGCGAGGGTGATTTTTTGTTTATGAGAGTTCCGATACATTTACCCTCATCTTGGTTATCCGAAATTATTTTTTAGGGTATAGATGATTCACAAGGCTGTTCATATACATTTCCAGGTTTGTATATTCCGGGCTTAATGTATATTTGGCTCCGTCTGAAGGATCATTGGGATTAAGGTTGTGTTTCTTTTCCCATTCATCGGGAATACCATCACTATCTGTATCAACAAGTGCTGTTTCTGATTTATATTCCGGCCATCCTCCTACATCAGACGGTTGGTCAATCATTCCATTCGTGCTTCCGTGAGAACCTTCGTAAGTATAAGTGCCTTTGAGAGTTTCATCTACGATGCGTTGGTCTATGGCGTCACGGCGATATGAAGCACCGGCAAACTCGAGAACATCTTTGTAGGCTTTCTTGGCAGGTTGCAAAGAAGTATGTTCGGCTATGTCAAATGCTTTTTTAGACAGTACTTCCTTTTCTGTGGCAAAGTCCTTTTTGATAACCAGTCCGTAAGAGTTATCCATATTCACTTTATAAAGAGCCTCTTTCTGCTTATCGGTCAGTTTGGGACAGGTAGGATCCATATAGTTACCTTTGAAATAGAATACACCATGAACACCTGCTTTATTGTTGTTTTTGCCATCATCGGCATACGCTGTAAACAAGCGTTTGAAAGAACCTTTTGTCGCACTGAAAGGTCCCGGTTTATAGTAGTTATTGATAAAGTTGTAGGAACCTCCTTCACCGGCATAAGCACCGTCACTGCCATAATTATAAATCACATTATTGAATAATTCCACTTTTTCATCTTCCGGACGACCCGTATAACGGCTTCCGCAAAGACGGGGTGTGCGGTTAGTGTGATGGGCGAGTAAGTTATGGTGAAAAGTAGCAGGTTCTCCACCCCAGATACCCCCATAACCATGTGCTCCCTTTTCGTGGATAGAATTGGCGAGACTTTCACTGATGATGCACCACTGAAGTGTGAAATTACGGTTATCATAGAATGTGGCACATTCGTCCGTACACCAACTCATGGAGCAGTGGTCTATGATAATGTTTTGGTGCGCTTTAGTACCATTCATTGAGTCGTCACCTTTTTGTTTGATGTCGACTCCCATACGGGAACGGATGAAACGGACGATAACATTGTCTGCCTGAATAGAGAATGTATAGTTTTTCAGGCAAATGCCATCACCCGGAGCTGTCTGTCCTGCAATGGTCACATCACCATTGCTGAGTTTTAATGCTTTTTGTAGTTCAATAATTCCGCTAACCGCAAAGACAATGGTGCGGGGACCTTTCTTGCTGATAGCCCAGCGAAGTGTCCCTTCCGAACCGTCGTCTGCCAGGGACGTAACAGTGTATACAGCACCTCCGGCACCACCGGTGGTATATTTTCCTGCTCCGTCGGCACCGGGGAAGGCGAGAACTTTGGAACGATCCGGGGTAGGATAGTCCTTTGATGTTTTTTCAACCGAAATGGCAGGTTGCATGGCTTGTCCCACTAGAGGAAAAGCCAATATCAAACTACAGATTGCTAATATATTCTTTTTCATTACTAATTTATCATTTGGGTTCGAATTTACTAAATTTATTCTATAACACTGCCACCTGTCGCACCATTTACCATGATTTCGTGCACCAGACTATTGAGATACATTTCCAGATTAGTGTACTTCCCGTTTTTGTCAATAGTCGTTTCTTTTCCATCAGCAGATTTCTTGGGATTCAAACCATATTCTTCTTCCCAGTAGTCGGGAATACCGTCACCGTCCGTATCTTTCACGTTTGCATTGGTTACAGATTTCAGAACATCGTAGGGATCATTTACTCCTAAGGCTGTGCAGACATCTTTCGGGTCGTTGATATATCCACTTTTGTTTTGTGAGTAGCCGGAAAGATCTTTCCATTTGCTGGCATCTCCCGTGCAACTTGCTTTTCTGTTTTTAACGTCGCTGATTATCAACTCGTCGACTTTATCACGATAGTTGCTGGCTCCTGCATAGCTCATCACACGTTCATAAGCCTCATCCGGCGTATGAGTTCTTACATTTCCTGCCTTAACTACCGGTGAACTTGATTTTATCTGGGTATGTTGGTTCCAAAGCTCCGTAGTTGCACAGTTTTTATTATCCATTTGTTCAAATACGCCTTTTGTCCAGTTATCATTGCTAACAGTCGTATTGCCTACCACTTTATTTCCGTCGATATAAAACTTCCCCCAAGTTTGAAGCCATTTTTTGTAAGCTTCGCCGGAGTAATTTTCCGGATATACATCCGGCTTGGCGATACGGTAAGCACGGTCTGCTTTACCGCTTTCATCGGTTCCGGGGCCTGGCTTGTAGTAGTTGTTAACGATATTCACGTGTTGCGCTTCACCACCGTAGCAGCCTTCGCCTCCCCAATTGTAGTAAACATTGTTGCGCATATCCACTCGCTCTCCATCGTTGTTGTTCAGTGCTAATGTAGTATATCGGGGACCAAGGCGTGGAACACGGCTTTCGCAATGGGCTATCAGGTTATGGTGGTAAGAGGCATAGTTTCCTCCCCAGTTACCGCCATATCCGTGAGAAGCGAATTTACCTGTGGCAGCATTGATCTTTACATCAGTCACACGTAAGGCTTGATAAGCTAAACACCATTGTACGGTAGAATTTTGCATACCATAGACAGAAAGACATTCATCGCTTCCCCAGCTTACCGAACAATGATCGATGATTACATTTTGTTTGTCACAACCTCCTAATCCGTCGCAGTCTACGTTAGAGTTTCCGGGGCGGAAACGGATGAAACGAATGATGATATTGCTGGAATTAATCGTAAATGGATAATTGGCGATACAGATACCGCCCGGTGATGTTTGTCCGGCAATGGTCAGATCATCTTTCTGGGTTTTTAATTCCGATTTCAAATAGATGGTACCCGACACATCAAATACAATCGTTTTAGGACCGTCTTGTTTCATAGCCCAGCGCAGACTTCCGCTGATACTTCCACTGGTGTCGTCTTCAAGGCTAGTCACATGATAAACTTTTCCTCCGCGTCCTCCGGTGGTATTGCGACCGTGGCCTTCGGCGTATGGGAAAGCAAGAAGTTCTCCATAATCCAGTTGCTTGACATCAGAAGATGTCCCACCTGGATTATTTGTTCCTCCACCTGTATCATCTACAGGATCGTCGGAAGAGCATGAGGTACATAATCCTGCGATGCTGAATGCAATAGCTACATAAAATAGAGATATTTTCTGCTTCATTATCTTTTAACTGTTTGGGGATATAGACGATTTATTTGTTGGGATACAACGTTTCTACCAGACTGTTGAGGTAAACCTCCAGATTGGTATACGTTTTACTTAGAGTATATTTGGCACCGTCGGCCTTACTTTTGGGGTTCAAACCGTTGGCAGTCTCCCATTCATCAGGGATGCCGTCGCCGTCGGTGTCTTTCGGACCAGTTTCCTTTTTATATTCCGGCCAGCCACCTACATCGCTGGCTTTATCAATGAGTCCCTTTTCACTGCCATTGCTGCCGTCTGCCGTATAATCTCCGTTGCGAACGTTGGCTATGATGCGTTTATCGACATCATCATATTTTAAGGAAGCACCGGCATACTTTAATACTGATTCATAAGCTTCTTTTGCCGATTGAGTGAATTCGGATGCATCTTCGGAAATAGTAAATTCGTTACTTGACTGAAGTGCTTTTTCTCCTCCATCGGGTAAAGGAACGGCTTCTGTTGCATTGGGGTGTAACCCTTGCCAGTTGTCATTGTTTACAGAAGTAAGCAGAGATTGATATTCGGCTTTCAATTCAGGACATGTGCCATCAAAATAGTTTCCTTTCAGATAAAAAGTACCCCATATACCTTTGGTGTTTTTATTTGTACCGTCATCACCGTTAGGTTGGAAGATACGGTTTACTATATTTTTCTTGGTATTGGTAACTGGTCCGGGCTTGTAGTAGTTGTTCACGAAATTATAGCTTCCTCCTTCTCCTGCATAGCCACCATTGGTCGGTCCCCAGTTATAGAAAACATTATTTCGTAAATCGACTTTTTCATTTTCCGGTTTCCCTGTATAGCGGCTACCGCATAAACGTGGTGTACGGCTACTGTGGTGGGCTAATAAATTGTGGTGGAATGTAGCGGGTGATCCTCCCCATATTCCTCCATAACCGTGATTACCTTTGGTGTGTACCGAACGATTCAAACTTTCGCTGATGATACACCATTGCATGGTAAAGTTAGTGTTATCGTAGAAAGAAGCACATTCATCAGTGCTCCAACTCATCGAACAATGGTCAATGATAATATTTTTATGTTGCTTTCCCCACAGTGCATCACCACTGTCGGCTTCTGCTTCTGTTGTAAAGTTGTCCGATCCCATGCGGAAACGCATGAAACGGATGATTACGTTGTCTGCCTGTACGGATACGGGATGTCCTTTCAGGCAAATACCGTTACCCGGTGCACTCTGGCCGGCAATCGTTACATCTCCGTTGGTTATCTTCAAGGGGCTTTTCAGTTCTATCAATCCGCTTACCGCAAATACGATCGTGCGCTTTCCCGTGCGATTTAATGCGTAGCGTAGTGTCCCTTGTGTTGTGTTATCGTTGTCTTCAAGCGAAGTTACTGTATACACTTCTCCGCCTGCTCCGCCGGTAGTATAACGACCTGCACCGTAAGCACCCGGAAAGGCATAACGCGTTTCGGCAGGTGTCTCTTCTTCACCACCTTCGTTCTCATTACCACCGTTACCGGTATTCTGTCCCGGTGTTTCATCAGTGATACTTGGGTCTTCGCTGCTGCAAGCAACCGATAGGTTGATTACACAGAAGCACAATAATCCCATTTTAATAGATTTGAGCATACAAATTATCTTTTAAAAAAATAGAGTTCTTTGTCTCATACATTATATTTGCTGATGATGTGACAAAGAACTCTTTATTAAATCTTATTGGTTTTATTCGCTTACTGTACCGTACTGGCTTACAGTTTTCACTG
This sequence comes from Bacteroides sp. AF32-8BH, assembly GCF_003435205.1. Lineage (NCBI taxonomy): Bacteria > Pseudomonadati > Bacteroidota > Bacteroidia > Bacteroidales > Bacteroidaceae > Bacteroides > Bacteroides sp. AF32-8BH. The sequence goes on along the minus strand of NZ_QVLZ01000008.1, from coordinate 157,240 downwards.
TATAAATATTGCTTTCGTCAGTGTTGGTCAGTGTAACGGTAGTGTCTGTAGTTTGCCCTGCATAGTTGCCATTCATAAAGATGAGGTAACCGGCAGCACCGGATACTGCATCCCATGTCAGAGTGTTTCCCGACAGATTGACATTGGTAGGTGCTGCAAGGGGAGTTTCCATATACTCTTTCGGGTTCCAACTGTCAATAGTTATTATATTCTCATATGTATATTTAGCAGCTTCGGATGCTGTTAGCACTGAACTAGTGAAGGAAACGTTTCCGGAGGTGATTGTTTTACTTTCCGCAATCATATTTCCATTCTTGTCGATAGTGTTATATTCAGCATATAGTGTAGGTACTTGTCCACCATATCCCCAGTGTGAATCTATAATATCCATTTTCAACTTGGTGTTGATCCAGACAGTTTTCGTGGTTGTGGCTTGGGAACGTCCGAATGAGAATTTTGTATCATCACCGTTTACCGTACAATCTTTTATAACATATCCGTATTTATCGCTTTCACTGGTACGCGAAGCAGTTATAACGCTACCACCGTCATTGCCTGTATTATAGAATGTACTGTTTTCGATAAGTACATCGCCACTTCCCCAGATATAATCTGTATGACCTTCAATCCATGAGTTATAAACGTATGCACGATGAGGGGTTGTATTGTTCCAATAACGGGTCCACCATGTATCCTGATAGGAGACAAGCAAACAATTATTCAAAGCAAAGCGGTCTTCACGGTTTATCAAGGCTTCTGCCTGTCCGTTTTTACCTAAACCACCAGTGTGACGATTTGAGAATGCACCATAAAGATTGATGATTGAAATGTTTTCAGCATAAAAATCTGTGGCTTCAATCAACACTACTGTGTTTTGCTCTTCACTATATCCGGCTTTGCGGGCTGGTGAGTTTTCGTTGAAAATAGAATAAGGCCATGAGGTAGCATTACTTGAATCATCTACACGGTTTACTGCAAACTGGATTTTAACACCATCGCGGCTCTCACCGATTAAATGAACAAATGGTTTATTCTTATTGATCCGGACACATTCATTATAAGTTCCGTTGGCTATGAAGATTTTATAAGGACTGGTCGGTGGAGTAGTGATGGCGTTGATTGCTGCCTGGAGAGTAGTGTAATCGCCATTCCCTTTTGAATCAACAATTGCATCGAATACTTTTCCACCACCCGAAATTTCAGATTTGGCAGTAAAGCTTAAAAAGAAGTCTTCGTCGTAAGCTCTTCCCTGCATATCCGTTAATGCTCCGGCAGGAACTTCGAAAGTACATTCTTTGTTTTCCATACCAGAGAAGGTATAACGTACTTTTTCGTAGTTGATGGATACACGCACTACTCCTCCGTTGAAATAGATTTCTGTGTCTGGAGCCTGACGCATAGCTTTGCTGAAAGTCAGTTCTACATATCCGCTCGGACCTACTACATCACCATCATTGATATTCTGTGAAATCAGAACAGGGATGCTTGTATCTTCTGCATCATCGTTGTCATTACAGGAAGCACCTGTAAGAATCAACAAGAGCAGAAGTAAGTATTTACTTATTGTATTGATTGAATTTGTATTCATAATATCTGTTGCTTTTTAGAGAAGATTCTCCGTCAAGTAAATGCAAATTCCAGACTTGACGGAAAACCTTGTAGTTTTATTTAGTTATTTGTTCCAACGTTGGTCACCGATGACTTTGTATTCTTCAGAAACATTGTTGCCATAAGTCAATGTGAATTCGGAATTAGAATCAGTGCATGAGAATAATTCAGATGAACTTAAAGTCATAGTGTCATATGTTGTAGAACTAGTTGTATTAGTGAATTTGAAGTCACTAGTAGCATAAACTTTCTGCCAACTAACATTTGACGGTGCAACTGTTGCCGAATTAAAGACTTTATAATTAGTGTTACTTGCAGCGAACAAAGTATTTGAAACATTAAATGTACATGTTGCTCCAGTAATATCTCTCATTAATTGCTCACCAGATGTTGTTAAGCCATAGAACGTACAATTTTCAATATTAGTAGTGACATTCTGTTGAGTGTTTGCTGTTCTTACTATTGATGAAGCGGCTCCAATGAAGTTTGCAATGGTAGAATTGGTTAGATTTAATTTGAGAGATGCGAGAGAACCTGCACCACTACTTCCTGTTATATCGCTTGCATGTAGAATGCCATAATGTCCACCTTGTAATCCTTTGATAATACAATCGTCAATTTCTATTGTTGTATTTGCATTACTTGTTGTTTTACGTACACGAATAACACCACGGAAATCTCTTATCATACAAGATGAGATAACTAACTTTTCTACAGAACCAGAATTAGTCTTACCTTGATTATCCAAATAAATGACAAAATTGCCACCTTTATTTGTAGAATAAATATCTAGATTATAGAATTCAATCTTTTTACATTGTCCAGAGAAATCAATGTTATTAATTTCTACACTTGGTTTTGTTTCGCTTCCCCAGAATACAATTTCCTCAATGTCAGCAGGAATACTGTTATTAGGCAGAATTATTGATGCATCGTTGCTTATATTAATCAATACCTTTCCACTCAAAGTAGACCAATCTACATTTTCCCATTCTATTTCAGTATAACCCGTCGGTTTACCTTTCTTAGTTGTAAAGGTGATACGGGAACATATAGAGCCGTTTGCGAAAGCATAAGCCGTATATTCCGTACTGGAAGCCAAACCTGTGATTGTCACCTTATGTGCAGCAATATCTGCTGGTGATAATTGGGTTCCTGATTCAGGTACTCCTTCGGTAGAAAGAACACAAGCATATTCATCTACATCCACCGTTTCTTCCCATGAGAATACAGCTGAATTTGCTGTTATATCACTGATGGTAGATTCGATTTCCAAACCAGGAATGGTAACAGTCTGTGAACCACGCGGATTATTTTCATTATAAATAGTAATTGTGTATTCAGTGAACGACTTCAAATTTTCAACCCATGCTTCACCTGCGGCAGCTTCTGTTGACGAAATAACACGTGAAGTTGCTTCTGTGGCACCTGTTTCCATGATTTCGAAATGATCGACTGCTAATCCGGCTTCCCATGACATGCGTACTTTTCCTTGACCTTCAGGTAAGTCTTCAGTAGTTGGGATATTCAGGATAGCTTCTTCCTTAACTGAAGCAAAAGTCTTTTTATAATTTACCCAGCGAGATTCTTTCTCTCCGGAAATAGACTTGATACGCATATAATAAGTCGTATTTACAGCCAGATTATCCATTGTGTAAGGTGACTGCTTGATCCGGTTGGCAGGATCATTTCCATAAACGATATTTCCATTTTCTTCTGATCCCATTGGAGTTTCGTCAGTCATCTCGTTAGGACTAATCTCGATAATGTAATAGTCGGTATTAGATGTTGAGCTCCAAGTTACTACCGCTCTGGCTACTTTACTGTCTGTTTCTACACTGATTCCGTTTTCATCAGTTCCGAAAGGACGGCTATAGGAAGAGTCAATATCCCAATCACTTTTCTCTGTACACGAAGATACAGCCAAAGAGGCCAGGAGCATGAAAGCTCCCATTCCCAATATATTTTTTATATTCTTCATCATTTTACGATTTTAAGATTAATCCGAATAACCATAAGAGTTATATAATTTACCGTTTGAGGTAGAGATGGTTGTAGAAGCTATCGGCAATAAATAACGATTCTTCACAGCCTTGTTCAATCCGCCAGAAATACTAGGCAAGTTTACTTTCAGATTCTTTTGCTCCTTGTCACTGGTTTCAGCTCCGAAGAAGCTCTTGTTTTCATATTCTCCACCTACTTTAGCTCCAAATACGAGAGAAGTCATATCGATATACATCGGATTGTCCGTGCGATATTTATAGTTCACATACTGTGGATATGTACCATTATACACTGCATTTGTATATTCGTTTTTGAACTCGTCTATTTTTTCGCTCAACAGGTTCCAACGGATTAGGTCGAACTTACGAACACCTTCTCCTGCCAGTTCCCATGCATTTTCGTCAACAATTGCATCGAAGAAGTCTTTTCCCATTAGAGCAGTCCATGCAGCATCACGTTTGGTTGCATCGGTGAAAGCACGGTCGTGTACTTCTTTCAGGGCTGCTGTGGCTGTTAATGTACAACCTTCGGCTGTTGCACCCTTACCATAAAGTTCGTTCACAACTTCGGCATACATCAGCAATACTTGCGGATAACGCATTTTCACTACGTTGATACCGGAACAAACTTTCTGATCGCTGGCCAATACAGCTGCGTACCATTCAGAGTTTTCCATCATCTTACGATAATCCCATTTTCCACAATAAAGACCGAAAGGAGCATTTCCTAACATATATTCTTTAAATACTTTGGTGTTTTTGTCTGTAGAAAGTTGTGAAATAGCACAAGTCAGATCGCGGCGGATATCTCCTTCGCCAAATGACAGATAATAAGGAGCAGTCAGTTTCAACTTACCGGATGAGTTACCTTTCGGACCGAATAGGGAACTGGCACCGTTTATACGATATCCGATAGTATATCCCAGCTCACCACTTTTGTTTAGTCCCATTGGAATCTCGAACAGGTTTTCTTGATAAGTCTGATCTAGTTGTCCGATATTTATTAAACGCCAGTATTCTTCTACAGAAGGATTCAGTTTATGTTTTCCTGAACTGACAACAGCTGCCAGATGTTTTTCGGCCAATTCGAATAGTTCTCTACGTTTGGTATCGCTGCAACGTTGAGTAGGATAAGTAGCGTCACTGTTATCTCCGGTGATATATCCGTCTTTAGCTTGTTCGCGGATAGCATATCCGGCACGTGTCATTGCAATGTTAGCCAAGAGAGCGTGAGCATAGCCTTTGCTTACATGTTCGGTTGTATAACCGTCTTCACCAGCCCAAGGTAAATATCCGATAGCTTCCTCGAGTTCAATTATCAATTCATCCATGATATCGTCACGATCTGCCTTTCCAATGTAAACATTAGACAGGTCGCTGTTGGAAGATTCTGTTTTGAAAGGAATATCACCGAACAAGCGGATCAGATCGAAATAAATCATCGCACGCAATGTCATCGCTTCTGCACGGAATCTCATCATGCTGGTACGGGTTGCTCCTGCTTGTTGTATCAGTTGGCTATTGTTTATACCATCTACTACCAGATTCGCATTCTCGATTACTCCGTACATGGCATCCCATACTTTGGAAAGTTGTGACCATCCCGGATTAGCGTTGTAGTTCATATTACCACGTTCGCTGGACGTGTTGCTTGCATCCGTACCCAAACCGTCAATCAGTTCACAGTCGGTATTGGTTCCGGCAATGATAGGTAGGAAGTTAGAATAAGTCTGGTCTTGCGTCAGGCTGCCGTAAACTTTATTAAGTGCCAACTCTGTATAATAGGCATTATTAAAAGTTGATTCATTATCCAATTCAGACGGTGAGGTCTGATTCAGGAAGTCCGAACAGGAAGACAGGGCAATTAACCCCAGCCCCAGGAATAATGTCTTATATATTTTCATACGATCAATCTGTTTAATGTTTTAATTAGAATGTAACGTTAATACCACCCACAAATGTGCGGCTCTTAGGATAAGCGGCGTAATCTATACCCGGAGTCATCGCATTTTTCTTACTGCTTGTATCGACTTCAGGGTCTGCTCCGCTGTAGTTAGTCCAACAGAACAGGTTATATCCTGTCAGATAGATTCTCACATTCTGCATAAACGCTCTCCTTACAATTGTTTTCGGAAGAGAGTATCCGATAGTAATGTTATTCAAACGCAGGAACGAGGCTTTTTCTACTGCATAATCAGTCAGCTGCATGGTAGTAGCGCTGGCCGGATTGTACATATTGGCGTTAGCGTTTATTTCATTCAGACGTAATCCTGCTGTTGTCATGTCTCCATAGGTATTGAGGACATCTGTAGAGCTGGACGACAGGTTCAAACCAGTTTCCGGATCAATCCATGTGTAACGGTTAGACAATCTGAAATCATTGTTTAAGTTATAACCGGTTCTTGAACCTGAACGGAAAGAAGCTGCCAGTTTTGTTCCATTGACAATTACATTTCCGAGAGAGTAGTTAAAGAATACATTGAAATCGAAATTACCTACACGACCATCGAATCCAAAACCTCCGGTTGTAGGAGCGATAGTGTTACCCAAACGTTGTTTGAGAGGGTTACCATCTTTATCACATTCCAGTTTCAAACCACCCGGATAGTATTTACCACCGGTGATAGTAGGACTGTTATCTTGCATTCCGTCTTTTAATCCCCATTCGCTACCTGCCCAAACCAGTTCGCCGGTAGGGTTGGTGACAGGATCATATACAGTATAATAACCGTTTGTCTTATATCCCCAAACTTCACCCAAACGTCCGCCTTTCTCTACGCGGAAGTCTTCGTATTTGGCCATTGTACTACCTGACCAGTTACTACTTTGCCAGGGAGAGTCTGTATTCAGTTTATCAATGCGGTTGCGGTTGTAAGCAATGTTGGCATTGAAGTTCAAAGAGAAATTCTTTTTATCAAATAAAACAGCACTAACAGACAATTCTACACCTTTATTGGATGTCTGTCCGAAGTTCTTGTACTGATAGTTATATCCGGAGAGAGAAGGAATTTCAGTACGCATCAATAAGTCTCTGGTTGTATTCCAGTAAAAGTCGATAGCACCGGAGATACGATTGTTCCAGAATCCATAGTCAATACCGATGTTACGGGTAACTGTTGTTTCCCACTTCAAATCGGGGTTGTATAAGTTCGTTCCATGTTCCAACATGGTAGTGCTTTCTCCGTTGAAGAAAGGATTGCGTGCATCATTACCTCCCAAAGAGTAAGTGGTGGAAAGCAAACCGGAATTGATACGGTTGTTACCGGCAGTACCGAAGCTTAAACGTAGTTTCAAAGCTGACAGCCAGTCTTGAGTGTTACTCATGAAAGCCTCGTCAGAGATACGCCATGCCAAAGCTGCTGACGGGAAAACACCCCAACGATTTCCGGAACCGAACTTGCTCGAACCGTCTGCACGTACTGTAACAGCAAGCAAGTATTTATCCATCATAGTATAGTTCACACGACCAAAGAATGATAATATGTTTTCTTTTGCAGCAATGGTAGATTGGTTGGCTAAAGCTTTGCCCGAACCCATATTTGCTTTCATATCATCGAAATTCATAGTAACAGGGAAAGCTACAGATACATTTTCTATTGATTTCCTTTGGCTGCTGCTTACTTCATGTCCGATCAATACATTGAGTTTATCACGACCTTTGAACAGTTTTTTGTTATCATAGGTCAATGTGTTGGCATTACGCCAGCTCATCGTCTTTTCTCTCAACAGGTAGGCTTGTGGCTGACCGTTATATCCATATTTAGAATTAGATACTGCATCTACTCCCCAATACTGTTCTGTATCGTCAAACTTCCATCCATATCCGAATTCGGAACGGAATGTCCAGTTCTTGAATGGTTTCCAGTTTAAACCTACATTGTAGTTCTGGTTGAAAGTATTGCGGGTTTTATCCGTTGCAAGCAGACGTTCCAATGGAGATTTCTGTTGTGCCGAACTGTTTTCTTCGTCGTCATCACTGTATTTAAGTGAATCAACCGGACGGAATACGGTAGCATTAGCCACAGTTGAATTGGCAGCATTGGATTCATTGGTATCAGCACCACCACCTAAACCGTCAATGGTAGAGTAACTTAACCGGGCGTTAAAGTCCAGTGTCATCCATTTATTCAGTTCTGATTTAATTTTTGCATTTACATTGTCTTTTTTGAAGCCGGAATTAAGCATGATACTTTTTTCTTCATTATGGGCATAGCTGACACTATAAGTCATTTGCTTGGTTCCGCCACTTACATTAATGTTATATTGTTGCTGGTTTCCAGTACGTCCGAACATCTCGTCTTGGTAATCGGTACCATCAATAGAACGCCAAATATCCATATCGGCAAAGTTTCCATAATCCAGAGAACCGATTTCACGCTGATAAGCAACGAAATCGTAAGGACTCAAGACTTCAGTCAGTTTGGTTACCTGTTTAAAACCGAAAGAAGCACCGAAGTCTACTTGCGTTTTACCTTCTTTTCCGCTCTTGGTAGTAATGATGATTACACCATTTGCACCACGGGCACCATAAATGGCTGTGGAAGAAGCATCTTTCAATACGTCGATGCTTTGAATTTCCGAGGGAGCGATATCACTAATGCTTGAAACAGGGAAACCGTCTACAATATATAAAGGAGAGTTATCCTGTGATAGTGAACCACCACCGCGAACACGGATCTTTATATCTGCATCGGGAGAACCTTCAGTAGTAGTAACACTAACTCCGGCAAGTTTACCGGTAAGGGCTTCAGATGCACTTGCTACTGGTATAGCAGCTAAGTCTTTGGCACTAACAGAGGCTACAGAACCGGTTAAATCTCTTTTATTGACCGTACCGTAACCAATTACTACGACTTCGTCCAAAGCTTTCGAGTCGTCGACCATTTGTACATTAATTGTTTTTCTACCTTGAACGGCTATTTCTTGAGTTTTCATACCTATGTATGAAATAACCAATGTTTTTTTGCCATCAACTTTAATAGAAAAATTACCATCTAAATCTGTAATCGTACCATTGGTAGTATTACCTTTTTCTACAACAGAGGCTCCAATAACAGGCTCTCCGCTGGTGTCTTTCACGTTACCTTTTACGGTAATCGTTTGCGCAGATACGCTAAGCGATATTGCTGAAAATAGTATTAGCAATAAGGAGCGCATGTTTTTCACTTTGTTAGACATTCTTTGCATGTTTATTAATTAATGGTTGTTGTTTGATATTTCATAAAAATCCCGATGAGAGTTCATTCATCGCTACAAAAGTATGAGAATGAAGATACAGTGATGTGCAATATTTGTTTTTCACCTCGTATTTTTTGTTTTTTAGTTTGTTACGAGGTGTAGTTATTAGCTTTGAAGGGTGTTATTTGTGTTCTAAAGGCCGGCAAATATACGAATCAGAGATTTATAAATTGATTTTTTCACCGGTTTTTATCCGGCATTCATCGGAATTTATACCGTAAATCAACTGAAAAGCCTGTGGAAGCATAGGGAAATGATGTATCTTTGAACCATTAATCAATTAATAATAGAAACAATGGAAGAGAAACAAAATTTTCCCCGTGCTACAGGCTTTTCCGGTAAAATACTGATAGCTTTGCTTTTTATCCTTTCCGGGATTCTACTGTTTGCCCGTAATATGGGATGGATAACTTCAGAAGTATTTGATTTGATCGTATCCTGGCATTCACTCCTTATATTATTAGGTATATATGCAATGATTCGCCGCCATTTCATCGGTGGAATCATCCTTTTGCTGATAGGTGTGTATTTTCTGATAGGAGGACTTTCCTGGTTACCGGAAAATTCACAGGCAATGGTGTGGCCCCTCGCTCTGATAATAGCAGGTGTTTTATTTATCTTCAAACCCGGCAGAAATAAGAGGGCGCAATGGGCTCGTCAGCATACAATGGAACATCGTCGGCAATGGATGAAGATGCATCAGGGTAGACCCGGCATGAACTTTGAGAGTGAGCAACAACAATCGGAATCAGTAGATGGCTTTTTGCGTTCGGAGAATGTCTGGGGAGCTGCACGTCACGTAGTACTTGATGAGTTGTTTAAAGGAGCCATGATTCGTACCTCTTTCGGGGGGACGACTATTGATCTTCGCCATACCCATATTGCACCGGGAGAAACCTATATTGATTTGGATTGCAGTTGGGGAGGAGTCGAGATTTATGTCCCGTCGGATTGGACAGTCGTCTTCAAATGCAATGCTTTCTTTGGAGGATGTGATGACAAACGCTGGCAAAATGGGAATGTAAACAAGGAGAATATATTGGTCATTCGTGGAACGCTTTCTTTCGGAGGCTTGGAAGTTAAAGACTAGCGTATGAAACCACATCCGATAATAGATTATCCATTCCGCTGGATTCCGATGCTGGTGCTGGCGTTTATTCTGGTTGCGACACAGGTGGCTTTAGTCTGTGGATATACCGGAAACGACTATCTTCCTGCTCTGGTAGATGGAGTGGCAACAATTGGTTGGCTGGCAGCCATAGCCTATTTGGCCTGGTTTGTGGTCGGTCTTGTTTCGTTGTTCCAGACGGATATAATCATGATAATCGTTGGAAGCCTGTTATGGCTGGCGGGTAGTTTTATGATCTGTGATATCATGGTGAGGATTGTAGGCATATCCTATATTCCTTTTGCGCAGACCATACCTTTCCGGTTATTGTTCGGGCTGCCAACCTTGATTGCCATTACTTTATGGTATCGCCTGATCGTAACTAAAGAAGAAGTACAGAATCAGGAACTGGATAAAGAATTGGCTGCACATCAGCTAACTGTGACCGAACAACAAGGAGAACCACAGACAGAATTAATAGATCGCATTACGGTGAAAGACGGTTCCCGCATTCATCTGGTAAAGACAGACGAACTGATTTACATACAAGCCTGTGGAGATTATGTAATGTTGATAACCCCTACCGGAGAATATCTGAAAGAACAAACTATGAAATATTTTGAGACCCATCTGTCTCCTGATACTTTTGTGCGTGTGCATCGTTCTACGATTGTCAACGTAACACAAATTTCGCGGGTCGAGCTTTTTGGAAAAGAAACTTATCAGTTGTTATTGAAGACTGGCGTGAAACTTAAAGTAAGTCTTTCCGGTTACCGGTTATTAAAAGAGCGGCTGGGGATCTAAAATTTGTTCAATCTTATCATAAAAACTGATTTTTCCCCCATATCGGTCAAAAAATGAATGTCAGAATGAAAAGCTTCCACTACTTTTGTTTCCATCATCTAATAATGTGAATAAGGAAATGAAAAGAAAATTAGTTTATGTTTGTCTGCTGGCAATGTTTGCGGGAGGAATGATGTCCTTTTCCTATGACATACCCGAAAAACAGGAGACAGGCGGCCGGGAAGATCGAGTGATCTCTTTTCCCGGAGCTGAAGGACACGGTAGATACACGACAGGCGGCCGTGGTGGTAAAGTGTATCATGTGACTTCTTTGGAAGACGATGGTTCGCAGGGGACTTTACGTTGGGCTTTGAAACAAAATGGACCTAAAACGATTGTCTTTGATGTGGCAGGTACGATTCATCTGAAATCGGAATTACGAACAGGGAAAGATCATCTCACCATTGCAGGACAGACTTCTCCCGGAGGAATCTGTCTGGCTGATTATGGCTTTTCTATTAATTCTAATAATGTAATTATCCGTTTTCTTCGTTTCCGCCCCGGAGAAGCCAGTGGGAAAGAACCCGATGGGTTGGGCGGCTGTGATAAGAAAGATATTATGGTAGACCATTGCTCTGTCAGTTGGAGTGTAGATGAATGTCTTTCCGTTTATGGTATGGAAAACTCTACGGTACAATGGTGTATTGGCTCTGAAGCATTAAGAAAAGCGACTCATGTAAAAGGGGCACATGGATATGGAGGCAATTGGGGAGGACATAAAGCTTCTTATCACCATAACCTGATCGCTCACTGTGAGAGTCGCGTGCCTCGTTTGGGCCCTCGTCCTTCTACATTAGCTCTTGGCGAATGTGTTGATATCCGGAATAATGTTTTCTACAACTGGGCTGGAAACGGTTGCTATGGCGGGGAAGATCAGCATGTCAATATCGTCAATAACTATTATAAACCGGGACCGGCAACAAAACAGGCTTCCAAACAGGTGCAATATCGTATTGCCAAAGTCGGAGTTTATCCGCAAGCTTATGTTTACGTTGATGGAGAACCCAAAAAGAACTTGGCTTTTCAACCTTACCTGCAGAAATGGGGAACTTTCTATATTGATGGAAATAAGATAGAAGGTAACAACAAAGTTACTGCCGATAACTGGACGGACGGAGTCTATGCCCAGTTGAAGAATGATGAAAAAGTAGATTTCCTCTGGACAGAAGATGCCAAAGAATCTATCCGTCTGAAAGAACCTCTTGATTTTGGAGTAATCACTACTTATTCGGCTGACAAGGCTTATGAACAGGTGATGAACTATGCAGGTTGCTGTAATTATCGTGATGAAGTAGACAAACGTATCATTTCCGACACGCGGAAAGGAACGGCAACTTTCACCGGAGAAGGAAATAAACCCGGATTTATCAATAGCCCCAAAGACACAGGCGATTCTCCCTGGCCGGAATTATCAATAACAGGTCTTTCGGCACCGGTAGATTCGGACGGTGATGGCATACCTGATGAGTGGGAAATAAAAAACGGACTTGATCCGAATAATCCCGTAGATGGAAATACAAAAACGAAAGATCCGAATGGACAATATACGAATCTTGAGGTATATTTGAATAGTTTGGTGCAACATATAGTCGATGCACAGAACAAATAGGTAATCAGCAATTCCCCGTTCAATGCGGAGAATTTAGATGATATGCCCTTCAGGTGTTTTATGATAACATTTGAAGGGCATATCTTTTTTGTGCATGGCTATACCAGAGGGGCACTTTTTTACCCCAGTCCGTTTTTTACTCCTTTTCTACTAAATCTTACTCTATCTTCTCTTGCTTAATCCTCAATTTTGCACTGGTGAAAGAACAAAAAAATCACTCTAGCGAAAAACATCATTAATGTACAATGAAAATCTAAACAAATGAGAAACATGAAGCCAGCACTTATAATAGCCAATCCTCCTTAGGCTTGAATCCGCCTTTTAAAGAAAAAGGGCATAGAATTTTTATTCTTTTAATAATTGTATATCTTTAAATTATATATAAACTAATATTTATGAAACATCTAGCAAGTTTATTTCTTCTGTCATTTCTGCTTTGCTGTTCTTGTTCACAGCAAATGGATGATGAATGGAAACCGAATGAACAACTTCCCAATGTGCCCGAAACCCACCCGGTTGGCGTTTCTTTCAGTAGGGCTAGTCTTGAAACTTTTGCTGAACATGGAATTACAGAGGTCGGTGTTTATGTCTACCTGCAAGATTCCATGGTATATGGAAAAAATCTCCCTTTAAATAATGGAGATTTAAAAGTCGACCTTCCTTTAGGAGAAAATCTGCAAACCTTCATCGTGGCAAATGCCGATCATCTGGTGGATACAGATAGTCTTTCCAAAGTGGTAGTTTATCAGGATGCTCATATTCAAAAGCCGGTTTATATTTCGGATGTCGTAGGCTTTACTTCAGATAACTCGGTCAGTTCGCTCAACGTAGAATTGAAACGTTTAGTCGGGCAAGCAGTGTTCCAGCCGAAAGAGACGGAGGAGGAATTGAGTGCTATCACTCGTTTTGACCAGTTGAATGTCACTTTTACAAATGTGGCAATAGGCTATAAAGTAAAGAGTAAAGAATGTATTACAGAAAATGTGACCATTTCCACTAATCTTTCTACCGGCTTTGGAGCTTCGGTTTATTCATTTCCCACAGTGAATGGAGATTCCAGAACATCTATAGATGTGGTATATCTGAAAGGAGGCGAGGAGGTGAATCGCATCATCAGCCCTCTTGATACCGGTATAGGCTTTGAGTCTTCCAAGCGTTCTACCGTACATATGAAAATTATGGATGAGAATTACTTGGACGAGCCGTGGCCTTCGGTACGCACAGTCATGTATAAGAGTACATCCACTCAACCGTTTACAATAGAAGTTTCAGAATTTTAAAACAGGAGTTATATGAGAAATATATTCTATTCACTGACGGGAATAATGCTCCTGTTGGGAATAACAGCTTGTTCGGAAGAAGAACGATATGCCACTTCGGTAGTAAAAGAGATACAACTGTTTCTGGATGACGAACCGTGGGCGGTGAACACAGGTGCCTCTAACAAACCCCTGTTTATCTATACAGCCGATGGTGAGTATGTAGCCAACTATTCGTCGCTTTATCGCTTTCAGTTGCCCAATGGGAGTTATAACATTATTTCTACCACACAATCCGATTCTATTCCCAGTCCGAAGAATCTGAATGATATTGTGATACATCAGGATCCGACGGCTAAAACAAAATATGCCATTTCGGCACCGGTGACGTATAAATCCCCGTTCGACGAACCGCTTAGTGTGCGTATGTACAATCGTACAGGTGTGCTTCGTCTGAAGTCTACCGATCGTAAATCGGATAAAAGCTACTCGAAATTACGCGCAGTCGTTTCTTCACCAATATCAGGATATAAACTATCGGATGCTACTTTTGTAAAAGCTCCGACAGATGTGCAACGCGAGAAAGAGACAACAACCGGTGGAGTGAACTACACCGATGACTTTGTATTGTTTCAAACGCAAAGCGAAGGCGGAACAGTATCCGTGCGTATCGACTATCTGGATAAGAATAATACGGTAGTCCAATCTAAAGCTATCGATGGCACATTCCCCATCTTGCCTGATGATACGGTACAAGTGGTGTTTGCACTGAACAACGTAGATGAACCGATCATACAAGATTACACTGTAACAATTGCTTCGGAAGGATGGAACGAAGAAGATATCAATCCGGAAGCTCCGATGAGAATTCCTGACGGATACAGATATGTAAGTCCGGAAGAGAACCTTGAATCAATCTGTAAATCAATGCTGGCGGATGCTTCTGTAAATGAGGTGAAACTTTTCCTGAAAGCAGGTGCTACCTATAAATTAGGTACACAGACCGAAATACCGAAAGCTCTCTACATCATGGGACAGGCACCGGGTGATGGTGAAGAATTGGCATTTATGGAAATGGGCAACATGAGTATCAACTGTCCTGATGCCATTATTGAAGCCTTCCACTTCGAGAATCTGAAAATAAAGGTGACAACTTCCGATTTCTTTAAGTTTAAAAACCAAGCTTTCCATGTATCTACTATCTCTTGGAAGAACTGTGAAATCAGCGATTTGGTACGTACAATGTGGTATCAGGAAGTAGATGCTGCACAGAAACAGATTGCCGATCATATTGTGATTGAGAATTGTCGTTTCTTAGGTTTGAATTCCGGTGGAAGTGGCCTGTTCGGTCTTTCTACCAAGCAGGACGCGCCGGTACACAACTTTGTGTTCAAGAACTCTACGTTCCATGCCAACAATCTGACAAGAGCTTTGATAACCGGTTTGGGCAGTATGACAGGCAAATTGAATGTGACAATAGAGAATTGTACATTTGTGAGTATGGCTCCTGCTGCAATGACCTTCTTCGACTTAAATCCGAAGAATACCTCTTCATTCCACTTAGTTGTCCGTAATAATCTCTTTAGTGGTGTTTGTGAAGTCGGACAGGGAACTTGGTTCACTACAAGAAACGTCACAAGCAAGACTTTCGAGAATAACTATCGCACCAATGGCTTTGTAGTGGCTAACTGGGGAGTTGATACTGCTGAAATACCGGTAGAAACAGCTCTCCCTATGGAAACACTCTTCAAAGATGTGGCTGGTAGAGATTTCACTATTACCGATAAAAACTCCGAAGTATATACAAATGGAATTGGTGATCCGCATTGGATTAAATAATCAATAGAGTATTAACAATATAAAGATATAAAACATGAGATATTTTCTATTCATATTATTGGTAGGATTGTTGAGCGCATGTAGTTCGGACGACGAATCTAATGCGGGTGCAACAGCTGCCAAACTGGAAGTGTCGAAGAATGAGGTGAAGTTGAGTAACGTAGACGGTTCGTTTACAATCAACGTAACGGCTACCTCTACATGGACTGCCGAAGTGACCTCGACAGGCGACTGGTTGACTATATCAAAAAGCTCCGGAGAGGGGAATGGTGATCTCCGTTTGTTTTTTACCGAGAATACAGACGGTCCCAAGCGCACCGGAACAGTAAAAGTATCAATGTCGGGTGCAGGCTCGACATTGGAACAAGAGATTAGCGTAGAGCAACTGGGGGCCGATCCCGATATTTTGTTTGATTATTCATCAGACCCTTTGTCATTCCGGGGAGGTACATTCACCTGCAAAGTAGTGGCAAATGTGGAATGGGAACTGGAGATAGCAGCAGAGTACGACTGGATCAAGTTGAAGGAAGCAACTCCCAGAACCCGCAGTTTTGTGACGGATGAAGTAACATTTGCCGTAGATGCAAATGCAAACAAAACCAGAACAGCCGTCCTGATATTCAAATCCGTAGGAGATTATACATTGCAGCGTGTCCTGAAAGTGACACAAGACGGTGTAAGCGGTGAGGTGACGATAGAACAGGATGAGTATATCATTCCTTATAAATGTCCTAAACTGGTTATCTCGGCTCCGCAAGGAGAAAACCCGGTAGATTACGATGCTGTAATATCCGAGAGTTGGATTACGCAGGATAAGAAAAACTCTACTGCCAATGAAGTCGTATTGAATATCGAAAATAATGAAACAGTCTTCCCACGTACAGCAACGGTAGAGATGTTGGATAAAGTAATTACCATCTTCCAATATGGTAAACCCGATACAAGCATCGGTGACGATCATTCTACTTCTATACTCGCTTTCCCGGGTGCCGAAGGTGGCGGTCGTTTTACTACCGGTGGTCGTGGCGGCGAAATCTATCGTGTGACTACGCTGGCAGATTATAACAAAAACGAAACCCCTATTGAGGGCAGTTTACGCTACGGAATTGAGAAATCCAACCAACCACGCACCATCATTTTTGATGTATCCGGTATCATCGAACTGAAAAGAGGGCTGTATCTGAATGAATATCCTAATTTGAGTATCATTGGTCAGACCGCACCGGGCGACGGTATCACATTGAAGAATTACAACTTCACCTTTAACCTGTCGAAAGATCCGGCTATTGGTGCAGGTGGCAGTCTGAATGCTATTGTTCGTTTCTTGCGTTGCCGTCCGGGCGATCAGTTTGCCGATTATGGAGAAGATGCGATTGGCGGACGCTATTTCAAAGATGCCATTATCGACCATATTACAGCCGGATGGAGTGTGGATGAAACACTGACTTTCTATGGCGTACAGAACTTCACGGCACAATGGTGTATCGCTTCTGAAAGTATGAACCTGTCTAACCATGCCAAGGGTGCTCATGGTTATGGTGCTATGTTTAGTGGAGATAATGCTTCTTTCCACCACATACTGTTAGCACACCACGGTAGCCGCTGCCCGCGTATCTCCGATTTGTCTGCTCCCGGTACACAAGAATCTTATGACTTTACCGGATATTTCGATGTGAGGAATAATGTCTACTACAACTGGAGTGGAAGAGGACAAGGCAGTTACGGCGGAAAGTATGCTGCTTTCAACCTGACCAACTGCTATTATAAACCGGGACCAGCTACCGGAACAAACAACCGTTCTTACCGTATCCTGTCAAGTGATCCTACTGCCAGAGCTTATATCAATGGCAATTATGTGTTAGGTAACACAGGTGTCACGGCTGATAACTGGACAGAGGGTGTTTGGGGACAATTCGACTCTTCACTGGGTACGGTTCCTGAAGCAGAAAAGCAAGCTATGAAGATGGCAGATTACCAACCTTTCAGCAAACTGACCAGTCACACGGCTGAACAAGCTTACGATAAAGTATTGGAATATGCCGGAGCTTCTTTGCGTAGAGATGTGATAGATCAGCGTATCGTTCGCGAAGTAAAGAATGGTACTTACACCTATATCGGTTCCAAACCCGAAGAAGACGGCAAAGCCAAGCAACCCGGTATCATTGATACAGTATCAGATACTGAAGGTTACATTAAGGTGAAGTCGTTGAATCCCTGGCCTGATACGGATGGTGATGGAATTCCTGATATTTGGGAAGAAGCTTACGGGTTGAATCCTAACGATCCGAGTGATGCACAAAAAATCAGTTCGTCGGTTGATCCTAACGGACGCTATCCGAACATCGAAGTTTATTTTCACAACCTGGTTCAGCATATCATTTACTATCAGAACCAAGGCGGAATAGTGATGGAAAAGAAATAATGGTGTGGAGCAAATAAATCTATTTACAATAAAAGCATAGAATGATGAATAAAATAATCATAAACATATTTATCCTGCTGTGGGTAGCGGTGGGTGCTATGGCACAGACTGCTACTGTGACCGGTACGGTGACCGACGACATGGGACCGGTGATTGGTGCCACAGTAACGGTGCAAGGCACTTCGATCGGTGCCACGACCGATTTGGACGGTAAATTTACATTGACTGGCGTGTCCAATGTAGCCAAGGCCGTGTTGATAGTTCGCTATGTAGGTATGGAAGAAGCAAAAGAACCGTTGAAAGGACGTACCTCGAACATTAATATCCACATGAAAGAAGCTGTCGGAATGTTGGACGATGTAGTCGTAATCGGCTATGGAACGCAGAAAAGAGGTAACCTGACCGGTTCTATCGCCAGCGTATCCGGCAAGATATTGGAAAAAGTACAGACCACTTCTGCTGCTGAAGCCATCGTCGGTAAGCTGCCGGGCGTACAGGTGACGGCTGTAGACGGCTCGCCGGATGCAGAAATCAAGATTTTGGTGCGTGGTGGCGGTTCTATTACACAAGATAACAGTCCGCTTATCATATTGGACGGATTTGAAGTGGGCAGCCTGAACGATGTTCCTCCTACCGATATTGAATCTATCGAAGTGTTGAAAGATGCGGCCTCTACGGCCATCTATGGTGCACGCGGTGCGAACGGTGTTATTTTGGTGACAACCAAACGTCCTGTTGAAGGACGGGTTGTCATTAGTCTGAACACTTATGTGCAGACCAAAGAACTTTCTAACAAGCTGGATGTGATGGACCCTTACGAATTTGTATTGATGCAATATGAAAATGCTCGTCAGAAAAGTTCTAACCCAACAGCTTTCAATAATAAGTATGGACATGCTTACGAACACTATATCTATCAAGGGAATGCCGGAAAAGACTGGCAGGACGAGGTGTTCGGTTCCAATCCGGTGGCTAAATATGTAGACCTTAGTGTGAATGGTGGTACGGAAAAAGCCAAATATAAACTATCCTTTATCCATCAGGACCAACCGAGTGTGATGGTAGGTAACGGACTGAAACAAAATAATATGAATGCTTCTTTCAACTTCAAGCCTTTTAAATTCCTGACGTTGGAATACCGCACGCGTTTGTTACATAAGGAAGTGGATGGATCCGGTACGGAAGGCGTTAGTTTGTTGACTGCTTTGCGCCAAAAACCTACTAAGGGTCTGGATGAATATATGAAACTTCCTGAAGACGATACGTATTTCGATCCCGATCAACTGGAAGAGGAAACTCTTTTTGATCCCAAAGAAGAATCGAAAAGAAATTATAAAAAGAGAATTAATAAGTCTCTCAATACGATGGGAGCTGTGACTTGGGATATTATGAAAGGTATGACTTTCCGTAGTGAATTTGGTTTCGAAAATAACTCTGAAGAACAACGCCGTTTCTGGGGTATGGAGACTAGTAAAGCTCGTAGCAACAATAACCAGCCGGTGGCGGAATGGAGCATGAAACAAGGTACTAAGTGGCAGCTTACCAACGTGTGGAACTACAACTTTATGCTAAAAGATGTACATGATATCCGTCTGATGTTGGGACAGGAAATCAAGCATAACCAGACTACTACCAAAACTTACTCTACCCGTTTTTTTCCGGAAAATATCACGGCAGAAAAGGTCTTTGATAATTTGTCGCTAGGTACTCCTTACGAGAACTCCTCGTCAGCGGCCTCTCCCTCGCGTATTTCTTCATTCTTTGGTCGTATCAACTATGGCTATAATGATAAATACCTTGCTACAGTAACGTTGCGTGCCGATGGCTCTTCCAAGTTTGCCAAAGGTAACCGTTGGGGATTCTTCCCGGCAGGAGCGTTGGCATGGCGTATCTCTAATGAAGACTTTTTGAAAGATAATCAGGTCGTTTCCAACTTAAAGTTGAGAGTCAGTTACGGTACTTCCGGTAATGACCGTATTGATGCCGACCTTTATCAGAAATTGTATGGTGTAAGCAGTTCCCGTCCTGCCGGCTGGGGAGAAAACAGTCACTATTACTACAATTTTTATAACTCTAAATATGTCTACAATCCCGATGTGAGATGGGAAACTACCATCACACGTAACATTGGTTTTGACTTCGGCTTCTTCAAAGAACGCATTAGCGGTACTGTTGATGTTTATTGGAATACAGTGAAAGATTTGTTGGTGCCTTCGGATATTCCCGGTTATACAGGTTACACTAAGCTGATGACCAATGTGGGACAAACGTCAAATCGTGGTATAGAACTTCAACTGAATGCCTGGCTGGTAGAGACGAAAGACTTTTCACTGAACGCTACCTTTAATATCGGTCATAATAAAAACAAGATTGACAAACTGGCAAGTGGTGAAAAAGAATGGATTCTCACTTCGGGTTGGAGAAATGATGTGGTGAACTCGGATGATTACCGTGCCTATGTGGGTGGTACCAGTGGTTTGATTTACGGTTATGTCAATGACGGATTCTATACCGTAGCCGATTTTGAATCCTTCGACTCCAAATCCAGAACATGGAAACTGAAAGAAGGAGTGGTAGATTCAAGCCCATTGTCCGACACTCCGCGTCCCGGTAATGCCAAGTTCAAGAAACTCACTCCGGTAGATCCTAACAGCACCAATCCTTATCAGTTGACAGAAGCCGACCGTACTGTTATTGGTAACACCACTCCGAAATTCTCGGGAGGTTTTGGCTTGAATGCTACTTATAAAGGGTTCGACATGAGTATGTTCTTCAACTTTATGTATGATTTTGATGTACTGAATGCCAACAAAATCATGCTGACCACGTGGGCGGACAATAAAGAGAACAACTTCCTGATGGACATTGCTTCGGATAAACGCTGGCGTAACTTCGACGACATGGGGAATGAGATCCGTTATAGTCCGGAAGTACTGGCAGAATTCAATAAGAATGCTACCATGTGGAATCCCACTTCCATCGGGCGCCCCATCTGTATGTCGTATGCCGTGGAAGACGGTTCGTTCCTGCGTCTTAATTCAGCTACCCTCGGTTACACCTTACCAAGTGTGTGGACGAAGAAAGTCGGTTTGAGTAAAGTGCGTTTCTATGTATCGGGCAATAATCTGTTTACCCTTACCGGATATAGTGGTTATGATCCGGAGGTGAACATCGCTACCGGTTTGACACCGAACATTGATTATAACCGTTATCCGCGTAGCCGTACCTATACATTTGGTGCACAGTTGACTTTTTAATTGAAATCTATAAAATGAAAGAACAATGAATAAGAAACTAATATACTCACTCATTGCCGGAACTATGTTCACTTTGACGTCTTGCGATGATTTTCTTGATGTGCAGCCCGCCTCCGGCTTTACTCCCGAGTACATATTTTCCAGCGAATCGGAGATGAAAGCGTTGATGACCCGTATCTACTCTTCCATGACGGAAGACGGATTGTACGGAAGTAACCTTGCCAGCGGTTTGAATACGAATACCGATGTGGAAATGAGTTCGTTCAAGAACAACACTGTCAGTACCAATGGCTCGGATATAGGCTGCTTTGATTCCCGTCCCACCTGGTCGGTATTGAACGCTACTTGGAACAATATCTATTATGCTATCAATTATGCCAACGACTTTTTGCAGGCTGTGCAGGAGTCACCATTGTTTTCCGATAAAGTAACAGGTGATACTCCTTCCGAAACACAACAGATGTATGGAGAAGTGAAAACTCTTCGTGCCATGCTCTATCTGGACTTGATCCGTACATGGGGAGATGTAGTGTTTATTATCAAACCAACGGAAGCGACCGATGACTTCTTCAGCCTGGGTACTACCGACCGCAATGTCATTCTGGAATATCTGATTGATGACTTGATAGCTGTAGAACCGACGATGAAATATGCAGTCGATTTGGATTATGGCGTAGAACGTGCTTCACGCGAATATTGCCAGTCGCTTATCGGACAGTTGGCTCTCTATCGGGGTGGTTGGACTCTTCGTGCCGACAAAGAAGATGTGACTCACGTAGGTTACATGGAACGTGGCGATAACTTTGAACATTATTATGAAATTGCCGTCACTTATCTGGGAAAAGTAATCAAAGAAAGCAAACACGACTTGAGTCAAAGTTTTGAAAACTTGTGGGTAAATGAATGTAACTGGAAGACTGCCAACAACGATGATGTCATGTTCGCTGTTCCGATGCTGAAAAGTGTCACCAGTCGTTATGGCTATAATATCGGTGTTACTATTGCAGAAGGTAAGCACTCTTATGGCAGCGCCCGCAACTATGTAACTTTCTGCGGTACGTATGTTTATTCGTTTGATAAGGATGATTTGCGTCGTGATATGACTTGTGTACCTTATAAATATGATAAAGACCTGAATCAGGAGATTGATATGGGAGTGACTGGTATGGGTGTTGGTAAATGGTCCAAACTCTATATGCAGTCTCCGCTGGGTGCTTCCAGTGGTTCTAATACAGGTATCAACAGTGTACGTATGCGTTTTGCAGATGTTTTGCTGATGTATGCTGAAGCAGTCAATGAACTTTACGGACCGCGTGACGATGCAAAAGAAGCACTGAAGCGTGTTCGCCGCCGTGCTTTCGATGCGGCTCAATGGACGGATAAAGTAGAAAGTTATGTAGAGAGCCTGACTAATGAAGCAGATTTCTTCCAAGCAGTCATGGATGAGCGTAAATGGGAGTTTGGTGGTGAAGGTATTCGTAAATACGATCTTGCGCGTTGGAATAAATATGGTGAAGTTATCTACAATCTTTATAACGAGATGACTAATTGGGGATTGGTAGCTAACGGAGCTTACGTACCAGGCATTGAGAAAGTACCGTCTAATATCTATTACAAGCAAGTGACGGACCCTGAACATTCTGATAGAAAGGTATTAGACATTGTAGGTATTGACGAATATGGTCCCGGTGTAGGTCGCCCTGCCGGTTACACAGTATTGGAGTATGCGTTGGGATGGAGAGTGTTGAACAAAGAAACACAGCTTTATGAAACGTTGGATGCTATTTCATGGAGTTTCCGTGGATTTATCAACAAGAACAACGATCAATTAGTGAAACCTACCGATCCTGTGAGATACCTGTGTCCTTATCCTGCAAAGGTTATAACAGACCATCGCGGATTGATTCGGAACTATTATGGATACTAATCAGTAAAAAGACAAACGTTATGATAAAGTTATTACGAAAACTTGCAACGGCTATGCTGCCCGCACTCCTTTGCGGCACCCTGTTCATAGGCTGCGAGGCAGATGATAAATATACGAAAGTGGACGACCTGTTCCAGCCCCGGTTTGTATTGGAGAAACCGGAGGTGAAAGCAAACTCTGTGACATTGGTATGGTATAAAGTGAACGATGCTATCTCTTATACGGTACAACTACATCAGGATCAATATTATACCAGCTTGTTTATGGAGATAGAAACCACTGATCCTTATGTGTTTATCGATGATATTCCTTACGGAACTACTTTCTATATTCGTGTACGCAGTAATGCTGCCAACGCTACCAACAACTCGCAATGGAAATACACCAGTGCCTCTATTGAAGCTCGTCCGGAATATGCCCAACTGGTGGAAGATGTTTCCAAAACCGAAATTACGGAATCATCGGCTATCATTCGCTGGAAGAAAGACAATAAACAGAATCCGGTGGATAGTATAAGCATTATCCCTATGATGAATACGACACTGCCTGGTATTAGCCGCTATCTGACCATTGAAGAAATGATGCAGGGATTTGCCGAGGTGGATGGTTTAACGAAGAATACACTGTATGCTGTCAACCTGTATGATACCAGTAAACCGCGTAAATATGACAAACCTTATAATCAGGTAACGTTCCGTACGGCAGGCCCGTCGGCTATGTCCATACCGGTAGGCTTGGATGACGATTTATCTGCGATGTTGCTGAACAACGATGTCGATCCTGAAGTGCCCGAAGGTACAGAATACTATTTGCCTGCAGGTTCTTCTTACCGCGTCACTCCGTTCGCTTTGATGAAAGGCTTCCGTTTGGCCGGTAGTCGTGATGGAGTTAAACCTATTGTTGTTTTGGAAGGTAGTTGGAGTATTGCAGAGGGTTCTTACCTCTCCAGTCTGGAGTTTGATAATATTGAATTCCGTCATGAAGCAAACAATAACTACTTTATGAATACCAGCAAGGCATACACAATAGAGAATGTCAGCTTTGTAAATTGCGATTTCATAAGTCTTCGCCGAGGTTTCTGGCGCCATCAGTCCGCTAATGCCAAGTACATTATGAATCTGGAAATGGAAGGATGCCGTTTCGAAGGTTGTGGATGGCAAACAAGTGCTTATGGTGCATTTAATCTTCAGTCTTTCGACAAAGATAACGGAGTTTCTTATGACCAGGTAGACCGTGCAATCTTCCGCAACTGTACATTTAGCAACGACAATGATGGAACCAATGGTTATGGCTGGGGTAACCTTTTCTATGCTCCTTATATGGATAAACCTATCGACCTGGAATATAAGAATGTAACTATTTACAACTACAGCCGTAATCAACGTCTGATTAACATTGAATCTGCCGTAGGTTCTAAATTGGTAATGGAAGGTATCTTGTTGGCATCCCCTTGCGGTGACTTGTTTGCTATCGGTGCTAACACTACTACTACATTCTCTAATAACTATACCACCGCAGACTATACATTGGGAGGTAAGAATATGAATGCGACCGATTTGAAAATTACGGCAGTCGAACTGTTTGCCGATCCGGCTAATGGAGACTTGACGATTAAGGATACCTCTTCTCCGATTGTAAGCAACCGTGCCGGTGATACTCGTTGGTTGCCTTAAATTTAAATTGAGAATATGAACTTACATGATTAAGAATAAATTAAAATATAATATTATGAATCTGAAACATTTATTTTTCTTAGCGGTTGCCGGAACGTTGGCAGTAGCTTGTAGTGAAGTTAATGAAAATTCTCTTACTGATGGCGATGGTCAAAGAATGCTTCGCACTATCAGTTCGGGCAACGACCGTTTCACTACACGATTGAATAGCGAAACCAGTGAATGGGAGAACGGTGATGCTATTGGTATATATATGTTCGATACGGAAGATAAGAATGTGTTGAACGATGCCCTTAACGTGAAATATACGACGATTGGCGAGGGGCTTACGGCGAACTTCTCGTCCGATCCCGGAATAGCAATCTATGATATGCCTACGAATTTCGTAGCCTATTATCCGCATACTACATCTGCAGATGTTATTGATGCCACAGCAGCACTTTATAAAGTAGATGTAAGCGATCAGTCTGACGGTATCTCTGCCCACGATTTAATGTGGGCAAAGGCTGCCAACCAGTCAACGGAATCATTGTTGGCAGGTGGATTGGCATTCACTTTCCATCATAAGTTAGTGCTTCTACGTGTTAAGATTACGAATGAAAACGTGTCGAATGTGACAAGTATAACGGTAGGGGGGATGAATACCACAGCTACTTTCAGCCTGATAGACGGGAAATTGACTAACATGGATACGCAGAAGTCTATTTCCCTGCAGAAAACAGGAGATAAATCTTTTATTGGTATCATGTTGCCTGCTGAAGAGTTGATAAATAAAATGTCGCTCACTATCATGGCAGACGGTGGTAAGTATCAGTACACAGTGCCTGAAGGCAGCAAGATAGATAAGTTTGTTGCAGGCTATGAGTATACCTTCAATATCAATGTAGGAAAAGAGACTAGCGGAGAAATAGGCGGTGGTTCCGGCAGCAACACACCTTGGGGTGATGGTGGCAGCGAGGATGGCGACGGTGATAAAGTTTCAGAGAATGAAGCAATTCCTGCTGATTATGCTCAAAAAGCGATTAATGCAGAAACAAACCTGTCGACAATATTGTCCGGTGCTTCCGGTAAAGTTGCGTTAGTATTTGCTGCCAATGCAGAAGGTTATACCTTTAGCGATGCAATGGTAGTGCCCGAAGCTGTAACAGAGTTGTTACTGATTGGTGATACAGAAAAACAAGTGAAGATGAATCTGAAACAGATACAATATACCAGTCTTCAAAAGATAGCATTGAATAACTTAGATATTACAGGTGATAACTCAACCGCTCTGCTGACTAACAATGAAACTGCCCAACTCGCTACTGATGCTGTGGTAGATTTCAAGAAGTGTAACTTTAGTAACATGAAGACTGTTTGTGACTGGTCAACCGGAGATAACGGGGCACAAAACTTACTTTCTGCTGTAGTGATCGATGATTGTCTGTTTGCCAATATGCAAAATGTCTTCAACTATTATGGTTCTAAAGCAATCACTATCACTAACTCTACACTTTATAAAATGACAGAACGCGTCATTTACGTGAAAGATGCCAATAGTGTAGTTATCACTGTCGAAAATTGCACATTGGCAGATATGGCAAAGACTCCATTTGAAAGCCGATATGCGAATGGTAATCTCTATTATAAGAATAATATTTCGGCCTGCTTCGTTACAAGTAACCCTAACATAGGCTATAAAATGGATGTACGGGAATTCTCCGGTAACTATGCAGCGGCAGCTACCGAAGCCGGACAGATGCCTGTATTGAATGTACATGGAAAAGCAATTGATACCAATACTTTTCCTAATGCCTGGATAGATACGTCCAAAACAGTTACCGAACTGTTTGAAGATGCAGGAAACGGCAACTTCAAACTGAGAATTGATGCTCAAGTAGGTGACCCGCGTTGGTATAAGAATGTAAAATAACCATTGAATTACTCTTGTAATACTGATTAAACATTACAGTTATGAAATTATTTCATTCATTATTATATCCCTTGTTAGGTGGTTTGTTTTGCCTCTCTTGTTCGGATGATGAGCAAGATACAGGCACAAAACAACCTACTACTGCGGGAGAGGTTACCTTCGGTGTAGACCTCACAGGTTTCTCAACCCGTGTCACCCAAGACGGATCGTCATGGAATGACGGAGATAAGATCGGAACATACGTATTGGATATGAAGACTCTTGAACCTGTCACAGAAGCAGCGAATGTACCTTATGTCTGCTCGGAAGAGGGTGCGTCGGTTTCTTTCACTTCCACTACACCGCTGAAAGTGCAAAATGATGGAACACCGGTGAAGTTTGTGGCATACTATCCGTATAATGCCGATGTACGTAATTTTAATTATCCCGTGCAACTGGCCGCTCAAGAAAGAGGAAGTACGGCGTGCGACTTACTATATGCTGCCACGAAAGAAGAATACACCTACTCTCCGGAGAACGAACCCCATATCTCATTAAACTTTACCCATCGTCTGGCAAAAGTGATTCTGAAGTTTGTGAATATGGAAAAAGAACCGTTGGAAGTAAGTGATGTACGGATTGAGGGGATGCAAACTGCCGCTTCATTCAATATACAAACAGATGTACTGACGGTTGACGAAAGCTCTGTTGCTACAATCAACCCTTATCACAATGCTACAACAGGATTCTACGAAGCTATCATTCTTCCATCGGCATTGACAGACAGCTATAAAGTGTCTTTCGTATTGGACGATAGAGAGAAAGAGTGGATATTTACTAATTTGGACATTGCTTTGCCGCAATTCCACAAAGGTTATAGCTACACATTCGCACTCTACATAGACGACAGCGGCTTTGTAGAGATGGGACGTCTTGAAAATGTGGAAGGTGGAAACTCATCAGCTCCCTGGGAAGACGGAAGCAGTGAGGACGGAACGGCCGAAGGTGACAAGACTCCTGTATCAGGATATGCCTTCACACCTGCCGACGGCACGCAGCAAGCACTAGCAGATACCGAACTGAAAATCGCCTTTGAAGGCACTGCACCCGAACTTGGTACGAGTGGTTGTATCCGCATCTATCGTATGAGCGACCATAAACAGGTAGATGAAATCAATATGGCAGAACGCAGACAGTCTATCGTAAACGGTCAGACCCAACTGAATACGTGGATGGATATTATCGGCGTTACGCCTACCGGTTCTTCCGTCAGTCGTCGTATCGTCAATTATTATCCGGCACGGGTGGAAGGTAAGAGTTTCATTATCAAGCCTCATCAACAGCGCTTACAACCCGACACCGAATATTATGTAACCATCGAACAGGCAGCAGTGAAACAAACAGACTTCAAGGGAGTATATGGCCGTGCATGGACGTTCAAGACGAAGCCGGCACCAGCATTGACCGGACCGAACTATGAGGTGAAAATTAGTCACACCGACCCCAATGCTGACTTCTATACTTTGCAAGGTGCTATTGACTTCTGTGCCACACATGTCGATTTGAATGCTGCTAAGACATTCCGGATGGATGACGGTATCTATCAGGAGATTATCTACTTGCGCGATCAAAGCAACATCACAGTAAAAGGAAATGCTAGTGATAATACGGTTGTCAATATTCAATATGATAACAGCAATGATATTAACGGTGGTATAGGCGGCGGAACCAATATCGATCAGTTTGCCCCTACCGGCACTATTGTGCCCTCTTCCGGAGGTCGTTCGGTGGTGATACTCGATGGTAACAGTGATAAAATCCGCTTTGAAAATGTGACGATAGAGAATGCGTATGGCTGGACACTAGGCAAGAATGGTCAGGCCGAGGCACTTTATATTAACAACAAATCGGCTGCTTTTATCAATTGCCGTGTCTTGAGTTTCCAGGATACTTTGCTTCCCGGTGGAGGTTACAACTGGTTCAAAGATTGTTTCATAGCCGGAGCTACCGATTTCATCTGGGGGGCGGGTAAGGTGGTACTGTTTGAAGACTGCGAACTTCATGCGCCTACCGGTACACGTGCTGTAATGCAAGCGCGTGTCAGTGCGGGTTACTTGGGATATGTATTCTTGAACAGCCGTTTCACGGTAGGCGAAGGCGTCACTAACTCTACTTTGATTTATCAGTTCGAGCCGGACAATCTGACCTTCTTAAACTGTACGTTTGCCGATGTGTACGGTCCTAACTTTGTAGGAGAGAATAAACCGCTGACACCGGCTGTACCTACTGTTGCCACCGGCTGCAAACTTTACAACTGCAAGACTGAATCGGGTTCGGATATTTATCAATCTATTCCGGCAACGGTGCGCAATACAGTGCTGCAACTTAGTAAGGAACAATACGATCAATACTTCGGTACACGTGAAACCATCATGAGTTGGGATGGCTATACCGATGCGGCTTGGTTCAAATAATAAAATGTTTAGGTAAAAAGATACGATGAATAGATTGAATCGAATGACTGGCTTGGTGCCGGTCATCATAGGACTATTTTGTGCTTGTCAGGGTACTGCCAAGCAGGTGGATGTGGAGACAGATTTGAAGGCAATGTATGCAGACCTTCCTTTCTCCATGCCCGCCATAGAGCGTCCCGTTTTTCCCGATTATCAGGTAAATATCTGTGATTTCGGAGCAAAAAGCGATGGGGTGACGCTGAACACGGAGGCTATTAATAAGGCTATCAAAGTAGTGCACGACAAAGGAGGGGGGAAAGTAATCATTCCGGAAGGTTTGTGGCTCACAGGCCCCATTGTTTTGCAAAGTAACGTCAATTTGCATGCAGAAAAGAATGCTTTGATTGTGTTTAGCGGTGACACCTCGTTGTATCCGATTATTACGACTTCATTTGAAGGACTGGATACACGGCGCTGCCAGTCGCCTATCTCGGCAATGAATGCAGAAAACATAGCTATTACCGGTTATGGCGTTTTTGATGGAGCGGGAGACAGATGGCGTCCTGTGAAGAAGGATAAAATGACGGACAGACAGTGGAAGAATCTGGTGAACTCCGGTGGTAATGTGGATGAGAACGGCAAGGTGTGGTATCCTAATGAAGGGGCATTGAAAGCATCCGTTCTCATGTCTGGCCAGGGGAATCAACAGGCTGAAATCACGAGTGAAGAATGGGAGGAGATGAAAAGTTGGCTGCGTCCTGTACTGCTAAGTATTGTGAAGAGTAAAAAGGTGCTTCTGGAAGGCGTGACTTTCAAAAACTCTCCGAGCTGGTGTCTTCATCCGCTTTCGTGCGAATCTTTGATATTGAATGATGTAAAGGTGTTCAATCCCTGGTATTCGCAGAACGGAGACGCGCTCGATGTGGAATCATGCAAGAATGTGCTGATTGCCAACTGTTTCTTTGATGCGGGAGATGATGCAATCTGCCTGAAGTCTGGTAAAGACGAAGATGGCCGTCGCAGAGGTGAACCTTGTGAGAATGTGATTGTGAGAAACAATACCGTTTTGCATGGTCATGGCGGATTCGTAATTGGTAGTGAGATGTCCGGAGGAGTGAAGAATGTATATGTGTCCGAATGTTCTTTTATCGGCACGGATGTCGGGTTGCGGTTTAAAAGTGCCCGTGGACGTGGTGGCGTCGTGGAGAATATTTACATCAACAATATAAATATGATTGATATTCCTAATGATGCTTTGATTGCCGATTTATATTATGCGGCCAAAAGTGCTCCCGGTGAACCGATTCCGAGTGTGAGTGAAGAGACTCCTGCTTTTAGGAACATCTATATCTCGGATGTGTTTTGCAGGGGAGCAGGACGGGCGGCGTATCTGAACGGACTTCCCGAAATGCCGATTGAGAATATTTCCATCAAGAATATGGTGGTTACAGGTGCTAAAGAGGGTATTGTAGTGAATAAAGTGGCAAAGCTCAACATTGAGAATGTGGAAATTGACACTCCCGATCAATCTATGATACAGATAGAAAATACAACGGATATCACCATTAACGGAAAAGAGTTGGGAACGATTTCGGAGAAGCGGTTACTAACCAAAAACTAACTATACTAATTGTTTTTATACTGTTTTTATTGTCAATCTGTCAGGGTGGCAGTTAAAGATGTGAATTACAGTATAATACATGCTGACAATAGAAGCTGACAATAGGCTGACAATAAAGATTCCCGTCTTTTATTGTCAGCCTGTTTTTTTATCGTATAGTTATGCTGACATCTTGGAATTGTTGTTTTAAGGTTCTGATATAGTTGCATTCGTATGCCTGTACAGTTGAGTAAGTATGTCTGTATAGTTGAGTAAGTATACCTGTATAGTTTGATTAGTGTGCCGGTATAGTTGGACAAAGGTGCCGCAGGGAAAACGCATTATAAATCATGTAAAATAAGTTCCCATAAGAATTCATTATCCCACCCTGCTATTAATCTTTTTCTATTGATTGGTATCTCTCTTTTGTTGTTTCTTAATGTAGCCAATGCAATTTTCGCCAGTACGGAGAAGTTTAATGCTGATATATTTCTTCTTCTGGTATTATCTTCATGGAAATTGACATCTAGCTGCCAATGTAGATTATTCTCAATTTCCCAGTGTTCTCTACTATTTTTAAGTATCTTCTGCGCATCAGGTTCCAAGGAAGATATAAAACATCTTTTTTCCACTGTAGTGCCTTTGTTTGTATTTCTGGTATTCTCTATATATCCGAAAGACTGTATATTTTTCCACTTCTTTCTAATATCTGCTCCCAGGAAACCAGGATCGTTGCAGCAATAGCAGATTCTCGACTCATTCCTGCCATGTCCTTCTTCATGCGTCTCATATTTGTCAAATCGTACTGTTGTACCTTTTGATACAATACTTTCTGTTACTGACAGTACTATTTCCTTTAATTTCGGTTGATTATCTTTCACTATAAAAATGTAGTCACCTTCTCCCTTTATGACTTTCTCTGCAATTGTACGCTGGCATCCTAAAGCGTCAATTGTAATAATACAATCTTTTATACACAACATATCTAATAATTCAGGAATGACAACTATCTCATTTTCCTTTTCTTGTGTACATAACTGTCCAAGGGAGATTCCCAGTTCTGTTGCAAATGCACTGATGACATGCAATTTGTACTTTCCCGTATTCGAATCAGGAAGCACTCCTTGTTTACGATGACGCTTGTCCTATTCGGATTCATAGGCTCCTCGTATGGTTTTACCATCAATGGCTATATGCCCCGAATAACATTTGAGAATGCTTTGGACCCATTGCCTATAAGATTCTTCAAATTTTAAAGGATCTAATGCCGAGAAAAAGCGATTAAATGTATCATGGGAAGGGATACCATTAAAATTGGAAAGCTTGGCTGCAAAAAAAGATTCTTTACTTTTACCAAAGTCTTCTATTGAATTCCAAGTATCAGCGCCACATATAACAGCAGAAATTGCAATAAGAACAATGGTACTGGCCTGATGTTTTTTACAACGGTCTATCCGGTTATCTATCAATATTAATGAATCAGCAAATTCATGTAGGTTGCTGATCTCAATCTTTCTTTTAGTTTCTTGCTTCATTTTAATTGTGATTTATAATCACGTAAATGTACTCAAATAATATTGTAAATGAAAGATAAATATCTTATTAATAAGATGAAAAGACAATATTGGTGTAAGATAAATGTATAAAAGATTAAGGAAAGAGTATAATGCGTTTTCCCTGAAAGGTGCCGCTATCTTTACCTTCCCACGGCCGTGGTAGCTTCTTCTCACGGCCGTGGTGAGATACTACCACAGCCGTGGAGAGATCTCGTCACGGCCGTGAAGAACTAACAAGATCGATACTTTAGCAGAACGATAACGGCACCTTAGTTGAACAATAACGGTGTCTTTGCGGAATAATGCAGGCTTGGTAAGTAAGGGATAATAGCTGCATAGTGCAGTTTTAAACAATAATAGGCTGACAATAAAAGACGGAAATCTTTATTGTCAGCCTATTGTCAGCTTCTATTGTCAGTGGGTAATAGCTTGAAAACAATCACTTTATGAAGCCATAACTCTTGGCCTGACAATAAAAACCATTTTTTATAAATTCTCAATGTAGCCTAAGTTCATTAACCCGGCCTCAAATTGTATGTAATAGCATTGCCTATTGAATCTGAATACTGCACGTTTGCAAGTCTTTTTCATTTGAACTGTTTCCGTAAAGTATCTTATATGTTCCGTTTAAAGGACGTATGGTATTGGTCGCTGCATCAAACCATTCGAAAGAATCGTACGGAAGCTCTATCTGGACGTTCTGTGTCTTACCTTTAGCAATGCTAACCCGTTGGAAACCACGAAGAGTTTTTTGCGGACCTTCTTTGTCGTCAGGACGGCAGATATACACTTGAACCACTTCTTCACCGTCTCTCTGCCCGACGTTACTTACCGGGATAGTAAGGATTGCTTTTTCGCCTTTGGTCAGCTTCGATTGGTTCAGGGTAGCTTTCCCATAAGAGAAACGGGTATAACTTAAACCGTAGCCGAATGGATAAAGAGGTGTTTCCGTCATGAAACGGTAGGTACGTCCCTTCATCGAATAATCTTCATAATCCGGTAATTGTTGCATGCTTTTATAGAAAGTGATAGGCAGACGTCCGGCAGGATTGTAATCTCCGAAAAGAACATCGGCAACGGCTGTTCCACCTGCCTGTCCGGGATACCATGCTTGCAGGATAGCATCGCAATTCTGCGTTTCAGGCACGATGGCCATTGCCGAACCGGAGAAGTTGACGAATACTGTTTTCTTTCCATTCTTCTTTAGAAGAGCAAGAACTTCTCGCTGGATGGCGGGCAATTCGATTTCTGTACGGTCGCCGCCTTTGAATCCGGGGTCGGATACCCGCATGGATTCTCCTTCCAATAGGGGGGAGATGCCTCCGGCAAAGATAACTACATCTGCGCTTTGCAACTTGTTCAGGATTTCACGGGCATCCATTGGAGTTTGTTTTGCCAAGTCGAAGTTCAGTGCAGGGTTATCTTTAACCTGAATAAAACGCAACTCGATGTCGTAACTCTTTCCTGCTTCGTAGTTGAAAGAATACAGATTGGTATGATTCTTGATGTTGGTGGCTTCTGCTATTTGCTTGCCGTTGAGGAATAAAGTAACTCCTCCGTTAGTCATCACGCGGAAAGTGGCGGCACCGGAATCTGTTGGGCGGAAAGTGGAACGATAGATGGCGGTGAAGTTTTTCAATCCTACACCGGGAGCAAATACGGTAGAACCTTCTGCACTGAAATGGAAAGGAGTGGTCAGACGGTCGGTTGCAGCAATTTTGCCTTTATATTCGCGGTTATTCCAGTAGGTGGCGTTGAATCCGGCTTCTCCGTCGATGCTGCACTGATTGAATAGGCTGTGCAGGGTGGTGTCGTTTGTATATCCGCATACAGGTTCGTAGATGATTTGTGCGTCAGGTAGTTTGGCGCGTATTCCTTCCAGTAAAGTGACGGTATGTGAAGGAAAGCCGTTGTAGTTACCCCATTGCATTACCGAGTCGTTGGCGTTGGGGCCGATGACTGCGACTTTCATCTGACGGTTTAATGGAAGGATGTTGTTATTGTTTTGGAGTAATACCAGACTTTCATGTGCCATTTTCAGTGCCAGTTCTTTGTGTTTGGGACAGTCGATAACAGAAAATGGAATGTTACTCCAGGGATGAGTCGAATTCATTTCTCCCAGTTCAAAGCGGGCTTTCAGTAGTCTTTTGACTGATGTATTGATTTTCTCTTCCGAAATCAGGCCTTTTTTCACAGCATCGGTGATGCTTTTGAAGTTACCGCCACATTCGAGATCTGTTCCGCTTAAAACAGCGTCGGCAGAGGCATGGGCGGCATCGGGATGCGTTTCATGTTTCTTGCGTTGGAAAAAGTCTCCGATTGCTCCGCAGTCGGTGACTACGATTCCTTTGAATCCCCAGTCGTTGCGGAGAATTTGGGTTAACAGACGGTTGCTGCCGCAGCAGGGATCGCCTTCGAAACGGTTGTAAGCGCACATCACTTCTTTAACTCCTGCTTTTTGTACCAGTTCCTTGAAAGCAGGAAGGTAGGTTTCCCATAAGTCTCTGGGTGCAATGTTTTCTGCGTTGAAGCTGTGACGGTTCCATTCGGGACCCGAGTGTACGGCAAAGTGTTTGGCGCAGGCATGAAGTTTGTCATATTCGGCATCTTCCGGTCCTTGCAGACCTCTGACTGCCGCCATTCCCATACGTCCGCTTAAATAAGGGTCTTCGCCGTATGTTTCCTGTCCCCGTCCCCAGCGGGGGTCGCGGAAGATATTGACGTTGGGAGTCCACATGGTCAGTCCCTGATAACGTTTATATTGTCCTTTTTCATTGAATTGGCGGTTCTTGGCGCGTGCTTCGTCAGATACGGCATCAAAGACTTCGTATAATAGTTCGTCGTTGAAAGAAGCGGCCATACCTATGGCTTGTGGAAAGACAGTAGCCAGTCCGGCGCGGGCAACGCCATGAAGAGCTTCGTTCCACCATTCATACGGCTTAATGCCAAGCCGGGGAATAGCCGGTGAGTTGTTTTGCATCAACGCCACTTTTTCTTCTAATGTGAGGCGTTGAAGTAAATCGTCCGCCCGTTGTTCCGCAGTTAATTTCGTGTCCTGATAGGGATACTTGCTGGGTTGTTGTGCCTGTACATTTACCCCTTGAATTCCGATAAGACAGGCAATGATCCATTGCTTTTTCATTTTCTAGTTCTTTTGGTTTTTAGATTTGAGACTGCAATAGTACGTGCTTTTCATTATTTTTGTGGGGAATATCCGGTAGAAAAGGAGGATTTCCTATGCAAGGCTTATTTGGAGCCGATAAATCCATAGACCTGTTCAAAGATAAAACATTTTAGCTGAATAGAACGTGAACTTTATAATGTAAATAGAAAGATACTGAAATGTTTGTTTGAAAGGGTATGTATGATTGTCCTCCTTTTGTACTGATTATTACTCTGGCAGGATGGAGGAAATGCTTAATATTGCATTGTTAATTAAGCTCATCCGGGCGTTTATTCATTGATTAAAATGCGAATACTATGATGTATCATTCGACTTGTTCTTTTAAGTGTTTACCTTATCTTTTGATTCTGGGGTGCATATTGACGTTCCTGCAAGCTTGTGCACCTGTTCAGAGATATGTCCTGTTATCCTCCGATAATGGTGACGGAACCTATACCAATCCGGTGATTAATGCCGATTATCCTGATCCGGATATTATCCGTGTAGGGGAGGATTATTACATGGTTAGTTCGTCCTTCGTGGCAATGCCGGGAATTCCGGTCTGTCATTCGAAAGATTTGATTAATTGGCAAATTATCGGTCATGCCTATGACAGTATCACTTTCCAGCCTCAATATCGGATGGAAAATGAGAAAACGGCTTATAGCCGTTTGTGCTGGGCCCCTACCATCAGATATGATGAAGGCATTTATTATATAGGAGTCAATATTGCGGATGATGGCTTCGTCATGTTTAAGAGTACGAGGCCGGAAGGTCCTTATACGATGCATAAGTTTGAAAAGCGGTTGTATGATCCCGGCTTTTTTATTGATGATGACGGTAAAAAGTATGTCACTCACGGAAAAGGGAAAATCTATCTGACGCGGTTGAAAGATGATGCTACGGGAGTGCTCGACCCTCAAGATAAAGGAACGCTCATTATAACAGCTCCCGAAGGTTACGGCCATTTGTTTGAGGGATGTCACACTTATAAAAGAAACGGATGGTATTATGTCTTTAATCCGGCGTTGGGGTATGATGGGGTGCAGATGATAAGCCGTTCACGAAACCTTTATGGACCTTATGAAACGAAAGTTCTGATAGATGATGATATTAATTATGCCGGTGCAGGTGTTCATCAGGGTGGGTATATAGAAACGGCTGAAGGAGAATCCTGGGCATACACTTTTCAAGATCGCGATTATATGGGGAGGTGTCTTATGTTATATCCTATGAAATGGGAGAATGAATGGCCGGTTGTCGGACCGGAAGGCAGACCGGGGAAAGGAGTGGTTACTTATCGGAAACCGGCAGTCAAAGGTAAACATAAGATGAATTATCCTCATCATTCCGATTCTTTTGACAAACCGGAATTGGCTCCGGTCTGGGAATTTAATCATGTTCCGTATAAAGAGAAGTGGAGCTTGACGGACAGGCCGGGTTATTTTAGAATATATGCTCAACATGCCAAAGGTTTTTATTGGGCGAGGAACTCGTTAACTCAAAAGGTGACAGGACCGTATAGCACGGGCACGGTATTATTAGACTTGTCCGGTTTAAAGGAAGGTGACTTTGCCGGAAATGGGATTATGGGAAGAATGATGTATCAATTTGGAGTCAGAAAGAAGGACAACCGCTTTTGGCTTGAAATGAGAAAAGGGAACCGGAATGCGGCAGAGATGATTGTGGATAGTCTTGAATTGAAAGATGTTCAGAGAATTTATCTGCGCACAGAAACAACGAAAGAAGGGGCTACTCGTTTTCATTATAGTTTGGATAATCGCCAATATCATCGTTTCGGTCCTGAAGGTGTTTCTAATTTCTGGGGATTTCTAGGGATACGGCATGCACTCTGTTGTTATAATGTAATGAAAGGAAATCCTTGCGGATATGCCGACTTTGACTCTTTTGAACTGGAAAGTGCGCATCGCGGCAATCATTATGATGCATTTACGGAAATAGACTTCTTTCGTTATGACGACCGGGAAGGGATGACATTGGTTCGTCCTGTCGGCAAACGTCCGATGCAATTTCTAACGGATATAAAGGACAGCGATTGGCTTGTGTTTAATAACTTGACATTTAAGAAAAGACCCGGAAAGATAACATTCGAACTGCAGGCTTTGAATCCGGGAGGAGTTCTTGAGATGAGAAGAGGTTCTTTACAAGGGGAACTGTTGGCTTCTTGCACTATTCAATCTACTAACGGGGAGTGGACGAAGCAGAGTTTTGAAGTAAAGAAATTACGAAAGAAAGAGAAAGTCTATTTTGTGTTCAGAGGTTCAAATAAGAGCTTATCTATTAAGAATTTCATATTTGAGTAGAATATCCAACAAGGTCATATATCGAACCTTTATCGAAATAGAAAATCACTAAAGTAAAGGTTTTAGAGGATAATCATAGCTGGCTTATAGATATTTACTACATTTGCGAACGACCGGTAATACTTCCGGTTATTTATAGAATATCCTTTTGGTACATTGTGCGTTGGGGATATTCTTGTTTGTATAAGAAATAATAGTAAATAATGGATATTGGAGGAGGCAAATGAATAGTGATTATAAAGTTGGCGATTTAATTTATGATGCAAATATTTATGATGGAATGAATACCAGCATGGATGATTTGCAATTTTATAAGCGGTGGTTACCTAAAAACAAGGATGCCCGAATACTTGAGCTTTGCTGTGGAACTGGCAGACTTACTCTTCCTATTGCAAAGGATGGATATGATATAAGTGGGGTTGATTACACTGCTTCAATGCTCCATCAGGCTAAGATGAAAGCTGCCGAGGCTGGACTAAGAATCAATTTCATTCAGGCGGATATCAGGACTCTGGATTTACAGGAGAAGTACGACCTTATTTTTATTCCATTTAATTCGATCCATCATTTATATGAGAATGAAGATTTATTTAAGGTACTTCATGTCGTTAAAAATCACCTCAAAGACGGAGGCTTATTTCTGTTGGATTGTTTTAATCCGAATATTCGGTATATAGTTGAAGATGAGAAAGAGCAGCAGGAAATAGCCACGTATACAACTGATGATGGAAGAGAAGTTTCGATAAAGCAGACAATGCGATATGAAAATAAAACCCAGATTAATCGGATCGAATGGCATTATTTTATCAATGGTGAATTCAATTCTATTCAAAATCTGGATATGAGAATGTTTTTCCCTCAAGAGTTGGATTCATATTTGGAATGGAATGGTTTTAGTATTATTCATAAATATGGAGGATTTGAAGAAGAAGTATTTAATGATGATTCGGAAAAACAGGTGTTTGTTTGTCAATGTAAGTTTGGATATTGATGTGTTGTTGACAGGCAAATCTCTTTATCTTGTATGAAAAGTCCCTTTATATCAGTTTACTCTATCAAATTTTGATTGATCGAATAATGAGACAACCGGGTATAAAGGGACTTTTTATATGCTTATCAAAGAGTTATTTTTTTCTCTCTTTGTATTCTGACGGGGTAATTCCTATCACTTTCTTGAAGCACTTGCTGAAATATTTCGGATCGTTGAACCCCGTCATATATGCTACCTGGGAGAAGTTATATTCGTCGCTGTCAATCAGTTGTACGGCACGTTTGATACGTATTTCCCGTATAAAGTCAACAGGTGTCAGTCCGACGATTGATTTTAATTTCCGGTAGAAGATTGTACGGCTAAGCATCAACTGTTCTGCAAATTCGTCAATCGTTAGTTCGGCATTGTCCATCTGTTCTTCCATGTATGCCATTACTTTTTTCATAAATTGCTCGTCGTATGGAGTAATCTGTGGTTGTGAAGGAGTCAGAGGATCGGGAGAAGAGGTATTCTTTCCTTCCATCAGCCTATTCATATAGAGCTCCTGCAATGCTTTGCGTTGTCGTAACAAGGAGGCTACACGGGTCTTTAGATAAGTAG
Organism: Bacteroides sp. AF32-8BH; assembly: GCF_003435205.1. Taxonomy (NCBI): domain Bacteria; kingdom Pseudomonadati; phylum Bacteroidota; class Bacteroidia; order Bacteroidales; family Bacteroidaceae; genus Bacteroides; species Bacteroides sp. AF32-8BH. The sequence continues at coordinate 117,876 of NZ_QVLZ01000008.1, read as the reverse complement.
CACTGAAAGGTTTGGTGATATAATCGTCAATGCCTTGTTCCAATCCGGCGATACGGTCGTCCAGAGAGGCTTTGGCTGATAATACAATGATGGGGATATGGCAAATATTGTTGTTCTCTTTGATTTGCCTAATCATTTCTAAACCGTCCATCACCGGCATCATAACATCGCTGATAATAAGATCGGGCAGGTCGTCAACAGCATGTTGCAATCCCTCTTCACCATTGGAAGCTGTGATTACCGTATAATTCTCCGACAAAATACTTTTCAGAAAAGCCTTTAACTCTTCATTATCTTCTACCACCAATATGGAGAAACCATCCGAATTAGTCTCAAGGTCTTCTTTTTCTTCCACCTCTTCTGGCGCTTTCATGCTATCGACGGGATGAGGTGCTGAACTCTGACTATCATTCAGGATAAATTCGACTTGTACATCCTCTTCGAAAATTTCCCGTTGTAAAGGCAAGCTTACTGTAAAACGGCTGCCTATTCCGGGTTGACTATTTACTGTAATAGTGCCATGATGCATTTCCACCATCTCTTTCACGAGAGACAGCCCGATGCCGGAAGATGGTTGCAGAATATTCTGTTTTACCAATGACTCGAAGCGTTGGAACAAGGAATGTTGCTTTTCTACTGCAATTCCGATTCCTTCGTCTGCAACCTCTATCTCTACCGTCTTCTCTTTCGTTGTGATATTGACTGTAATCGACTTGTCGGCAGGTGTATATTTGAATGCATTGGAAAGCAGATTGAAGAATATCTTTTCAAACTTATCTCTATCCACCCAGCTATATACCGACTGGATGGTAGAAGTCAGCTGATAGTTTATGTTCTTTTCTTCAGCTATCAGTTTGAAGCTACTCATCACCTTTTGCAAAAGTGGAATCAAATCGGTCTCTTCAATCAGTAGTTTCATTTTCTGATTCTGAATCTTGCGGAAATCCAGAATCTGATTCATCAGTCGGAGCATGCGCTCTGTGTTCTGATGTACCAAAGTCAAATGCTCACGGGCGGAAGGAGAAAGCGGCTCATTCTCTAATACCTCTGTCACAGGGCTACTGATTAAAGTTAGCGGAGTACGTAATTCATGAGATATGTCAGTAAAGAATCGCAGTTTGATATTTGCTAATTGTTGTTCCATATCCACTCTGTGACGTAACCGGTAGATGTAAAATAATACATATACGATGCTTGCCGTAAAGAGTATGAATAGAATGAAATAGAGCAGCCATGCCCAGTAGGTTTCCCAAAAGGTGGGGAGTACATGTATAGATAGAGTCCGTACATTGTCCACCCAGACCCCGTCACTGTTTGTTGACTTTATCTGCAACTGATATTTGCCTGCAGGTAAGTTGATGTAGCTAGCGGAACGGTTATTATCTGCTTCATTCCATTCTTCTTCTAGTCCTTGCAGGCGATAGGCATATAAAATCCCTTTTGGATTGACATAATCAAGTGCAGCAAACTGGAAAGTTACATTCCTTTGAGAGGGCTCCAGTTCCAATTCTTCCAGATTGTCAATAGAGTGATCGGTAAGGTGTCCTTGAATCTTGAGTCCCGTAAACACAATAGGAGGGACATAGCTACTCTTCCGCATCTTCTCCGGAGAAACTTCCAGAAAGCCTTTATCAGTTCCTAAGATAATTTGGTTGCGGGCATTGATAATAGGAAGAGCTTCGGAGAAATTGAATTCCTGATAGATGGAACTTAATTCATAGTTCTCAAAAGTTTCTTTGGCTGGATCGAATTTGGAGAGCGCAATCTCCGAAACAACCCATAGCTGATTCTGTGTATCTTCAATCATTGATAGTGCCAAATCGGACGCCAGCCCGTTGTTCTTGTCGTAGTTTCTGAATTGGATATTCTCGTTCAGCAGATTGGGAGATATCACTTTATTTACGCCTCCGGTGAAACTGATGATATAAGTGGTTTTATTCTTGTCTGTATAGATATGCATGATATCGTTGGCACTAAGACTGTTTTTATCTCCCGGTCTACGGATATTCCGGTAGAATTTAATCTCTTCCAGGCGTTCGAAGTTGTTCGAGAATGTCAGCAGTCCGTTAGTCGTTCCCACTAAAATCACTCCTCCCGGAGCTTCTGCAATATTGCGTACTTTCATACCGTAAGCTATGGGATAGTTTCTTAACTCATTATTACTATGAATAAATGAAACTTTTCCATCTTTAGCTTGTGCCAGCAGATTTAATCCACCCCCATAACATCCTATCCAAATATTATTACGACTGTCCTGAAAGATAGCATAAATGCTATTACTGCTTAAACTATAAGGATCATTTGTCTGGTGTTCAAAATGGTGAATAGAGTAATGATTTGCTCCTGTCTTTTTAAGTTGGAAAAGTCCGATTTCTTTAGTCCCCAACCATATATTTCCATCTTTGTCTTCCAGAATTGAATATACCCCATTATAGAACGATTGTTTTTCCTTAATGATATTTCCTTGTTTGGATAAGTACCCCACCAGGTTACCATCCGGTGCGAATATTTGGATATAATTAGATTTCGATGCTGTCCATAGACGTTTATTGCTGTCTTGCAGGAATGCACGTGTTTCTGCCTCGTAATCAGTCAGGTTAAATTGATAGCTCTGTGGAAAGAAGCATAGTTTCTCTACACCACGTGCTGTTGCAAACCAACAGTTTCCCTGATTATCCAATGTATAAGACCTGACTAACGGACTGAAAATAGACTTAGGATTATTGATATCCGTAAGAAGCGGTTTGAGAGTTCTTTCTTTCCGGTCATAGTAGCAAAAGTTTCCTTCCGTGGGGAGTAACCATAGGTTTTTCGCATTATCTTCAAAAATAAGTTTGCGACTTTTACGCCCATGCTTGATAATCTCATCTTTTGGGGTGAACAGATGCTCTTTTTCATTGGTCACGAGGTTAAGATGGACAATGCCCGGATCTTTTGAAAAAATCCAGATATCTCCCAAGTGGTCTTGATAGACAGATTCTACATCGTTGGAAGTTTGGGTAGCTGTACGGATGTCTATTTGCTGGAAACTGTTCTTCGGGATAGAATACAAAATCACTCCATTATCCGTTCCCAAGGCCAGCATATCTTTTCCTATGGTGGTGACATTGTTTATTTTATGATGCGGATAAGGAATATCTACGAATTTCAGTTTTTTAGTGTGGAAGTCATATCTGGCTAACTTGTCATTTTCTGCAATCAGATAGATCGTTTCCTTTATTTGGGTGATGAACTGGAAAGGAAAGTCAGTATCCAGTGTTTTCTTTCCTATGATGGAAACACCTTTGTCTGTCAATATCCATTCATCTTCTTCAGAGTCTTGATAAATGTTAAATATTTGATATCCTTTCAGGTTGTGGTTGGAAGCTGAATAAAGTGTGATACCTTCTCCTTTTTTGCATAATTGTTCGTCCACTCTGAATGCATATCCGCTTTCACAGAGAATCCAGGCAATCCCTTTCTCCAGCGAATAAATGCGTGTAACATTGTTAGTTTGTTTCGTGGAAAGTTCAATAGGTTGGAGAACATCAATAAACTTCTCGGTTTCCACATCAAAAAGACAGGCTTGTCCATCGTAAGTGGGGCACCATATATCTCCGTATTTGCTTTCTGAAATAGTTCCCATGCGATTACTGCCGAATGCATATTTACTCTCTTGCGAAGTTTTATATGTCTTAAAAGTGTATCCGTCAAACTTGTTAAGCCCGTTCCAGGTACTAAACCAAACAAGCCCTTTCTGATCCTGTAAAATGCTCATTACATTACCTTGAGCGAGACCGTCACTCACGGAGAAATGTTTAACTTGGCAGATAGGTTGAGCAGCTATATCGATCGCTATTGTTAGAAGAAGAAATAAAGTATGGAGCCGTTTCATAGTAGTTACTTTAATGTTTATAGCAAAAATAAACAAAACAATGCAGAATGGAAAGTCCGATAAGCGGTTTGAACGAATAATACTCGTTTTTTCCTATTTTTTCCTCTTCATCCTATACAGCATTGATCTCTATGTTGTGTTTTGAACAAAAATAAGAGAGTAATATTAGTTAAAAAAATCCTCTTTATAATCTGAATAAGATTATAAAGAGGATAATTTTATTGACAAGAGTTGCATGGGGTATGGTGAGATGAAATCATAATTGGGGAATAAATTGCACAAGACTTTCACAAGTATCCTCCTGCCAATGCCTAAAATCATAGCAAAGCTAATTAAATAGTTTTTCGAATTGCAATATTTATTAATTTATCTTATGGTATTTATGAAATTTTTAATATATTGAAGATATTTTGTGCCAACTTTCCGTAACTCGTTGATTTTGCTTATGTTTGTAGGTAAAATAAAGAATGAAGTGAATGAATATGTCTACACAGCTATTATATAATGATTTCCCTACTTTTTTACGGAAATATTTTCCTTACAAAGTACAAAAGATTTCATTGAATGCAGGTTTCACTTGCCCCAATCGTGATGGTACAAAAGGGTGGGGTGGATGTACTTACTGCAATAACCAGACTTTTAATCCGGATTATTGTCGGACAGAGAAATCTATTGCAATTCAATTGGAAGAAGGTAAATGCTTTTTTGCCCATAAATATCCGGAAATGAAATATTTGGCCTATTTTCAGGCCTACACCAATACATATGCGGAGTTGGAAGGCTTGAAGCGTAAGTATGAGGAAGCATTGGCGGTGGATGGGGTAGTCGGGCTGGTGATTGGTACGCGTCCCGATTGTATGCCGGAAAGTTTGTTGCGTTATCTGGAAGATTTGAACAAACATACGTTTCTCATGGTAGAATATGGGATCGAAAGCACTTGTGATGAAACCTTAAAACGCATCAATCGGGGGCATACTTATGCAGATACAGTAGAAGCTGTGTGTCAGACAGCGGCCTGTGGTATCCTGACAGGTGGACATATCATCCTCGGACTTCCGGGAGAAACACATGATACAATGGTGGCACATGCCGAAATTCTTTCCGATCTGCCTTTAGCTACACTTAAAATCCATCAGTTACAGTTGATCCGTGGTACGCGAATGGCGCATGAGTATGACGTAACTCCTGCTGGCTTTCATTTGTTTAACGAGGTTGAGGAATATATTGATCTGGTGATTGATTATGTAGAACATCTCCGTCCCGATATGGTTGTGGAACGTTTTGTTTCCCAATCTCCTAAAGATTTATTAATAGCTCCGGACTGGGGATTGAAAAATTATGAATTTGTAGCTCGTTTACAAAAAAGAATGAAAGAAAGAGGTGCTTATCAAGGTAAGAAGTATAGGGATTCGGAAAAAAGGATTATTTTTGCAAACGATAAACTTACCACTTAATAAATAGCTGTTTTGCGGAGTATAGAATAGTGGAAGAAATATTTAATGGATTTGAAAGATGGAAAGTAAAACAAGAATTAAAGGAAATGTCCACTATGTGGGAGTAAATGACCGTAACAAGCACAGATTTGAAGCGATGTGGCCATTGCCCTATGGAGTTTCATATAACTCTTATCTGATTGATGATGAAATGGTGGCATTGGTAGATACGGTAGATATCTGTTATTTTGAAGTCTACTTGCGTAAAATCAAGCAAGTGATTGGAGAACGTCCCATTAATTATTTGATTATAAATCACATGGAACCGGATCATTCGGGATCTATCCGATTGATTAAACAACATTATCCGGAAATTATTATCGTGGGTAATAAGCAAACATTCGGTATGATTGAAGGTTTCTATGGGGTAACCGGTGAACAATATCTGGTAAAGGACGGTGATTTCCTCGCTTTAGGACGTCACAAACTGCGTTTTTATATGACTCCAATGGTGCATTGGCCGGAAACGATGATGACTTTTGATGAAACGGATGGAGTTCTTTTCTCCGGTGACGGATTCGGATGTTTTGGTACTGTAGATGGCGGATTCCTGGATACCCGGATCAATGTCGATAAGTACTGGGGAGAAATGGTTCGTTACTACTCTAATATCGTTGGTAAATACGGAAGCCCCGTGCAAAGGGCTTTGCAGAAATTAGGTGGACTTCCCATTTCTGCCATTTGTTCTACTCACGGACCTGTATGGACAGAGAATATTGCAAAGGTGATCGGCATATATGATCGTTTGAGTCGTTATGATGCGGATGAAGGTGTTGTTATTGCCTACGGAAGCATGTATGGAAATACAGAGCAGATGGCGGAAGCTATTGCTGAAGAGCTTTCTGCACAGGGGGTTAAGAATATCGTTATGCATAACGTAACAAAGAGTCATCCTTCTTATATCATAGCGGATATTTTCCGTTATAAGGGATTGATTATCGGTTCTCCTACGTATAGTAATCAGATATTTCCGGAGGTGGAAGCGCTGCTTTCAAAGATTCTGCTGCGTGAGGTGAAAGGACGCTATTTGGGTTACTTCGGTTCTTTTGCATGGGCAGGTGCTGCGGTGAAACGTCTGGCGGAGTTTGCTGAAAAGAGTAAATTCGAATTGATCGGTGATCCGGTGGAGATGAAGCAGGCTATGAAAGACCTGACTTATACCCAGTGCGAAAATCTGGCACGTGCCATGGCGGACCGTTTGAAGAAAGATCGTTAAAACAGTGAATGAGATAATTTATTAACTAACCTATAAAATAATCGACTTATGAGACTTATTATTCAGCCGGACTACCAGTCCGTATCTCTGTGGGCTGCACATTACGTTGCCGCTAAAATAAAAGCTGCCAATCCAACCCCCGAGAAACCATTTGTATTGGGCTGTCCCACCGGATCATCTCCTCTGGGCATGTATAAAGCTTTGATCGACCTGAATAAGAAAGGAATCGTTTCCTTCCAGAATGTGGTAACATTCAACATGGACGAATATGTAGGATTGCCGAAAGAACATCCGGAAAGCTATTATTCTTTCATGTGGAATAACTTTTTCGGTCATATCGACATTAAACCCGAGAATACTAATATTCTGAATGGTAACGCTCCGGATCTGGATGCAGAATGTGCACGTTACGAAGAAAAGATCAAGTCATACGGTGGCATCGACCTGTTCATGGGTGGTATTGGTCCTGACGGACATATTGCATTCAACGAACCGGGATCTTCATTGACTTCACGCACTCGTCAGAAAACGTTAACAATGGATACCATCATTGCTAACTCCCGTTTCTTTGATAATGACATCAACAAAGTTCCTAAGACTTCTTTGACAGTGGGAGTAGGTACTGTGCTTTCTGCAAAAGAAGTGATGATTATTGTAAATGGTCATAACAAAGCTCGTGCTTTGTATCATGCGGTAGAAGGTGCTATCACACAGATGTGGACAATCAGTGCATTGCAAATGCATGAAAAGGGTATTATCGTTTGTGATGATGCTGCTACAGCTGAATTGAAAGTGGGTACTTACCGTTACTTCAAAGATATCGAATCTGCTCATTTGGATCCAGAATCATTGATTAAGTAATTTGTGATGAAATAATAGAAATAAGGGCTGCGCACTGAAAATGTGACGCAGCCCTTTTAATTTCTGATACTATTATGTGAAGATTAGATTTTGGATGATTGTCTAACGAGCAAGTATTTTGGCTATTTCTGTTGCTGCTACTTTATATCCTTCACCAGTGAAATGAATGTAATCATTTCCATAAAGTCCGTCTTTCATAGTTCCGTCCGCTTCGGTGAACCATTTGGTGGGATTGATATATTCAACTTTCTCGAATCGGTGATGTTGTAATATGTCATGAATCTTATCACATTGTGTGCGCACTTTACTCTGTTGTTCCTTACCGGATGGAAACAGACCTAAAAGAATGATACGTGATTCGGGGAATTGCTTCCGTACTTCATTGGCTACTGCGATAATTCCTTCAGCCGTGTTTTCAGGACTGTCTTTTCCACTTATCAGATTATTAATTCCAATGGCAATCACTATGTTTTCAGGGTGGCAACTATTGTAGTTATCATAACGGACACGCCAAAGCAGGTTTTGCGTGCGGTCGCCGGATATGCCGGCACTTTCCCAATTATCCTTTCCTATGGCATTGTCCATAGCCTCTTTGCCGGGCTTGTAAGTCACTTCTTTTCTGTTACCTCCCCAACCTTGTGTGATGGAATTTCCCAATAACAACAGTTTTAAATGTTTCCCATTGAGAGTGGCGGTTATGTCTTTTGCTACGCTGTTCCAGTCCGAGTTTTGGGTCCATCCGGCTGCCGAACGGAATTCATTTCCCGGTACAGGATGCACACGCATATTTTCCGCCCTGTTCGTAGCTTTGAGGATGAACTGCACAATAGGCTCGGGATTGTTGAGGGAGTGCGGGTGATGATCCACTCCAGGCTTATGAATAATAGTAATTGGTGCATGCAATTCCTCCATACGTTGTTCGAAAATGGCTGTGTTTTCAGCAACCGACACCACTTGATCAGCATCACCTACCACGTGCAGGATGGGGATTCCAGCTTTTGCCATTGTCGGTGCACAGTCTATCGGATTCTTTTTCCAGTTCAACGCTTCAGCTTCGTTTTTAAAACCGTAAGCATTGAGAAGTTGTTTCGTATCCATGGCGGAACCGGCAGATTTACCTTGTCCCATAGGCCAACTTTTGAAGTCCATTACGGGGGCATCTGCATAAATACATGCCACTTTTTCCGGGTTTTGTGCCGCCCAGTTATAGACAATCAGCCCGCCACGACTCATCCCTTCAAGTGCCACTTTCTTGTTGAATCCGGCTTTCACCATTCGCTTGTAAAAACTATTCCAGCGTTGAACAGCTTTATCCGAGCCATATAAGTCGGCTACATCACAGTAAACAATATGAAAGCCATGTTCCAATAATGCTATGTCAGTCTGTGGCTCATGCCCCCAAAAGCGTGCACGAATCATCCAAGGTTTTCCTATGGCTTCTTTTGCGGGCTCTACTACAAGGCATTTTACTCCCTCATTCTCAAATTCATACCCTTGGTGTCCATGGAAGTTGAATCGTTTGGCATCTTGTATTCCCAGTGATGTCTGCAGCTTTGTTGGAGAAGCTGTTGCTTTTACAGCGAGATATTTATATATCTTTTGGGCCATGACTCCTGCTCCGATAGAAGAGGGGTGCAGTTTGTCCGGTAGCATAACCGAATCCCACTGGTCGCCGAAGAGATTAAACAGATTGATAATTTCCAGTTGATTTTTCCAGGCCAATTCTTCCACCGTGGGGCGTACCTCGTTTTCTATCAGTTGTGCATTGATTTCCGAACCCTCCGGCAGGAAACAACGGATAGGAGTCAGGAGAATAATACGTGGATGTGATTTCAGATTCTGGTATGTGTCAATTAATGTCTGGTAATTGTCTTTGAATTCGTTTTTGTATTTCCAGTTTTGCGGTTTGGTATCGTTAGTACCTAATTTGATTAATACAATATCGGGCTGATATTCCAGAGATGCTTTGTAGGTATCTGTTTCGGAATATGGGTAATCTCCTTTAGACAATATAGTTCGACCAGAGGCTCCGAAGTTTTTGACCTCATACCCATCTCCCAGATAAGCTTGAAGTTGTGCCGGATAGCAGTTCATTTCCCGGTTGGGGATGAATGTTCCATAAGTAATACTGTTTCCTATGCACGCTACCCGTATGGGTTCACTTGCAAATGATTGGATAGTAATGAATAGACATACAAGAAAGATGCCGATGTGATTTAATTTTTTCATGATGAATATGATGATTTTGGTTTGTTGGGGGGATAACCAATCGTTGTTTTGCTGTGTATAAACGAACTGGCATGCTACTAATAATAAAACTTATTTATTCACGTTCCTATCATATAGCATACCAGTTCGATTCATTTTTCGGCTTTTATACCTCTTCCAGCCAGCCTTTCCCTTGCCGGATGATTTCCAGTTCGTCGTCGGTACATTTCACTACAGTGGAAGGTTCTATACCTCCGATACCTCCGTCAATGACCAGATCGACAATGTCACCGAACTTCTCATCTATCAGTTCGGGATCTGTCATATATTCCAAGTCCTCATGCTCTTCGTAAGGCAGAGTGGTCGTCATAATGGGAGCATCCAGCAGGCGTGCGATTTCGCGGATTATATTATTATCCGGCATACGGATACCCACTTCTTTCCGGTTGCGGAAGATTTTGGGTAACCGGTTGGTTCCGTTCAAAATAAAGGTGAATGGCCCCGGAAGATTATGCTTCATCAGCTTGAATATATTATTGTCTACTTTCGCATATTCGCTGATGCTACTCAAGTCATAACAGATGATAGACAGATTGTTCTTTCTAGGGTCTATCTCTTTGATCCGGCATATCCGTTCTATAGCACGTTCCTTCAAACCATGACAGCCGATGGCGTACATCGTATCAGTGGGATAGATAATCAGTCCGCCGTCATTCAGGATGTCGATGATTCGTTGTAAATCCTGCGGGTTATTATTTTTGTCATATAGCTTCAGAAGCATAATTCATTCTCCTTCTCTCTTATTTGAGTTTCTTTTTTAAGAAATCCAGTGCCTTTTCTGCTGCTTTCTCTGTCACCTTTTGTTTGATTGAATCCTTATTGGCGGTAGCGGCAGAGTCCAGTCCCAGTTTCTGTCCGAGTTTGCTGATAGCTTCATCGGCTACAGCCTCGACAGCTTGATTGGCCATGCTTTTAGTATCGACGCTGACTTTCGGAGAGGTAAATGAACCTCCGATCTTCAAGTCAAGAGTCATTAGTTTAGAGATATTGCCTACAGATGCCGGCAACTTCACTTTTCCGGAGTAGTCGATGGTTTGATCGAGGCCTGTGCTACCGGAAAGATTCAATGTGTAGTCTCCCATCTTGATATCGAACGGTTTGGTTTCTACGCGTCCGTCTTTGATGGTGAAATCCAGTGTCATATCTTTCACCTTCATGTCTTTCAGACTTGGCTGTTTAACGGCATCGGCTATTTCGTCGATTGCTTTCACTCCGCTTAAACTAAGATCACGGGTGGAAAGGCTACCATCACCTTGCATTGTATTCAGTACAGGGCTCATGGTTGCATCCAAATCTGTCAGTACATTAATACTTCCGGAGAAATTACCTTTCAGGTTTTCGAAGATAGGAGCCATCTTCTGCACCATGTCCAATTCTTTGTAAGCTTGTGCGAAACCGATATTGGAGAGTTTGAATCCGGCTTTCATTTCCGGCTTCTTTACGTTGGCAGTGGAGTAGTAGCCGTTCATGACCACGTTGCCACCCATGGTATTCATGGAGAGGTTTTTCATATCCACTTTGCCATCTTTTACCACAAGCTTGCCGTTCATATTATTGAAAGACATCTTATCGAATAACACCTGTTTCAGGTTAGCGTCCATTTGGAAGTCGATGTTGCGGGGAACTTCCATAATACCCGTGGCAGCTGTAGCTACGGAGTCGGTAGACGCAGTTTCTGATGCAGTCGCTTCATCCGCAGAAGCAGCCATGAAGTCGTTCAGATTGAAATAGTTGGAACGAATATTCAGGTTTCCTTTCAATGTAGTACCTTTCAATGCGTAACCGATATAGTTTTCAAACCGACTGTCGGCTGTGATATCATTCTTTCCGATGTTGACGGTTGTCTCGCTCAACTGGAGGTATTTCGGGGTGAAAGTGAAGAGAGACTTCTTGATTTCTACGTCCGGCATATCTTTCATTTTGAGTTTCATACCCGTCAGTCCGATAGTACCTGAAGCTTGCATACGTTCGTATTCCTCTTTTTCGATATAGGAAAGGCGTCCTGACATTTGCATATCGGCGTCAATGGTACCGTTCAACTCCATATCTCCAAGTGGATAGACTTGTTTTATCATACCTAAATTGAGAATCCCTTTAGCTTCAGCTTTAAAGTCCGGATCGCTGATCGGTGTTTTTACATTAGCCGTCAGGCTAAACGGATTTCCGGCAAGACGGAAACTGAAAGGATTGATATTGACCGTCGTCAGGTCGATATTTCCTCCCGGGTTCTGGACGTTGGCACTGATATTGATTTGATCCACTCCTGCCGGTAAAGCCGGATAGCGGAACATGGCATTCTTGACTTGCATATCAATGTTGAATGCAGGAACGGTGTCGCCTTGCAAGATACCTTTGGCCGTTGCAGTAAGCGTAGCGGTTCCGTCTGTTTTCAGACTGGAGAATTCCGTTGCATAAATGGCTGGAATCAGTGACAAGATTTCCTTAAACCCGATATCGTTCGTGTTAAGTTTCAAGTCTATGTCGATAGCCGGATCTTTCAAGGCTACCCAACCGTCGATACCTGCCTGAATGGCGTTGAGGCGGATGGTGTTGTCTTTTAATGTGTATTTGTTATTGGCAAGGTCGGCATCCACATCCATTGTTGCGGAGATATTGGCATTGGCCAGGAAAGGGATTCCATTCATCTTGTAAGTAAGTGATTTGGTTTCCGCTTCCAACTTCAGAGTAGTGCGGTCACTTCCTAAGTCTCCGGCGCAGACTGCGTTAAAGTCGCGGATATCAGCATACATCTTTCCTTGTTGATCGTCATAAATCAGGTTCATGTTTTTGATAACAAAGCGTTGTAGCTTCACTTTGAAAGGAGAAGATGCTTCTTCTTCTGAAACAGGAGCTTCGGCTGTTGCTGTTGTATCCGGTTTCATAATATCCCAGTTGGCACGTCCGTCCGGCAATACAATGGCATGTAACCGTGTATCTTCAATGAATATTTTAGAAATATCGTAACCGCTATCTCCGAAAAGAGAGAATAAGTTGACTGCGGCAGTAACTTCTCCGGCCTGTACAAGGGTGTCGTTGGCAAATTCACCAGTACCTTTTAACCAGAAATCCTCGAGAGTGACAGAAGCCTGTGGAAAGTTACGGAACAGGCTAATGTTAAGGTTCTTAAAGTCAAATTGTGCATTAAGCATCTTGTTGCCTTCTGTTTTTACAATGTCGGCTATCTTTCCCTGGAAGGCGAAAGGAAGAAGGAACATCAGAATGATGATGACTCCTACTGTGATAGCTGCGATTTTCAAACCTTTTTTCATTTGCTTCTATTTTAAGAGTTTGAGATATTACAAAGAGCAAAACTAATAAAAGTTTTTGATATAGAGGGAGAATCAGTTCCTTTTCTTTCGTCTTGATACGAAAGAAAAGGAACCAAAAAGAAAGAATCAAGGCTACGTTTTTCCGACTACTCCGGTGTTTCCTCCGGCTAAAGGGCAGAAACTCGCTACGCTCAAACAGTTTGCCCTTTTTAACGCCGGAGAAACCACCTGCGCTTGACGTCGGAAAAACGAGGCCGGGAGGCCATGCGGGGGCACTGTTTGATGGAGATATTGTGTGTAGGATGATTTTTATGTAAGTGTGTAGATGACAAAGATGGATAGGTGCGGAGGTCGGGAAGAATAGGCTATTTTTTCTTTCTAAGTTCTTCTGCAATTCTCCATTGTAAGGCGGCTTCTCCTTCTTTCCCGACTTTCAACAGAGCGTCTCCGAAGAGTTCGTGTGCACCGGCATGTTCCGGTTTCAGGCTGGTGGCCTTGTCCAGGTCGGCAATGGCACCTTCTGTGTTTTCTGTTTTTAGCCGGAGCTTTCCGCGGTTATAGACAGCTTTAAAGTTTGCCGGATAGAGGGTGACTGCAATGTTGAAGCAGTTTTCAGCATCGAAATACTCTTTGTTGTTGAAGAGAGTGATTCCTTTGCGTATCCAGGCATCCACATAATTAGGGTCGAGACTAAGTGCCTTGTCGTAGTTGGCGAGGGCGGCACGTGAGTCGTGTGCCTGGGTGATACATTCGTTACCCATTAATAGATATTCGTGAGCATATTGGCGGAGGCGTTCCTGCTGTTCGCGCATTTGCTCTTTGAGTTTCTTATTCTGCTCTTTCAAGGTGTTTATGACACCGAGTTTACGTCGGATAAAACGGCGGGGAACAGGTTTCTCAATATCATAGCGGGAATGAATGGCGCGGAAAAACTGTTCCAGACATTCCTCCATGTCTCCTTTGTCGAAAGCGCGTGAAGCAGCAGCGTATTGCACGTCGGCCTGCGCTTGTTTCAGAGCTTTGTCGATAGCCTGCCGGTCGTTGAAACGTCCGGCAAAGTTTACGATTTCGGGGCGGACGAAGACGTCAGCACGGTTAATAGGCTTTTTGAGCTGAATACCGTCCAGTGAGGTACAGCGGCTTAGTGCCACGTATGCTTGTCCACCTGCAAATACACCACCTGTGAAGTCGATGACTACACGGCTGAAAGTCAGTCCCTGACTCTTATGGACAGTGATGGCCCAAGCTAACCGAATGGGATATTGTGTGAAGCTACCTAAGACTTCTTCTTCTATTTCTTTTGTCTTTTCGTTGTAGCGATAACGGATATTGCGCCATGATTCACGCTTTACGTCACATTCTTTTCCATTGTCGGTGATAACGTAGATGGTTTCTTCTTCCTCATCAATTCCGGCAATGACACCAATGGTACCGTTTACCCACCTGCGGTCGAAATCATTTTTAATAAAGATGATTTGTGCACCGGGTTTCAGTACGAGCTCTTGTGAGGTGGGTAGACTGCTTTCGGGGAAATCTCCTTCGATGACTCCTTCAAAAGTAATTGGGTCTCCGGGAAGTTCCGCCAGTTTCTTTTCGTTGATAGAGTCTACCGTGTCTCTACGGGTGGCCAGAGTGATATACATATCAGCTTCCGATTCTTCTATCTGGCTTCCATAACGGGTGTTCAGTAGTTGCAGATCAGCCGCTCCGGCTGTATTGTTCCGGATATGGTCGAGGACGCCGACAAAAACTGGGTCTGTTTGGCGGTATACCTTTTGAAGTTCGATGGATACCAGGTCTATCTGGCCGAATACTCTGGCAGAGAAAAAATAGGGTGTAGGATAGAAGCGGTTCAATATTTCCCGTTCGTCGTTTTTTACGACGGGCTCCAGTTGGAATACGTCGCCTACCAATAACAGTTGTTTTCCTCCGAAAGGTTCACGCAGATTGTGAGAGTATACACGTAGGATTCGGTCGATGGCATCAATGATATCCGCCCTTACCATTGAAATCTCGTCGATGATGACCAGTTCTATTTGTTCCAACAGCTTCCGGTGAGGCTTGGTGTATTTGAAAAATTCATGGATACGACCACGCTGGAGACTCAAGTTCGGGTCATCCGGCAGCAGCGGATAGAAAGGGAGTTTGAAGAAACTATGCATCGTACTTCCTCCGGCATTGATAGCAGCGATGCCTGTCGGGGCGAGTACAACGTGTTTCTTTTTGGTATTTTCGCAGACGTAACGCAGGAATGTAGATTTCCCTGTACCCGCTTTCCCGGTCAGGAAAACCGATTGACGCGTATATTGAATCAGGTTCAGGGCGTCCTGAAACGCTGCGTTATTGGTGTCTACGCTCATAATCAGATAATACCAAAATGCTTCATTGCCTTGCTGATGCCATCCTCGTCGATGGGAGCTGTCACATAATCGGCAGCGGCTTTCACATCCTCTTTGGCTTGTCCCATGGCTACTCCGATGGCTGCATGGCGGAGCATGCTGATGTCATTTCCTCCGTCTCCGAAAGCCATGGTATCTTCGAGTTTAATATCAAAATAGCGGATTATTTCATCAATGCCCTTTTGCTTGGTGTCTCCTTTGGCGGTCACATCGGCAAATGCAGGATACCATCGGCCTATCTCGCAGGTAGGAATAGACGGACGGATTTCTTTTTCTTCCTCTTCCGTGATAAAGGGTGTCATTTGGATGACTTCCTTACTGGTTGCCTCCTCGAAAGATACAGTCGGAATCACATTCACGTGCAGGAAATCATAGAATATCTTTTTCACCATGTCATTGGGCTGGCAAACGGAAATGTTGTGTTCCTCTACAAAGATACAGGGAACGCCTTTTTTCTCGCAGAAATCTCCCATCGCTTTTACTTCGTCCTGGGGGATGGCACTTTTATAGATTACCTGTTCCCCGACAAAGCAGTAAGCCCCGTTCATGGTGATATATCCATCAATCAGATTCCGGTCTTGCAATTCGGAGAGGTTGTTGATAATGGCTTTCGGACGTCCCGTAGCGATAAATATCTTCAGTCCTTTTGCACGGGCGGCTTCCAGTGCCTCAATGGTAGACGACGGGATGCGGTGAGTTTCAAAACTGACCAATGTTCCGTCTATATCAAAAAATAATGCTTTCGTCATAAATTCTTTTTTGAATGGAGTACAAAAGTACTATTTTTCTATGTAAATAGCAATTAGGAGATTTCTCTTATGCTTTTTTTAAATCTCTACTCTTATCGATAGGAACACAATTATTTAAAAGTGCCTAATAAAATGATTAATTATAATAGGTTCCTTTATTCTTTTGACTAAAAAAGTTTCCCAAGCATGGCATCAAGTCTTTATTCTTCTAACGAATTCTCCTTATACTTCTCTCCATAGAGTTGCTGGTACTCCTTTTGGAAACGGTCATAAACACTTTGTGCATACGCTTTTTGTCCAAGTTTCTTGAGTGCTTTTATTTTGAAAGTCAATGCCGTTTCGCTCATTCCGTCAAACGAGAAAAGCACGTCGGACAATACGATAACCTTTCTGGGTTCATTATTCGCTTCTACGATAGGAAGCAGTTTCTCGATGATCCGGATGAAAAGTTCGTCATGGTTAATTTTGATATTGCCAAACCATTCGTAATCTACAAAAGTAGGCAGTAAGGTGCCTCGTTGCAGCAGGCCGATAAATCAGAATCCTAATTATTAATGGGATGGCAATTATGCTTCTTTCTGTTTTAATAAGACGGGATATTGCAGAACTTGATAAAACTAACAGTCTGTCCGGATATTCCCTTGGGGAGATTTAATCGGGCTTTAAAAATCTTGAATCAATGAAACAAATAAAATATTTATCCTTTATCCTTTTTCTGGCTCTTCTCTGCTTGATGACGGGATGTGAAAATGACAAAGATGTGTATTACCCTTATGTCAATGTTCCGCTCACTACGCACAATCCGGTGCTCGTTGAGGGAGAAGTTCTGCATATCGGTATTGGTTTGGACGGTGTGAATTATCGTGTAGAGAGTGATAATGAGGATGTGGTGACTGCCGAGGTGGTCGGCAACGAAATACTGTTGACAGGCGGTGACATAGGTAGCACCATTGTTCGCCTTTCGGATGATAGCTACAATCGTGCTCTCATGACGGTTGAAGTACGTAAACTTCAGGAACTGACACTCGAATCGCTCCCGGAGGGAGTGGAAGTATTGCGTCTGGATAATGACGGTGTTATTCTTCGTGAAATGAAAATACTGACCGGTAATGGCGGTTATACAGTAACCAATTCTGCTCCTGAAGCCATCAGCGCTGAAATAGTGGAAGACCCCGACGTAACAGGAGGATATAAACTGATACTTGGCGGTAAAGCGAATGTCGATCAGGCAACGATTACTGTGACAGATTCCCGAAACAAGTCAGCTACTCTTAAAGTGCGGGTGACGAATCCGATTCGTCCTGTTCTGTTTGATAAAGAGGGGACTCTTGAGGGAGAATATGTGTACGAGGGTACGCCTCAACAGATTTCTTTCAATATCACTTCCGGTAATGGTGGCTATACCGTTAAATCTCTGAATGAGGGGGTAGCTACTGTGGCAGTATCCGGCACCACAGTAACTGTTACCGTGGTAGGTGACGGTGGTACAACTATTACTGTGACCGACCAGGAAAAGGAAAGCCGTTCCATAGATTTATGGGTACCGCTCAATCTTGACGACCCGACGCCACGTATTTATTGGGATGGTTATCGTGCCGATATTAACACGGTCGGAGTTTCCAGTACCGGATCTTATGCAACGCCAAAAGATATGTACTGGTATCAACAAAACGGTGAAGTGAAAGATACATATTATGTCTACTTTAACGGTGGTTGGGCAAACAATTTAAATTGTGTGAATGCTGCCAACCGTAATCCGAAGTTTGAAACGACTATCAATGACACTAATACTTCGTATACAGACAAAGCAGCCTCTGCCGTTAAACTGACCGAGTTTATTTTGGAAAAACGTATCGGTACAGGTCCGACGAGCCATCCGCATATCTATTTCATCTCTTTAAAAACAGAAGATGGTAAGCGTGGATTTATAGTGCATCGTTGGAATGAATAATAAAGACAAATAGGTTCTTAGTTTTTTTTTCAGGGTATGAATATGAGGGTCGGATGCTGTATTGCTCCGGCCCTCTATGTTTTGATAGAGCATACAAAATTAGAGGCTGCCTTTCGGTAATACCACGAAAACAACTATCTTTGCTAACTGTTTATTATACACATAACCTAACAACATTATGCAGTATGAACTATAATTTTGATGAAATAATAAACCGTCATGGTACAGATTCTGTAAAATGGGATGCAGTAGAGAATCGTTGGGGACGCAATGACCTGATTCCGATGTGGGTAGCTGATATGGATTTCCGCACAGCTCCTTTTGTCATAGAGGCTTTGAAAAAACGCCTGGAACATGAAGTACTTGGATATACATTTGCTTGCAAAGAATGGTCGGAGTCTATTATTAACTGGGTGAAGGAGCGCCATGGTTGGGCAATCCGTGAAGAGATGTTGACTTTCACTCCCGGTATTGTTCGCGGCTTGGCTTTTGTGATCCACTGCTTTACGCAAAAAGGAGATAAGATAATGGTAATGCCCCCTGTTTATCATCCTTTCTTTTTAGTCACTCAAAAGAATGAACGTGAAGTGGTATTCAGTCCGTTAGTCCTGAAAGATGAACAATATTATATTGATTTCAACCGCTTCCGTCAAGATATTCAAGGATGCAAATTGCTTATTCTAAGCAACCCCCATAACCCGGGTGGACGTGTATGGACCAAAGAGGAACTGTCTCAAATAGCCGACATCTGCTATGAAAGCGGCACATTGATTATCTCTGACGAGATTCATGCTGACTTAACCCTGCCTCCATACAAACATCCTACCTTTGCTTTGATTTCAGAGAAGGCACGGATGAACTCTCTTGTCTTTATGTCTCCCAGCAAGGCATTCAACATGCCGGGATTGGCTAGTTCTTATGCAATTATTGAGAACGACGAACTTCGTCACCGTTTCCAGACATATATGGAAGCAAGCGAGTTTAGCGAAGGACATCTCTTTGCTTATTTAAGTGTAGCAGCTGCTTACAGTCATGGTACAGAATGGCTGGACCAAGTGGTAGCATATATTAAAGGAAATGTGGATTTCACTGAAACGTATTTGAAAGAACATATTCCTGCTATCAAGATGATCCGTCCGCAAGCCTCTTACTTGATCTTTCTGGATTGCCGCGCATTGGGACTCAATCAGGAAGAACTGAACCGTCTTTTTGTAGAAGATGCTCATCTGGCGCTGAATGATGGAACAACATTCGGTAAGGAAGGCGAGGGATTTATGCGGTTGAACGTTGCTTGTCCACGTGCTACGCTGGAAAAAGCATTGAAACAGTTGGAGCAGGCTGTAATGGATTTAAAATAGTCTTTTAAGTCCATTACCCGGTTCGGAAATAAAATCAATCCGTTCAGGGGATGAAGCTATATTTCCTGTCTCACTCTTGCTTTTTACTATTTAATTTTGTATCTTTAGTGCTTCTCATCTTCCCAAAGACAGGTAATCATATTACAAAGTGACCAATATCATCTTATAAGGTGATATTGGTCACTTTGCAATGTGCCTATTGTCCCATTGTAACGGGACGACTTACCGGCTGCATAAAAAACTACTAATCTCTGCACTGAAAACCCTTAATCTTTGCACTGAAAAGTCTTAAGTACAAGATTGAAAAACTAGTTTGTTGCAGTATGATGATATGACAATGCCTCAACTATGGCATCACATTTACCGGAATCAGCCGTACCTCACTATTCAAGCCGGAGGGTAATGGACTCCAATGTCCATAATTGGCCGGACGATAGTTCAAATCAACAATATTGATTTCTTTGAATTTGCGCCACTGCACTCCCTGCCTGTCTAATTCTGCAATTCGATTCGCAGGGAGATTCGTGACTTCTATCTCGATGTGGTTTTTTCCGGGTTTTAAGAACTGGCCCACCTTTAGTTGATAAGGCACTGCCCATGCGCATCCCGCTTCCTGTCCGTTGATGCGGACACGGGCACTTTCGCGTACATCTCCCAAATCAAGAATCCAGTCGTCGGCCTGCAAAGTCGGCAATTCGATGTCTAAGGAATAAACACCGGTTCCCATGTTCGTTTGGGCTGCCGGATGATCGATATGGGTCCATGAACAGGGGCGATCTATATCAAATGTTCCTTGAATTTCCGGTTTGCTTTCGGCGAAGTGTAACTTCCAACCATGATCCAGACGAAGACTGAAAGGTTGCTCTTTGACATACTTCCACGGTTTGGATGCCTGCAAAGGTTGTTGATATGTTTGCAGAATGAACGATTCACCGGATTTTAATTGCAGATAGACTTGTGTTTTTCCGTTTGCCTGTCTTACCTTAGCTTCACCACATTCTCCGGTCATGGGATTGAAGAGAGCGGCTGCGGCTGCATTCGTTCCCAATGTGATCCAACCGTCCACTCCTTTATTTTGCAAGGAAGAGATGAAATAGTGGTGTCCCGTATCATTCACTCTTCGGATCGCTTGTAGTCCGAATTTGGTTTTCATTTCTTCGGGAGAAATATTGCAGCTGGCCAATGTGCGTGCATAATCCGTTCCTGTGATAATCTTCCCCTTTCCGATTGGAGTAACGGTTGTTTCCGAGAAAGAAACAGCCGGAAGTTGCCGGAGCGTACGCTGGTAACTTTGGCGTTTTTGTTCCAACTGACCGTATCCCGGTACATCTGTCGGATAATTTTCGAGGAATACGATAGTAGCTCCCTGTTTGGCCAGTTCATAAAGATGTGCCAATACATCACTCGGCATTAGGTGTGCAGCAGGCACTACCAATGCTTTGTAGCCCGTTCCGCCTGAAGTAACCAACTGTCCGTCTTTGAAACGTGTACTGCGAATAAAGTTATCGGAAATATAATCCCCGTCATACCCGCTGTTGTTGATGCGATGGATAGCGTCGATAAACTTAGGAGCCAGTTTATCCATGTGGTGTATCGTGAATAATAACAATCGTCCCGGTTGCTCATTCCACATATCATATACCGGAAGATAAATCAGGAAATCATTATCCGGCCGTCCCATTTGCAGAAAGCTCTGGCAACGGGTGATATAGTTAAAGAACGAAGGAGCATCACGCCAAATACTGTTTGTCGGACTCATATTGATAGAAGCGTAGAACAACCATCCGGGCCATTCGGCTTCTTTCGGAGAATACGGAGTGCCGTGGAAAAACATGTGATTGACTCCGGAAACAAACATCAAATCCATATCCGGTTTACATTGCGACAGGGAAGTACGGAAATGCTCCGTCAGCCATGTAAATGTCTCGGAAGAAGTATACGTTTTTCCTGCAATATGAGCTGCCGAGGAGGCATATTTCAGCATAGACAGGTCCGAATCATTCTTTTTGGTCAATGAGTCCTGACGCAATCCTTCGATGTGGAACTGCGACAGTCCGAAACCTTCACATTCCGGAATATCCACGGAAGCATAGATATCAATCAGATTACCGGGCGAACCATGTGCCTGATTACGGGTGATACTACCGTTTTTGTGTGCCCAGTCTGTCCATTGATGACTGAAGTTCTCCAATAAGAGGTCGGAAATGGTTTCCCGGTAATCCGACACGATACGTCTGCTAACTTCCGGACGGTTTTTATCCAGGAATTCGGGGAAATGTTCTTCCAGTTTATACCCCCGTCTACGAGCAAACTGTTCCAGGAAATCATCCGTCCAGTCAGCTTGATAAACTTCGTATGAATCGTTGAAGAAAGTATGTGGATAACTTGTCTTGCTACTTTTGAAAGCACGGTCAAAGCGGGAAAGATAATTTTTTACTGCCTTTTTTGAGAGATGATTCATCACATAGCCTTCTCCTCCCGGAGCTGCCCGTTTCACTTTCTGCCTTGTTTTTCCGATGTAAAGAGCGATCACTTTCCATTTGCCGGCAGGCGCTTTCCATTGCAGTTTGTCTTTTTTGACGTGAGCAGTCAGGTTGATACATTTGCCTTTCTCATCATATGCCATCACCCGGCTTAGTACAGAAAATGGTTGTTGCTTGGGATCGGTCACATTAATATCCTGTTCAATCTCTTTGCCGCCCTCTATTTCGTATGTCTGGAAGATAGCCTTGGTAGCCGCATCTTCTATACTAACTTCAGGTCCGCCAAAAGGCCATCCGGTTCCGGTATTCATATCAATCTCAATACCCGTACGTTTTCCTTCCGCTTGTGTATGCTTAAGCATTTCCATCCAGCGGGGAGAAAGGAACTGAATTTCATTCGCGTCATTGCCTTGCACCCCATAGATAGGAGTAATTTCTACTGCTCCCATTCCGGTACGTGCGTATTCTTCCAGATTATACGTCAGATTCTTTTCGTCTACGGCACTTCCCAGCCACCACCATCTGGCGCCGGGACGTGCTTCCACCGGAGTGTCCGGCCATTGTTGTGCTTGCATTACTCCACCTGCGGCGAGCAGGCAAAGAACTATCAATTCTCTTTTATTCATCATTCTTTCGGTGTGTTATAGTATTCTATATTTTCTGCGTCATCAGTTACAAAAAGCGGTCGTCCGTCCGGCTGTTCAAAGTGGAAGCGGATGCCGTCGAAGGTAATGTTCCGTGCGTGGCGGATATAAAACCCTTTGGCGGGAATAGTGCCGAACATCCAGGGTTCGGGGTATACTTTCTCCTGTTCGGGCGGAATACGTTTGCCATCCTCTTCGCTATATCCTCCTTTATAATAGAGGTGAATATTCCGAAAAGTTACGTCCTCAATACATGCACCCGGCACTCCGTTGATGATAGAAGCATACCGGCTGTCGGCATTCCATACATTGATATCGCTGATAAGAATACGTTTCATGGTGCCTACAGGAGTACCTTCAGGACTGCGCATACGTGCGCCCAACCGAAGGAAAATAGGCGCGTTGACTATATTTCTCATTGTGATGTTACTGATTACAATATCTTCCAGATGTCCTCCGTCTACTGTTTCCAATGCCAATCCACGGCAATGTTCAAAGATACAGTTCGTAATCGCAATATTGCGGAAACCTCCACTACTTTCTGTGCCGAGTTTGATGCGTCCCGTACGGAAACCATGATCGGGAGCCTGCGGTTCGTCCAACTGCCAAGTGCCGTCCATTACACTGCCTTTGTCAAAGCCGCTGACATAACAATCACTGATCGTCACATTTTCCGTATCTTGGAAGCGTCCTAATCCATAAGAGGCTTTCAATACAATGGCATCATCCCAGGGGGAGTTCACCGTGCATTGGCTGATACGTACGTTCCGGCAGCAATCAATATCAAAGCCATCCCGGTTGGTGTCTACTTTCAGATTCATAATCGTCAGATGATCCACTCCGGTAGCCAACAGGGCGAAATGCCCGCAATGCAGCATGGATAAATCTTTCAGGGTCACATTTCTGCAATCTTTCAGGCTGATAGCCTTATTGCCTACCCCCGGTAGGCGACTCTCTTCACGGGTCAAGCCTTTGCCATAGATTAAGCCGGGACCACTGATCGTAATATTCTCCAGTCCGATTCCCCAAATTAAAGAGTTTTTCCAATGGCTGTGACCGAAATCCTGATACTTATTATGTTCATTCGGTTCGGCGGTATCATATCCTTCCTCTTTTCCGGGAAAGGCGGCAATGATACGGGTGCCCTGTTCCAAATAGATATGAATGTTGCTTTTTAACCGGATGGAATAACACGCATATTCTCCCGCAGGTAGATATACTGTGCCTCCTCCGGCCTGTGCGGCCGCTTCAATTGCACGATTGATGGCAGGCGAATCAATCGTTTTCCCATCCGCTTTGGCTCCGAAGTCCATTACATTATAAATGGCTGCATGTAGATAGATGCAACCTATTAACAGACTGAATAATAAATAGATCCTTTTCATTTTTTGTCGATTTTGGCAAAAATATCCGGTAACATATAGTAGTTGTAATCCGCTTTTTCATTCTGTTCGTAGAAACAGAAGTAAAGCCGGAAAGGCTTGCTTCCTTCGTTTCGCGAAGAAGCCGGGGAGAGACTGCAACGTCCGGCCAGTACAGGGCGGTCGGTTCGTTTGCCTGATTCGTAAAGCATCAGGGGAGTTGCATCCTTATGTCCGTCACTCAAGCGAATATCATCGGTAGGAGTGACAGCCTGCAGCGTCCGTAATTGCATACTTTCTCCGTAGTAGCAAGTGAAGGCTTGTCCCTCCACGCTGAATACATTGATGTCCGAATCCGGTTGGCAATCGCCGAAACTCCAAAATAGGGCATCGGCTTCCGGAGCAGAGGCGACTTCTACTTCCAGAATAAATCCACGACTATCGGGCAGTGCTTTCCATTGGAAGGACACTCCCCGTATCTTTTCTTTAGGCTTTAGCCAGTGGCTTTCATTTCCTTTTGATATACCCAACCGGAAAGTGCCGGCAGGTGGCGTCAGTGCTTGTGCTTGCGCATCAATGAGCAAGATTCCCAGCAGTACGATGGTCAGGAGATGTCTTAACATAGTTGAAGTTGATATTACTTTGTTCATTCTCTTTTAGTTCAATGACATTCTTTTCTTCTGTCTTTAATGTGATTTCAGACAAGTTGAAATTCTTCGTATAGCAGATTTTGCCCGGTTTGTCGGTCTGCGCTTCGATGGCATAAAGATAGAAATTTTCCAGACGTAACGAATCATTCCATCCCGAAGCGGAGATAAATTCGTCCACATTTTCCGCTTTTACCTTTGATACGTAGACATTGCGGAAACGCGGATAACCTTTTTCGGGAGGCATTACCGGAGTCAGCATGATTCTCCAGTGCTCCGGGATTTCTTTCCCTTCATACTCTTTGGGTAAAGTGCTGTAACTGTAACTGGGGTTCCAGTTCAAGTCCGCCGCCAGCACGTGACGGACGTTTTCCGCTTTTACTTCGGTCATATAAATGTTTTCGATTGTCCCTCCACGGTTCATGGCGCTTTTCAACCGCAGCACGGCGGAGGTGCCGATTGCTTCCAGATTATATCCCAATACATTCCGTATGCTACCGGAAGTTTCGCTTCCGCAGGTGATAAGTCCGGCACCTTTGCGGGCGATGCAATTGCGTATGACCACATTTTCCGTAGGAAGGTTCACCCGCAGTCCGTCTGCATCCCGTCCCGATTTGATACAGATATTATCATCGTTACAGTCTACATCGCAGTTTTCGACCAAGATATTGCAGGAAGAATCAATGTCGATACCGTCCGTGCTCGGACCGTGTCCACCTATATTGTTGTTGATGGTCAATCCGTCTATCGTGCAATAATCGGAGTAAAGAATCTGACATCCCCAAAAACCGGTACGCATCAGGGTAAATCCTTTCAATGTAATGTCCGAGCTACGTTCTATGAGGATGCCCCGTACCCGTTTGCAGTCGTAATCCACAATCCAGCGCAATCCTTTTGCTTCGTATTCTTTCCGCATTTCCCAATATTTATCCCAAAATACTTTTCCCCGGCAGTCCAGCGTTCCTTCTCCGCTGACGGAAGCGTTCTTTTCATTGACAATGTTGATAACTGCCGCGGGCCATGTCATCTCGATTCCTGCAATCCGCGAACGGAATTCGGGATAATGATGAATGGATGGGCTGGCCAGTAAAGTCACCCCTTTGTCCAGTTGCAGGTTGACACCGCTTTTTATGAACAGTGCGCCAGTCTGATAATATCCCGGCTGGAGAACTACCGTTCCTCCACCGCTGACGGCACAACTGTCAATTGCTTTCTGGATAGCTTCCGTGCTAAGCACCGTGCTGTCTGCTACTGCGCCAAAAGAATTAGCGGATAAAATTACATGGTTTCCGGGCATTTGCCGGCTGCCTACACTATCGGCCCATGACAAATCCGGTTGTTGCGGTACTTGCCCCCATTCGAAGCTGTTGTTTCCTGCCTGTTTAACCGTTGGGGTGGCGCAAGCTGCTGTCAAAAGTGTGCCTGCCAATAGGAACAGGGGGAAGATGCTTTTGGTTTTCATATTTATCTAATGCCTGATTCTTAATACTTAATACCTACTACTTATCTCTTAATTTCCGTCCGGTTTTTCAATTTCCGTGAATGGTGATTCGTTCCAGTGGAAACCATTTACATCGTCCGGCTGTGCCGGATTATAGGACGGGTCTATTTTCAGGTGTTTAGCCAGTTCCGGTACGGCTTTCTTCATTCCTTCAATCACACATTGGGCTATTTGATAGGCTCCGTATGGATTGAAGTGGGTGTTATCCTCAAAAGCTTTGGTCTGTCCCGGATAAGTGCCTGCCGGATAGTGTACGAAAGCACGTTTCGACGTTTCTGTTCCCAAAGCTTCATAAAGCGTACGGGTCATTTCGTTGAGGTCGATCAACGGAACATTTTCTTTAGCTGCCAGCCAGCGCATGGCTTCCGGATAATCTTCGTGTGTGTCACGGATATGTCCGGTTGCGTCGAAACTCCGGCGTTGGGTGGGAGTGACCAATACGGGGTATGCTCCCCGTGCACGGGCTTCATCAATAAATGTTTTCAGGCTGGTCATAAAAGAGTAATAAGCTCCTTTGCCCGGCCCTTTTTGCTTTTGGTCGTTATGCCCGAATTCCATGAAAAGATAATCTCCTTTCTTTATCTGGCTCAATGCTTTTTTCAAACGTCCTGCGGCAATAAACGTATTGGCTGATTCGCCCGATTCCGCATAATTGGCGATACAAACGTCCGTACCGAAAAAATGAGGTATCATTTGTCCCCAGCTTGCCCATGGCTCGTTATCCTGGTCGACTACGGTACTGTTACCGCATAGAAAAACGGTAATCACTGACGGATCGGCAGGCTCGATGCTGATACTCTGGCATACGGGTGCATCGCCGTTAAATTCCAGCGTCAGTTTATCGTCCCAGTTCAGTTTGGCTTTTTCGCGGGGTTTGATACGTACGGATTCTTTTTCGGAAATGCGGGGATTGCGTTTGTTGATGATAAATGTTTCATCTACGAATTGTCCCTTTTTAGTAGCGAGGTTATCAATGAACAGTCGGCGTGATTCGCCTCTTACTGTTGTCACCCCTGCCTGTCTCTTGCTTCCCAGGCGAACGGTTACTTGATAGTTACCGTCCGGCACGCGGACAGAAAAGAAGAAGGGTGCCTTGCTGCCTTTTTCGGGAGTAGCGACGAGATCATATCCATATCCCGTCTCCTCACTGTAGCGGGGAGCATCTGCCAACTGGTATGTTTGGGCTTTCTCCTGTGCATTGACACTTGCCGTTGCCAAGAGTAGCAAGCCTATGATTGTAGTTTTCATGTAAAATGATATTAATGTATATTGTTTATGGAATTTAGGCACGGATTACACGGATTTCACGGTTTTTAGAATTACGCTTTTATAAAGCAACAGCGTAATCCGTGTAATTCGTGCCTGATAATTCCCATTTAGTTAATTTTCGGTTTGAGCTCGTCAGGAGAATCTTTGGTATAAGATTTCACATCTCCCGCCACTTTGGTGAATAATGCTTGTATCAGCTCCGGAGCTATCTTGTCTGCCGGACGGAAAGCATCCGAATTCATATAATTCAGGATTGCTTTGTGCATCTGGCGGGCAACGATTCGTTTTTCCGGTTGGGAAGTAATGTCCATACTGGTCATCATCAATTTACCGTTCAATACCTTTGCTTCGAACAACATGCCGATTTTCCGGCTGATAAACCAAGTATCAATACTTTGAACCGTTGGCTGGAATGTTGCCGGGAAGTCGGTGAATTGCATCACCTGCGCTTTGTTCAGCAGTTCCCACCATTGCAGGTTGCTATGATACTCGGTAGGGAATTCGCGGAAAAGAGGGTGATATTCATTCAGGAAAATACCGGTTGTGTGCGGCGGACGCATCTTGAACCAGGAAGTATTCCAGAATACGGGAGTGAAGTATTGTTTGACTTCTTTGCCGTATTGTATCTTTCCGGCAGCCGTAATCAGCACATTTCCTCCGTCTTGTAACACAGCCAATGCCTTGGCGTCCAAGGTGTCGGTGGTATATACTGTTCCTTGTACCAGTTCCACTTGTGCCGGATATACCCAGAAATCCCAGTCGTTTACGGCATCACAGCCTTCGATACGTACTTCCAGATTTAGTTTCTGCGGTGTATCGATTCCTTCCAGAGTCATATCTACACTACCCAGAGAATAAAGATTTCCGATGGGAATGTGATGGGTGCCGACAGTTCCATGAGCATATACTTTTCCGAATTTATCCTTAATGGTATATACTGTTTTTGCACTTTTCAAGGGAGCAGCTCCGAAATGAGATACTTCAATGTCAGCATGGAATGTTTCATTGTTGGCATATACAAATTTAGGAATACGCGCCAAAGGTACGGTCGGACTGCAAAAGCGTCTGAACTGTTCTGCGTTGATATATCCTTTTTCTTCAAAGAACACGTCCAGTACACCGACTAATGCAGTTCCCTGACCGGAATAATCATTGAGAGCCAGCAACTGGAATCCCGCATAGTCCGGAGTACGCAAGGTTTTTTCAATCTCATGTTTGTAGCAGAGTGCCTGCAATTTGCCCGAAGCCATCATAAAGTCGTGACTCTGGCTTCCCATGTGGTTATCGTTCAGAATATCCCGGAAGATTTCAAAGTTCTTCGCTTTGTTGACTCCGGTATATTTACGGATCTCATTGAAATTCGGGAATACGCACCATTGACCTGTTTCGTGTGATACATACGGTTGTTTCACCGTGTCGATTCTTGCACGATAATCCGATTCACTTTCCGGTTGCGCACCTGCCCAACTAAGTCCGCGTGCGCCGGCTTTCACATGATACTCATTGTGAGGTTGCCATTGCCAGCTGTTTCCAACGGAGGCTCCTGTGTATACACGACGTGGATCGGTTGCTTTCCAATAATCCACGAACTTGCTGACCCATGCCACCCAACGACCGGAAGGCTCATTGCCGCAAGCCAGCATGCAGTAAGAAGCGTAATTCCCATATTCCTTGGTCAGTGCAATGGTTTCGTCCATCAGGTATTTGTCAATCGGTTGTCCGTTACCCAGTCTCGGACCGTGGTTCGGCCAGCTCGGTCCTTCCGGTTGCAGATAGAAACCGACCAGATCGGCAGCGATGAAAGCTGCTTCCGGCGGACAGAAAGAGTGGAAGCGCATGTGATTCAGACCATAGTTACGACAAATGCGGAACACCCGTTCCCAGGAAGCTACATCCATCGGCGCATAGCCTGTCAATGGGAAGTCACAGTTTTCCACCGTACCGCGAAGCATCGTTTTGCGGCCATTTACATAGAACCATTTCCCTTCTATCTTGAAATCACGCATACCGAACTGTACTTGTTGCGTGTCAGTTTGCTTGCCGTTGGTCAATTTTGCCGTCAGTTTATAAAGTGCCGGACTGAATTCATCCCACGTCAGAAACTCTTTTCCCATCGGAAGTTCCATTTCCACCGGATTATCTCCCGGACGGATGTTGAAACTTTGATGTACGGGAGCCACTTTGTGCTGAATGTCCGTGTTAAAGCTCGCAGCGGAAAGGGTGATCTCTCCCTTGGTGGAAGAAGCAGACCGTATATTCATGCGAACCAGCGCTTTCTGATTGCTCAAATCGGGATATACCTGAATGTCTTCTAAATGGACTTTGGGAGTAGCTTGTAATTCGATTCGTCCGACGATACCGTTCCAGTTACCTTGTGTCTGGTCGGTGATGCTGTGAGAATCTGGACCTACGTTGATTTCTTTGATTCTATTATCGATACGGATGGTAATCAGGTACGTTTTTCCGGGGGTGGTTGCAGCAGTCAGGTCATAGACATGGGGAACACAAAGACTGTTTTGCATACCAAGCTCCTGCTGATTTACCCATACAGTAGTTTCGATGTGCGGACGTTCCAGAAAAAGAGTGATTCTTTCTCCTTTCCAGTCAGCCGGAATTGTCACTTTCTTTTGATACCAGGCCACACCTACATAATGTTTGTCGGGAGTCAGAAAGAAGGGTAGCTTTACTTGTCCCTCTATCCTGTATTTTTCCATATATGGGTTGAAGTAGTAAGAACTGTCGTAGAGGCTTCCGGTCCATTGGGTACGGACGGTCACTTCATCTCCTTTCAATTTTTCGGGCATGGAGCCGGGTAGGTTGATAGAATCGTCGAGGGATTTTTTGAACCATTGTTCCTTGACGCCGGTATCTTCCCGGTCTATCTGGAAATTCCATTTGCCGGATAAACTGAAAGAGTGATTTTGTCCCGCTACGGTCAGTATGGAGATAAATACGATAGCAATACTTACTAAAAGTCGTTTCATGATATATAGAGTTGATATGTTTTTCATTCTTTTTAAAATCTGCCGCTAAAGTAGAGCTTTTTAAGGGTTTAGTAAATAGAAAGATGTACAGATACATAGAATATTGTATCAAAATGGACATCTAAAAGCGTTCGTGTACAAAACTACATGGATTTGAAATATTGTCCATGCTCTTTATCTTTGAGGAGGGGCGGAGATGCCTTATCTTTGCAAGGTAAACTTTTTAATCTTAATAAGGAACCATGAAAAAAGTAGTAATCTGGATAGCTCTAAGTCTTTGGTCGGTGATGACAGTCTTTGCCGGTGAGACAGCTTACCTCTTTTCTTATTTTATCAATGACAGTAAAGACGGATTGCATTTAGCATATAGTTATGATGGATTGAACTGGCTGCCTTTACATGGCGGACGTTCTTATCTTACCCCTACGGTTGGTAAAGATAAATTAATGCGTGACCCCAGCATTTGCCAGTCGCCGGACGGAACTTTTCACATGGTCTGGACTTCCAGTTGGACGGACCGGATTATCGGATATGCCTCTTCACGCGATTTGGTTCATTGGAGTGAGCAACAAGCAATCCCTGTGATGATGCACGAGCCGGATGCACATAACTGTTGGGCTCCCGAACTGTTTTATGATGAACCTTCACAAACCTATTATATCTTTTGGGCAACTACGATTCCCGGCCGTCACAAAGAAGTGGCTACCAGTGAAAGTGAGAAGGGACTGAATCATCGTATTTATTATGTAACGACGAAGGATTTTCGTACTTTCTCAAAGACGAAGATGTTCTTCAATCCAGATTTCAGTGTGATTGATGCCGCTATTGTGAAAGACCCGAAGCGGGAAGACTTGATAATGGTAGTCAAGAATGAAAATTCCAATCCGCCGGAAAAGAATTTGCGTGTGACGCGTACAAAGAAGATAGAAAAAGGATTCCCGACCAAAGTATCGGCACCTATTACAGGAAAATATTGGGCGGAAGGTCCGGCTCCTCTTTTTGTAGGTGATACGCTTTATGTCTATTTTGATAAATACCGTGACCATCGTTATGGAGCTGTTCGTTCTTTGGACTATGGTGAAACATGGGAAGATGTGTCCGATCAGGTCTTTTTTCCGAGGGGGATTCGTCATGGAACGGCGTTTGCAGTGGATGCCTCCATTGTAGAGGCACTGATTGCCGACCGGAACTATAATCCGCTTATTCCCGATAATCTGGCGGACCCGTCTGTCTCCAAATTTGGTGATACCTATTATCTTTATGGCACTACCGATCTGGATTACGGACTTGGACGTGCCGGAACTCCTGTCGTATGGAAATCGAAAGACTTTGTGAACTGGAGTTTCGAAGGCTCCCATATCAGCGGGTTCGATTGGTCGAAAGGATATGACTACACGAATGATAAAGGTGAAAAGAAAAAGGGTTATTTCCGGTATTGGGCGCCTGGAAAAGTGATTGAGCAGGACGGCAAGTTTTATTTATACGTTACGTTTGTGAAACCGGATGACAAGATGGGAACTTATGTGCTCATAGCTGATCGCCCGGACGGTCCTTTCCATTTTACTGAGGGACAGGGGCTTTTGCCTCCCGGAGAAGAAGGAACAGATAGCCCGGCTGTCGTTGATGATATTGACGGAGAACCTTTTATTGATGACGACGGTTCAGGATATATTTTCTGGCGTCGCCGGAATGCGGGACGGCTTTCTGCGGACAGGCTTCATCTGGAAGGTGAGCCGGTAACTCTGGCAACAGTCCGCCAGGGATATTCCGAAGGTCCGGTGATGTTTAAGCGTAAAGGTATCTATTACTATATTTATACGTTGAGTGGTCATCAGAATTATGTCAATGCTTATATGATGAGTCGCGAGTCTCCTTTGACGGGTTTTGTAAAGCCGGAGGGGAACGACATTTTTTTATTCTCTTCTCCTGAAAATCAAGTGTGGGGACCGGGACATGGCAACGTGTTTTATGACGAGGGAACGGATGAATATATTTTTCTCTATCTGGAATACGGAGATGGCGGAACTACCCGTCAAGTGTATGCTAACCGGATGGAATTTAATGACGATGGAACGATAAAGACATTAATCCCCGATATGCGTGGTGTAGGTTATCTGGCTGCTTCCCAAGAGACCCGGCCGAATCTGGCATTACAGTCGCATTTTTATGCTTCCAGTGAGAAATCTCCCCGTACTTCCGTGGTCAATATCGAAACGCAACCCAATCAACCATTGCCCGAAAAAGGTTCGGTGAAGAGCTATACCCGCACGCATACTTATCAGGCTGCCCATGTAGCTGACGAATCGAATGGAACTCGTTGGATGGCGGCTGATACGGATAGCAGTCCGTTTATTACAGTCGATTTAAAGGAAATCCGTAAGGTCGGGGAGTGCCAGTTCTATTTTACCCGTCCCACTGAAGGACATACCTGGCGACTGGAGAAGTCTATCGACGGAAAACATTGGCAGACATGTGCCGAACAAGGCAAAGTGCAAGTATGCTCTCCACACATTGCTAGGGAGATAGGAGAGACACGTTATCTCCGTCTTCATATTCGCAGGGGAGATGCCGGTTTGTGGGAATGGAAAATATATGAATAACGTTTTATAACGCTAATAATCAATCGAATTTATGAAGTATATGGTAAAAAGTAAAATTCTGGCTATTTTCTGTGCCGGTCTATTAACCGTTTCTACTGGAATACAGGCAGCAGAGAGACTGGCAACCGGAACT
Organism: Bacteroides sp. AF32-8BH; assembly: GCF_003435205.1. Classification (NCBI taxonomy): domain Bacteria; kingdom Pseudomonadati; phylum Bacteroidota; class Bacteroidia; order Bacteroidales; family Bacteroidaceae; genus Bacteroides; species Bacteroides sp. AF32-8BH. The sequence goes on along the minus strand of NZ_QVLZ01000008.1, from coordinate 84,816 downwards.
CAACAGAAGCAAGCTCAAAAGACTGTAATTGAAACTTCTCCCTGGTTTGATGATAAAGACCTGACTTTGACGGGTGTCTATTATTATCCCGAACACTGGGATGAGAGCCAGTGGGAACGTGACTTCAAGAAAATGCATGAACTGGGATTTGAATTTACCCATTTTGCCGAGTTTGCCTGGGCGCAACTGGAACCGGAAGAGGGGCGCTATGATTTTGCCTGGCTGGACAGAGCTGTAGCTTTGGCAGCCAAGTATGATTTGAAAGTTATCATGTGTACTTCTACTGCTACTCCTCCTGTATGGATGAGCCGGAAATATCCCGAAATTCTATTGAAGAATGAGGATGGAACGATACTTGACCACGGTGCTCGCCAACATGCTTCATTTGCTTCGCCTCTTTACAGGGAATTATCATACAAGATGATTGAAAAACTGGCGCAGCACTATGGCAATGACTCCCGTATTATCGGATGGCAACTCGACAACGAACCTGCTGTACAGTTTGATTATAATCCGAAAGCGGAGCTTGCTTTCCGTGATTTTCTTCGTGCCAAATATAATAATGACATTCAACTTTTAAATAATGCATGGGGAACTGCTTTCTGGAGTGAGGCTTATTCGTCCTTTGATGAAATAACGCTTCCCAAGCGCGTACAGATGTTCATGAATCATCATCAAATTTTGGATTATCGTCGTTTTGCTGCATCACAAACCAATGATTTCCTGAACGAACAATGTCTGTTGATAAAGAAATATGCAAAGAACCAATGGGTGACTACGAATTATATACCGAATTATGATGAAGGTCACATCGGTGGTAGCCCCTCGCTTGATTTTCAAAGTTATACCCGTTATATGGTATATGGTGATAATGAGGGGATTGGTCGTCGAGGCTACCGGGTAGGTAATCCGTTGCGGATAGCTTGGGCAAATGACTTTTTCCGTCCGATACAGGGAACTTATGGTGTGATGGAATTACAGCCGGGACAGGTGAACTGGGGCAGTATCAATCCCCAACCTCTTCCGGGCGCAGTTCGTCTGTGGATGTGGAGTGTGTTTGCCGGTGGAAGTGATTTTATCTGCACCTATCGTTATCGCCAGCCTCTTTACGGCACGGAACAATATCATTACGGAATTGTCGGCACGGACGGAGTGACTGTTACTCCCGGCGGAAGAGAATATGAGACATTTATAAAGGAGATTCGTGAACTTCGTAAACATAGCTCTTCCCGTGAAACCAAACCTGCCGATTACCTTGCCCGTCGTACTGCAATTCTTTTCAATCATGAAAATTCCTGGAGTATCGAGCGGCAGAAGCAGAATCGGACATGGGATACTTTTGCACATATTGAAAAGTATTACCGTACCTTAAAATCATTCGGAGCACCTGTCGATTTTATATCAGAAGCCAAGAACTTGTCCGATTATCCGGTCGTCATTGCGCCAGCTTATCAATTAGCTGATAAAGAACTGGTGGACAAATGGATTTCTTATGTGAAGAATGGCGGAAACCTTATTCTTACTTGTCGTACGGCACAGAAGGATCGTTATGGCCGTCTTCCGGAGGCTCCTTTTGGCTCTATGATTACTCCGCTGACCGGAAATGAAATGAACTTTTATGATTTGCTTCTTCCCGAAGATCCCGGTACTGTTGTTATGAACGGAAAAGAGTATGCCTGGAATACATGGGGAGAGATTCTGAATCCTCCGGCAGATGCTCAAATATGGGCTACTTATAAGAACGAATTCTATGAAGGAAGTCCGGCTGTGACTTTCCGCAAACTGGGGAAAGGTACGATTACTTATGTTGGAGTGGACAGCCACAACGGAGCATTGGAAAAAGATATATTGAAAAAGCTATATGCACAACTGAATATCCCGGTAATGGATTTGCCTTATGGCGTGACAATGGAATACCGGAATGGGTTAGGAATTGTATTAAACTATTCAGATCAGCCTTATACCTTCAACTTATCGAAGGGAGCCAAAGCATTGATCGGGACTACAGAGATTCCTACAGCGGGTGTATTGGTGTTTTCAGTGAAATAAGTGTTGAAAAGAATTATGTTACAATTAAATTATTTATTATGAGACTGTTGAACTATTGTTTTTTGATTGGAGGAATATTAATTGCTTCTTGTGTTGGTAATTCGAGTAATAAATCTCAAAATGATAAGAAAATAAATCCGGCGGATACTATTTATTTAGGAGATTTGCGTGAAAAATTTGAAGGAGATTCTGTTTTTTTCGCAAAAGTGGCACCGGATCTGATATTGACAGATTATCAATATTTCTGGGCGGCAACAGAGTCAGATGCCATAGCCAATGGGCTAACAAAAGATTATTATAAGAAAGTAAAACAAGAAATTACAGCCACAAATGAAGCAATAAAGAAGGGAGTAATGAAAGGCGCTAATGTGAAACGAATTCCCGATTTTCAGAGTGTGAAATAACTAAGAATGTTTTATCTTGGTATGTTGGATAATAGAGTAATGATATGATTAAAAGATATTTTCTAAGTTTAATAACTTGTACCTGTTTTTATTTGTTAGCCGCTTCTTTTACTTCGAAAAATGGCAACTATGAAGTGCTTAAAGTAACCGCTCCTTTTCCGATGCAACCTATTAAAGTGTTTATCTATCCTGATAAGGACTTTATAATTACAGACTTCGGTGCCGTCAATGGAGGAAGAGTAGATAATACAAAAGCAATTACTAGTGCTATTGAAGCGTGTAACCAATCCGGTGGCGGACGTGTTGTTGTTCCGGCAGGTACATGGCTGACCGGCCCCATTCATTTTAAAAGTAATGTGAATCTTTATTTGGAGGAGAATGCGGTTTTGTATTTTACGGATAATCCTTCTGATTATCTTCCGGCAGTGATGACTTCATGGGAAGGCTTGGAATGTTATAATTATTCGCCATTGCTCTATGCTTTTGAATGTGAGAACGTGGCGATTACAGGTAAAGGGACTCTTCAGCCGAAGATGGATACCTGGAAAGTATGGTTCAAACGTCCTCAACCTCATTTGGAGGCATTGAAAGAGTTATATACGAAAGCTTCGACCGATGTTCCTGTTATTGAACGTCAAATGGCAGTAGGAGAGAATCATCTTCGTCCGCACTTGATTCATTTCAATCGTTGCAAGAATGTTTTATTGGATGGGTTTAAGATTCGTGAAAGTCCGTTTTGGACCATTCATCTCTATATGTGTGACGGGGGATTAGTGCGTAATCTCGATGTAAAAGCACATGGACATAATAATGACGGTATTGATTTTGAAATGAGCCGTAACTTTTTAGTGGAAGATTGCTCTTTCGATCAGGGGGATGATGCAGTAGTGATTAAAGCCGGACGTAATCAGGATGCTTGGCGGTTGAATACTCCTTGTGAAAACATCGTTATCCGTAATTGTCAGATTCTAAAAGGACATACTTTACTTGGTATCGGAAGTGAAATATCGGGAGGAATACGGAATATTTATATGCATGACTGCACTGCTCCGAATTCTGTGATGCGCCTTTTTTTTGTGAAGACCAATCATCGCAGAGGTGGATTTATAGAGAATGTTTATATGAAGAATGTAAAGGCAGGAACGGCTCAACGTGTACTCGAAATAGATACCGAAGTGTTATACCAATGGAAAGATCTGGTACCTACTTATGAAGAACGAATTACTCGTATTGATGGTATTTATATGGATAAGGTGACTTGTGAATCGGCAGATGCTATTTACGAACTGAAAGGTAACTCCAAACTTCCGGCTAAGAATGTAATGATTAGGGATGTAAAAGTAGGAGAGGTAAAGGAGTTCGTGAAGAAAGTGAATAATGTAGAGAATGTAGTGGAAAAGAATGTGACTTATGATAGGAAAGGGAAATGACCCTTTCCTGAAAGTAGCAGAAAATTTCATGCTATAATTTTAGTATAATGTAGTATCTTAGCAGCAAAATTGAAAACTTTATGCTAAGATGAAGAAATCCTTTTATTTATTACTGCTAATCACTCTATATAGCAGTATCAGCTTTGCTCAAAGCCTGAAATCTATATCTATTTTAGGCGATTCGTATTCAACATTTGAAGGATACCTGCAACCCGATACCAATAGCATTTGGTATTATGTTTCTCCGCGACAGCAAACGGATGTAACTTCCGTAAAGCAGACCTGGTGGCATAAATTCATCAAAGAGAATAACTGCCGCCTTTGTGTCAACAACTCCTTTTCCGGTGCAACGATTTGTAATACCGGTTATAATCAGGCTGATTATTCGGATCGTTCTTTTATTACCCGTATGGATAAGCTGGGATGTCCGGATATCATCTTTATTTTCGGTGCAACGAATGATTGTTGGGCCGGCTCACCGCTTGGGGATTACAAGTATGAAGGGTGGACCAAGGAAGATTTATATACATTCCGTCCGGCTATGGCATATCTGCTTGACCACATGATTGATCGTTATCCTAATGTTGAAATCTACTTTCTGCTGAACTCTGGTTTAAAGGAAGAGTTTAATGAATCAGTCAGAGCTATCTGCAATCACTATAACATTGATTGTATTGAACTGCATGATATTGACAAAAAGAGCGGTCATCCTTCGATAAAGGGGATGGAGCAGATTAGTGAACAGATTAAGATGTTTATGAGGAAGACGAAGTGAAAAACAACGGAAATATAAGAAATAATATTGCCACTTGCTACTCTTTGATTAGGAATACTATTTCAAAGAGTGCCAAGTGGCAATAAGTTTAGTTGTTTATCTTAATATCCCGGATTCTGCATTGCTTTCTTTTCTTCATTGCTTAGTGCAGAACCATTTGAATTGGTGATACCGTCCAAGAAGGCTTGGGGGATCGGACGATAGTAATGTTTCTCCGATTTGAATTCGCCAAGACCTCTGCTGGCACCGTCGTTGAATTTATGCCAGCGGGCGTCTAACGTCTTGGTACGTGCCAGATCTTCCCAGCGTTGCAATTCGCCACAAAGCTCACGGGTACGTTCATTTAATAGGAAGCACATCATTTTGTCAGCATTGGATGTACATCCCAGTTCGTTGTAGATAGGAGTGTCGACTGTAGAGTTATAAACGTCTGCCACACTATTTAATTTCATCGTAGTTTTGGTAGAAGCAGTAGTCTCCTGTTCGATATTGTTTGACTCATAATAGGTGTTTTCTTCCCAGTAAATAGCACCTTCGGAGGAGTGACCGCCTCCTTTCCCGGAACAATAAGGATTATTCTTATAAGCTTGTCCACCATCTACGTTCTTACTACGGTCTTCACCAGTTTTATAACCGGCACGTTCACGTAGTTTGTTCATCCATTCGACAGCTTTGTCATAATTGGCTTCACCTTTACGAATATATGCTTCGGCAACCATTAGTACATCATCTGCCGAACGGGCGATGATAGCATCGCGAGTACCGAATTGAGATGCGATGGAAACACGATAACCATCACGGAATTTAGATAAAGCTACTGAACGCTTGTGAGGTATGATATCGTAATAATTACCTGTTTTCTCATTTATATTCCAGCTGTGTTCCTGTCCTTTGAAATAGCGTACATATGTATACGTGTTACACATTTTTCCATCTTTCAAAACAGTATATGCCGGAGCGTTGGGATATTTCTCATAGCGATTGTCTCCCGGGTCATTCACGATGTATTTCATACCGAGTTCACCTCCACTGAAACGTTTGTCACCTTCTTTTACACCTGCCGGAGCGTATGGCATATCTTCTGCTGTCCAGGTGGGAGCACTTTTGGTTTCGTTGGCTCCATAACAGGTGATGAATGATTTCCAGAAACGAGAGTCATTGACACGGTCAAATACCTGCATGGTATACTCTGTAGCACTTACGTATGAGAATTCACGTCCTCCGGAGATGTCACGTTTACATCCACCTATATCATTACCTTGGTATACGGCCGGATAATAAAGATGCATCTGGTTTCCATAACGTCCCCATGTTGATTCATCATTAGAGAATTGAGCTGCTAGAATCACTTCACTTACTTTTTCATTGGCTCCGTTCGGCTGTTCATAGTCCCAAAGTTCTACATAATCATTACACAACGGATGTGCGTCTACAACTTCCGAACCATATTGAATAACAGCATCGAGGTCGGATGCTATATAATTACTATTCCAATCGCTGTACAATTCGGAGGCACGGAATAAATGTGCTTTTGCAAGGAAATGGGCAGCAGCATATTTGTTAATTCGTCCGATTGATTCACCTTTATCCGGAAGTAGTCTGTAGGCTTCTCCAAAATCAGATATAACCTGTGTGTATATTTCTTCAGCAGAATTCCGTGTAAAATATGTTTCCGCGCTTGTAGACGGAACTAATTTCAACGGCACACCACCAAATTGCTTCACTAATTCGAAATAAGCATAGGCTCTTAGAAAGTGTGCTTCTCCCAAGCGTGTGTTGTATGTAGGTGAACTTTGGTTATAATATTGAGGTATGTTTTGGATCAATATGTTTGCGGGTTCAACCAGTCCGTAGTAATTGTCCCAGATAGGTTGGTTAGCGGCATTTTCAGATGAATTTAAATCTTGACTATAGTGATTCCATGCTGGAATAACATTATTAGCATCAGTAAATTCATCTACTCCCATGTTGTAGCACTGAATCCCCCATATATAGTTGAATTTGAATTTCAGTTTCTGATAGGCTCCAGTCACTAATTCATCAAGACCTTCTTGTGTCTTAAAGCGGTCGGTACTATATTGAGTTGTTAAATTCTCATCAAGGAAAGATTCACTGCACGAAGTGATCGAGCTTCCTGTTATGCTGGCTATTAAAGCAGCAAATAATATTCTATTTAATTTCATAATGTCTTTACTTTAATTTGTTTATTAGAATCCGATGTTGACACCTATTACAAAACTCTTCAAAGTGGTAGGTGAACCAAATGTTTTGGTATTATTGTCATAATTTACCAAGTCTGTATCCAAAAAGTCACATGCTTTATAGATATTGAATGGGTTCATGGCTTGAACATATAGCTTCAAATTATTGATACCCAAGTTCTTTAATTGTTGTGGGGTAAAGTTATAACCCAATGAGATATTACGAACTTTGATGTATGAGCCATCCTGATAGTTCATTGCGCTGTTAAAGGCATCGGCTCCTTCACCGTTGGAACCGGGTGAATAGTATTTTGCATTCTCATTTGTACCGGCTACCCAATAGTCTATTTTACGCTGCATATAGCGACCGTCAAGAGTAACAGCTCCCTGTGGAACAGTAAATCCCCAACGTGATAAAATAAAGAAGGATAGCTCAAAATTCTTATAGCTGAAAGTGTTACTCCATCCACCTGTCCAGCGTGGACGTGTGTGACCTACAATTTTTTTATCGTCATTGGCATCTATTGTATCATCATTATTTAAATCTTTCACTTTGATTTGTCCCGGTTTACGTCCGTATTTGGCAGCTTCTTCGGCTTCTTCTGTTTTCCAGATGCCATCATATACCCAGTCGTAATAAACACCGATTTCCTCACCGACAAACCATTTATTGTTCACATCTTCTGTTCTACCATTAGACAATTCGTCGATTCTGTTTCTATCCATTGACCATGTTAAAGTAGTGCTCCACGAAAAATCTTTTGTTTGTATAGGTATTGCATTTACTTGTAGGTCAATACCATATCCGGATGTTTTACCTACATTGGCATAAGTAGAAACATAACCCGTTAGTGAAGGAATTGACATTTCTAGTAACAAATCATCAGTTTTCGTTTTGTATGCATCGATACTACCAGTAAGTCGGTTATTAAAGAAACCATAGTCAACACCGACATTGTATTGTGTAGTTCTTTCCCAGCCTAGAGTTGGATTAGCCATTTTGGCGGGTTCCTTCTGTGAAGGATCTGAAGGTACATAGCCCAAGGATGACTCATTCTGTCCCCAGTTATAGTATAAGCCTGTGATAGCGCCTTTAGTTGCATATGCTTTGATTGCCGCATTACCTGTAACACCCATACCTATACGAAGTTTCAACTGATTCAGCCAACTGATGTCTTTCAGGAAATCTTCCTGATCCATTCTCCATGCGATAGCAGCAGAAGGGAAACTTGCCCATTTGTGCCCTTCGGCTAATTGAGAGGCGCCGTCCCAACGCATAGATGCTGTCAATAAGTACTTATCTTTATAACCATAGTTTAGACGAATCATATAAGATGCCATTTGAGTCTCGGTCAGACCTGTGCCAAAAGAGTTTAGTGTACCGGCAGATCCTATATTATACCAGAGCTCATCTGATGAGGCTACATTAGTAGCTCTCATATCTCCCATCTCGTAATGGTAGGCAGAAGCGGATTGCATCAATGTCATGCCTAAATTATGTTGACCCAGGGCTTTGTTATAATAGATCAGGTTATCCAATGTCCATGCACGTTTTTGTTCGTTCTTGTATTGTGCGCCATTGTTACCATCTCCATTAATACCATCTGCTGCATTAGCGACTCCTAAAGTGTAGAATTGGAATTCAGGACCAAACTGAAGACGATAAGATAAGCCTTCCAGTGGTTTCCAGATTTTACCGAAATCAATTTGCGAATACAAACTGGCAGAAGCACGGAAAGTGCGGCGTTGGTTGGTGTTGTAGTCTAATTCACGAATAGGGTTGATGATATTTACATCCCCACTCGGATAACGGACATATTCACCGTTTTCGTCATAAGGTACTGTCCACGGAATCATACTTCTTAATGCGCTATAGAAATCACCCGAACCGGTTACAGACTTGGAGAAACTATATCCATAGTCTTGAGTGGAATAAGATGCATTAATTGAAGATCCCATTTTGAACCAATTGACAGGAGTCACATCAAATGAGGTTTTTAACGTATAACGTTCATATGCTTGCCCTGGTTGTGTACCTTTCTGATCCAAATAACCGAATGAGGCATAGCCTTGGAATTTGTCAGACCCTCCGGATGCACTTAAGGTATGTTCGTGAGTGATCCCCGTCTGTTTACCGTGCGAAGCCCAGTCATATGATCCTACTAAAGATGGATCGTAGACTCCATTTACCCATGCTTTTTCGATGTTTTTCCATGAAGCAGTTACGCTACCAAATGCAGCTTTATCGGCTTCATAAGTTGGAGTGGCAGAAGCATAAGAACCTGCATTGTATTTGGCTAAGCGGGCATAATCCAACCATTCGGCGGCAGACATCATTTCTGTAACATCGTGTAGCGTTTCAAAAGTGACAGTACCGGAATAGTTTAGGGTCACTTTACCTTCTTTTCCTTTTTTGGTAGTTACAAGAATCACACCGTTGGCACCACGTGAACCATAAATAGCTGTGGCTGAAGCATCTTTTAAAATGTCAATAGCTTCAATGTCGGAAGGATTGATATTTTCAATGCCTCCATTTTGAATTACCATACCGTCTACCACATACAGTGGACCCTGTTCCGCATTAATAGAGCGTTGTCCACGAATATTAATGTTGCCCACCTCTCCGGGACGCTGACTGGATGTAATATCTACACCGGCTGTTTTACCTTGCATCCCTTCTAGCGCATTTCTTACAGGCATTGCTTTCAGTTCTTTTTCACCTACGCGAGCCATAGCACCGGTTACGTCACTTTTTTTCTGTACTCCATAGCCTACAACTACTACTTCGTCTAAGGTCTCGGTATCTTCTTGAAGAGTAATTTTAAAGTTGGTATTTCCTGCTACGGATACTTCTTGTTTTTTATATCCTATATAAGTGATAGTGATTGTACCTTTTATTGGCACATTGGAAAGAGAAAACTTGCCATTTAAATCAGTAATTGTACCATTAGTAGTACCATTAACCAATACACTGGCACCAATAACCGGTTCTCCGGTGAAATCTGTAACTGTGCCCGAAATTGTCTTATTCTGGGCATAAGATTCTACTATTAAAAAAGAAAACAAAGTGAGGAGAAATAGCCGTCGGATAGTATCCTTATAGGCGTACAGGTGATTACCTTTTTTGTTGCTTTTCATACTTTAATTATTAAGTTATAAAATATTGGTTTATAGATCTTTTATTGTTGATTTTTCTTCTATTGAAGATTTTTTGTTTTTCTTTATAGATATTTCTTATAACGTATTATTCTATAGATGTTTAGTAGTGTAATATATTATATGATATTAATATATTTACATCTTGTTTTTATTATAGAGTTAAACAAAAGTTAGATTCTCTTTTTAAAGAAGTTTTTCATACTCTATCTGTGAAAAAGTGTTGCAAACATAACGACTAAATCAAAATATAGCAATGCAGAATCGTACAAATGTATGGAAAATACCGTCTTTTGCACGATATTCCATGTTATGGGTTCGTTTTTTAATTAGCCACCAATAGCTATGAACCTTTTTGTTTCTATTTTATTGTATGAGAAATAGTAATTTATAAACCTAAAAAGATATGGCAAATTTTTCAATTGTAATTGTTCCAACTAAAAAACTATCAAATGGCAGGCATCGGATAAGGATAGCAGTTGCACATCATTCGAAAACCAGATATATATCTACGCAGTTTATTTTAGAATCTGCTACTCAGTTAAAAAATGGTAGAGTAGTAAGACATGAAAATGCTACAAACATGAATGCATGCCTTCGAAAACTAATAAATGAATATGAGGAGATTGTTACATCAATTAGTTATTTGCCAGCAATCTCATGCACTGAGCTAATCCATATTATAGCTTATGAACAGAAAAAAAAAGGAATCACTTTTCAAACTGTTGCGAAGGAATATATGGATTTCATGAAAGGAGAAGAACGAGAGAAATCTTACAAACTTTATAAGATAGCTTCAGAAAGATTCATTAAGTATATGAAAGGGGATTTTCCCTTAATCCAGTTAACCCCTCTCCATATACAGGAATTCGCAAAAGTTCTTCACGAAGAGAATCTGACAGATACAACTATCAGGATTTATTTGACCCTACTAAAAGTAATATTGAATTATGCGGGAAAAATGAATTATGTAAATTACTCTATCCATCCTTTTATTTTTTTTAAAATGCCTGTTAGTAATGTACGAGAACTTGACTTATCCGTCGAAGAATTAAAGAGAATACGGGATGTCCGTCTTTTTAAGCCTACTCTGTCAATAGTAAGGGATGTTTTTATGCTTACTTATTATTTAGGTGGCATTAATCTAAGGGACTTGTTGGCATATAATTTCAAAGATAAAAACTATATGCGGTACGTGCGTCATAAAACACGTAATAGTAAAAAAGGAGAGAATGAGATTGTGTTTACCTTGCAATCCGAAGCAAAAGCTATCATAAATAAATATCTGGCTAGGGATGGATATTTGAAATTTGGGAAATATTCGTCTTATAGACAGATATACAGTTTAATCTTCCGACATATAGATAAAGTAACGAGACTTTCCGAGATAAATAAAAAGGTGACTTACTATTCCGCTCGAAAAACATTTGCACAACATGGATACAATTTAGGAATCCAGATTGAAAAGATAGAGTATTGTATAGGGCACAGTATGAAAAACAATCGTCCTATATTCAATTATATTAAAATTATGCAGGAACATGCTGATAAAGTATTTAGAGAAATATTAGATCAGCTATTATAAAGCATTGCTTTCTTTGTGCCCCATCATCGTGAGATACTTCTTCTGTTTCCATATTCCTCTTGACCGTTGAATAATCCTCAACGGTTGCCCTATTATTGTCTAAAGGTAATTTCTGTCATTTAATAAGCTATTGATATACAATGTTTTCACTCCAAAATATAAATCTAACTTTTGTTTAACTTAATATTTTGAAGTATGATAAACTATGGAAAACACTGTCTCTTATTTACTGCTATCGGGAAGGATGAATTCCGAGAGCTATTCCCTATAACATATAGAGAATTTAATAATGAAAATATATTTGTTTAACTTTAAAAAACATGGTATGAAAATAAACTATGTAACGGCTGCTTTGGCTTTGCTACTCATGGCAGGGTGCAGTAATGACGTGAAAGAATCTGATATCAAGTTTGCAGGAGAGTCGGGTGCGAAGGTTTCCTTCAGTGCAGTGATTAATAACCAAGAGGCAAGTGAACTTGTAACTAGAGCTACGGAAACGAGCTGGGAAATGGGTGACTTAGTGGGAATTACATGCGGTTCCAGACAAGTAAATATTGAATATGAATACACTGGTGGTGAAAATAGTCTGTTTTCGGCAAAAAGTGGATATGCAGAGAATATTTGGGTTCTGGGAACTCAAGAGTATGACGTAACGGCTTATTATCCTTTTACAGGAACTTCCGGAGAAGAACCGATAGCTGTCGAGGTGTCTACTAATAGTGAAAATCAAGCAACAGCGGCTGCACGTGAGCAAATTGATTTCCTTTATGCAGCTGGAAAAGCAACTGCCGAAACTCCGAATGTAAAACTAGCATTCAACCATGTAATGAGCCGTATTAAACTTACCTTCACAGCAGGTGAGAATGTGACTTTATCGGATATTACATGTTATCTTATTAATTTAAGGACAAAAGGAACGTTTAATCCGAACACAGGAGAAACAACAGTTACTGGGGAACCTGCTACAGTGGACGATGATATAGTATGGACAAAAGTGGGGTCAGCTGATAATTACACGATACAGGCAATTCTACTTCCTCAAACGGTAGGTAATGAGGTCTACATACAGGCAGGAATGAATGGTTATTACTATGAAGTTCACTTTCCTAATTTGAAAGAATTAAAACCGGGAGTTTCTTATAATTATACGATTCAAGCAAACGAGTATAAAGATAATCCGTTTGTGCTGACTATTACTGAAGAAACGCAGATTGTCGGATGGCAGAATGAGGATGGAGGAACTATTGAATCCGATCCGAGTGTAGCCGGAACTGATGCGGAGACTACTAATCCTTCTTGGAATATAACGGAAGAGGAAATAATTCCTACACCTGTTGGGAATTAATTTTATCCTATATCGAAAAAAACAAATGAAATACTAACGAAAAATATAATCTGATTTATGAAAGTATATAATTACATATCAATGCTTCTCCTGGTCGGTACAGCCATTTTTGTGTCTTGTTCGCAGGATGAAGAAATGAGCGGAGAAAATATGGACTCTTTACAGAGCTTCCAAATCAGCGTGCTCGATGGTGGTTTCCAGGATATGGATGCAAACAAGACACGTGCAACTGAAAGTGATTACTCTACAAAGTTTGTTGAAGGAGATGCAATAGGGGTCTTTGCAGTGAGAAATGAGGCAATAGTAGGAGAAATCAACAACCGTAAATTCACCATGCAGGATGGTATTTGGACATTGGATGACGGTGGTGATGAGATTGAATACAAAGGTTCTGAATTTCAGAGAATGAATTTCTATGCTTATTATCCTTATGACCCGAATGTTACTTTTGAACCGGCTAAGACAAACCCGTTCGAGACGTATGTGAACAATTGGAAAGTCGGAGCAGATCAGAGTGAAGGGGAATATACGAAGTATGATCTGATGACGAGTATCGGGGCTGTAGATGGTGACCGCCTGAAAGGTAAAATAGCTTTCACTATGAAGCACCAGATGGCACTTGCCGTTATACAAATGCCGGAAATCGTTTATGATTTTACCAATGCGAATATAGATGACTATACATTACCCGCAGGTGTAGGTTCGTTTACATTGAATGATGTTGATGTAACCCCTTATTATCAGGAAAGTACGGATACTTACCGTTTCCTTGTAAATCCGAATAAGCCTTTCTCTATCAAAGGTACTTATGAAGGCGTAAGGAACATGGAATATACTGCCGATGGTTCTTTAGAAAATGGAACAGCGAAAAAGTATACGATTAATGATCCTAATAAGATAGACTTCACATTGGCAGTTGGTGATTATTATTGTGCTGATGGAAGAATTGTAAGTAAAGATGCGGTAACCGTCCCCGATAATGTAATTGGTATTGTGTGCTATGTGGGGAATCCTCAACCGTCAGCACTTCCTGCCGATCCTTCTTATACAGAGGATAATGATGCGTTACGTCGGGATTATCCGAATTGTAAACATGGACTGGTGATTGCTTTGAATAATGCGGATGTTAATGGAACAAAGGTTGCTCCGTTTGCCAATTCAAGAGATTTCTTTTATGGTAGTTGGTTTACAACTGATGAAGATTGGATGGGTAAATTTATCAGTTCAGAAACAAGAGACCCGCTTCCGGGGATACTGGGTTATAACAATGCGGTATTGATGGAAAACTCTCCTAATAAAACGTTAGCATGTGATGGCGCATTGAATTATATAAATGCTTATCGCACTGCTGTTCCTGTGCCTGCCAGTGCTTGTGAGTGGTTTCTTCCTTCACTAAGAGAATTAGCAGACTTGGTAGATGTCGTATCTACTGTCAATACAAAGATAGCTGCTGCAGGTGGTGAGGAGCTCATAGAGAATGGTGGTAATGGTTCCCGTTATTGGAGTTCAAATGAGCGTCCGGGAAATTCGTATGTCGTATATCAACACAATCTTGTTTCCGGTGGAATATCTACTCCTTATCGTAGTGCTGGAAGTACTGCAGGAGTATTCCGTATGATGCTTGCTTTCTAAGAACATTATGATGACTTATATGAGATAAATATGAATAAGAAAAACTATATAAAAAGGACTGCTTTGCCTGTTGCCCTGTTTTTCTCCATGGTTACTTTAGTGCCGGCATTGGGATTTCAGCCGGCTTCTGCTGCCATTGACAAGGTGCAGCAACAAAGCGCCATTAAAGGAATAGTGGTAGACGAGAAAGGAGAACCGATTATCGGGGCAAATGTAGTTGCCGAAGGCACTACTACCGGTACAATTACTGATATTGACGGTGTATTCAGACTCAATGTGTCTGCCGGTACGAAATTGAAAATATCCTTTATAGGATTTGAAGCAAAGACTGTTGTTGCCAAAAATGATATGCGTGTCATATTGGTGGAAGATGCGACCACTCTTCAGGAAGTAGAAATTGTAGCCTATGGCGTACAAAAAAAGGTGACGATGACAGGTGCTATTGCTAGTGTGAAAAGTGAAGACTTGACACGTACATCAGTAGGTTCTGTTGCTAATATCCTAGGTGGTCAGATGACGGGTCTCACCACTGTGCAATATTCCGGTGAACCGGGTTCGGATGCTGCTGATATCTTTATCCGCGGTAAGGCTACGTGGTCGGATGCTGCTCCATTGATTCAGGTGGACGGTGTCGAACGTGGCATGAACGATATTGACCCGAATGAAATAGAGAGTATAACCATTTTGAAGGATGCTTCGGCTACAGCCGTATTTGGTGTGCGTGGTGCCAATGGGGTAATATTGATTACTACCAAGAGAGGGAAGGAAGGAAAAGCCAGGATATCATTCACTACTTCTGCAAGTATTCTAGCACCGACAAAATTGGTAGAGCAAGCTAATTCTTATGAATATGCTACATTCTACAATGCGATGAACAGGAACGACGGAGCCTCTCCTGTATTTAGTGATGCAGTGATTCAGAAATTCCAGGATGGTACGGATCCTATTCGTTTCCCAAGTATCAAATGGACAGATTATATTATGGGAGATGCTACGCTTCAAAGCCAACATAATGTCAACATATCAGGAGGAACGGATAAGGTGCGTTACTTTATATCAGCAGGTGCTTATACTCAAGGAGGACTTTTCAATGAGTTCAATTTGCCGTATAATATCAGTTACCAGTACCGGCGCTTTAATTATCGTAGCAATTTGGATATGGATGTAACTAAAACAACTACTATCTCCTTTAATGTTGCCGGTAATGTGAATACTTCAGATAAGCCGCGCACCAGTCAAGGATCTTCGGGAATGGTTAAGAATATCTATTATTCTACTCCGTTCAGAAGTGCCGGATTTGTAGACAATAAATTGGTTTACAGTACTGCCGATACTCATGATGATGGTCTGAAACTCCCGTTCGTGGGCGATATCGATCCATTTACGTATTATGGAAGTGGTGCTACTCAAACCAATAATAACTCGCTGAATGCCGACTTGATCCTGAATCAGAATCTTGATTTCCTGACCAAAGGGCTATCATTCAGGCTGAAGGGCTCATATAACAGTTCATTTACTGTCTACAAATATATGTCAGGTGGTACTGAAATGACCTATAATCCCGTATTGGTTGATGAAGGAAATGTCGGACTTCGTCCTGTTGATAATAGTAAGTACACAGATGTCAGCTACACCAGTGGTACAGGGAAATCCCGTGATTGGTATATGGAAGCCGGCTTCAATTATAATCGTTCTTTCGGTGGGCATACGGTAGGTGGCTTATTGCTTTATAATCAGTCTAAATCATATTATCCATCCACTTATTCTGATATTCCCAAAGGATATGTAGGTTTAGTAGGGCGTATAACTTATGACTGGATGAACCGTTACATGGCAGAGTTCAATGTTGGTTATAATGGTTCTGAAAATTTTGCGCCGGATAAGCGTTTCTCTGCTTTTCCTGCGGGGTCTGTAGGATGGCTGATGAGTGAGGAAAAGTTTTTCCAACCTTTGAAATCGGTAGTCAGCTTTTTGAAGTTGCGTGCTAGTTTTGGACTTGTAGGCAATGATAAACCTGACAGGAATGCTGCTCGTTTTATGTATTTGGCAGATCCGTATAGTGTAAATCTGGATAAAGTAATTGACCGTATTTATGCCAGTGGTGAAGCTGCCGATGCTTGGGGCTATTTGTTCGGTATTACCAGTAATACTGTTACAAATGGGGCGCGTGAAGTCTCGAAAAATAATCCGGATGTAACTTGGGAAAAGGCTTTCAAGCGTAATTACGGTATTGATATCAATTTTTTTGATGACCGTTTGAGTGCCACTGCAGAGTATTCCGTGAACATCGTTGGGACATCTTGTTGCGAGATGGTACGGCTCCGGGTATGTTGGGCTTCTTAACTCCATATGCCAATCTTGGTGAAGTGAATAGTTGGGGATGGGAACTTTCTTTGAAGTGGAACGATAAGATAGGTAAAAACTTCCGTTATTGGGCGACAATGAATCTTTCTTATAACCAGAATAAAATCATAGAACGGAAGGAAGCGCCACAGGACAATGATTATCAGTATGGAAAGAATCATCGTATCGGTTCTCGGAGCCAATATGTATTCTGGCGGTATTATGATGAAAGTACGCCTGAACTGTATGAGAAGACTTTCAACCGTCCTTTTCCAACTCATTCTGTAGTACTGGAAAATGGAGATGCTGTATACGTCGATTTGAACGGTGACCGTAAGATAGACGCAAACGATATGAGTTATGATTATGGTTTTACGGATGATCCGGAATACATGATTGGTTTGAACTTGGGATTTAGCTGGAAGAACTGGGAAGTGAATACACAATGGACGGGAGCATGGAATGTGAGCCGTATGATATCAGATGTTTTCCGTCAACCGTTCGTTTCTTCTGCTGGTAGTAATGCCGGAGGCTTGCTGTCCTATCATTTGGATCATACCTGGACACCGGAGAATCCATCGCAAAGTGCAGAATATCCTCGGGCTACCCAGGTGAATGCTTCCAATAACTATGCGACTTCTACTCTATTTGAGAAAGACGCGAAATATTTGCGCTTGAAAACTCTTCAGGTGGCATACAATTTCCAGTTTCCATTGATGAAAAAATTGGGATTAACTACTTGTCAGCTAGCATTTAGTGGGTATAATCTGTTGACGTTCTCTCCTTATTTGTGGGGTGACCCGGAAGCGACTGCAAGTAATGCGCCTACTTACCCGTTGACTAAAACTTATACATTGAGCTTGAAACTAGGATTCTAATATAGGAAAGGAAAATACAATGAGATTACAAAATAAATGGCTTGTCGGTGCGATAATGGGAGCAGTAGTTTGCGTAGCTTCTACTTCCTGCGTGGACGAGATAAAATTCGGTAACAGCTTTCTGGAGAAAGCTCCGGGAGGGTCTGCTACCATTGATACGGTTTTTAACAGTGCCGAGTATACGCGCCAGTTCCTGACCGCTTGTTACAGTAGACAATATTATGGATTACCCTATATAAACAAGAATCAAGAAGATGGTGTTCCTGAAACATCAAATCCTTATTTGGGGAAGTTTGAGGCATTGACAGATTGTTGGCAACTACACTATTCGAGTACTACTATTTATAATCGTTATTATAATGGTTCACATACGGCTAATTATGGGCAACGTGGTGACAAGTTCGGATATACTCGTGAGATGGTATGGGAAGTAGTGCGCTGGTGCTGGATATTAATGGAAAATATAGAACGGGTACCCGGAATGGATGAAACGGAAAAGAAGAGGCTGGTTGCGGAAGCCAAGTGTCTGATTGCTGCTCGTTATTTTGATTTGTTCCGTCATTATGGAGGATTACCGTTGATTTACGCATCATTTTCCGGAACTGAATCCAGTTATAGTATGCCGCGTGCCACTGTAGAAGAGACCGTGAATTATATGGTTAGCATGTTGGACGATGCAATAAACTCCGGATCGTTGGAATGGGCCTATAACGGCAATACAGGATCGACGAATAGTACTAATACGGGACATTGGACCAAAGCGGGAGCCATGGCATTGAAATGCAAAATCTTACAATTTGCTGCTTCGCCGCTATTCAATGATAACCAAGGATTTGCAGGAGGAAGCTCTGAAGCAGAACGACAGTTATTGGTATGGTATGGAGGCTATCGTTCCGACCTTTGGACCAGATGTCTGGAAGCTTGTAGGGAGTTCTTTAATGCACTCAATTCGAACGGGTTCTATGAATTGAATCAGGCTACAGGTGCTACACCGACACAGGCTGATTACCGTTATGCTTACCGTATGGGATATATTGAATTGGATAGTCCTGAAGTGTTACACTCTGTTCGTGTACATGGATACGATTCATTTGGTGCGGGATCCTATTGCTGGCATTCGTGGAGTGATAACGGACGTAACTCATATACTCCTACACAGGAATATGTAGAAATGTTTCCATGGAGTGACGGAACCCCCTTCAATTGGGATGAAACTGAAGCGGAAGGGCGTCTGGATGAGATGTTCCTGACCGGAACGTTTAATGATGGAGAACAATTACTTTCCAATATTGTATTTACCCGTGACCCACGTTTGTACGAATCGGTGATTGTGAATGGATTACCGGGGAATTTGGGCTGGAGTTCGGTTAGTGTGGGTGGAGACCCTTATGAACTTTGGGTAGGCGGCAGCCATGCCGGATCAAATTCTTTTAATGAAACGATGAGATATGCGACTGGTTATGAGAATATGAAATATTATTTAGGTAGCAGTGACTATTTACGGCAAAATACACAATGGGTAGCGCTCCGTTTGTCGGATCTGTATTTGACTTATGCAGAAGCTTTACTTCAGGCAAATAATGATCATCAAGGTGCAGTAGATCAAATTGATATAGTGCGTGCACGTGTTGGATTGCCGGGGCTTGTACAGTCTAATCCGGGTAAGCGCTTGTTAACCGACAAGGATGCTTTAATAGAAGAATTACTCCGTGAGCGTGTTTGTGAACTGGGAATGGAAGATAGTCGTTTCTTTGATTTGATTCGTTACAAACGTGCCGACCGTTTTGAAAAACAATTGCATGGATTATTGATTTATCGTTTAGATGAAAACGGTGGACGAATTGAAAAAGCTTGGAGAGACGGTACAGGTAGTACGAGTAAAGTGGATGGTGCTTTACAGCCTACTTATTTCGATTATGAAAAGTTCGAACTGAAAAATAGTCGTCGTTATTGGTGGCTTTATGGGTTTGAACCGAAATGGTACCTTTCTCCGTTTCCACAGACTGAAGTTAATAAAGGTTACGGACTGGTTCAGAATCCGGGCTGGTGATGAGTCAACGATACATGAATATAACGATATTAGAACAGTGATATGAAAAAAAATAAAATTCTGATACTGGCTTTGCTAGTCTGCTTAAGCATTCCGGTTGGAGCACAGAATACGGACAGCAATATTACAGGTATTGTTGTTGATAAATGGGGAAATCCTGTTTACGGTGCCTCGGTCAATGTGGCCGGTATACCGGATGTCAGGGTAGAGACTGATAAAGACGGCAAATTCGAAATAGCTGCTGATGCAGGACGAAGTTTGCAGGTAGTGACAACCGATAAAGGTTCGACTACAGTGAAAGTGGAACATGGAAAAGCGATGAAGATTGTAATGGATTATGCGGCGCAGACGATTGATGTTGGTGCCAACCGGACATTCACGCGGCAAGAATCGACAGCGGCTGTATCTACTGTTTATAACGAAGATTTTAATAAGCGGGCTGCTAAGAATATGTCCAATTCATTATATGGACAAGGATTAGGACTGACTACTTTGCAAAATGCGGGTAATTATGCTTCAGTGGAACCGACTTTCTATGTGCGTGGATTGCAAAGTCTTTCCAGCAGTTCACCATTGGTGTTGGTAGATGGATTAGAAAGAGACATGAGTCTCGTTACTCCGGAGGAAGTCGAGTCTGTGTCTGTTCTGAAAGATGCGGCTGCTGTTGCTCTTTATGGATACAAAGGTGTGAATGGCGCTATTCTAATCACTACAAAACGTGGTAAGTATAACACGAGAGAGGTTACTTTCACTTATGATCATGTGACTAACTTTCAGGCACGTCGTCCTAAGTTTGTAGATGCGGCTACGTACGCTGAAGCTATAAATGAAGCACGTGGTTATGAAGGGTTGAGCGCACGTTATGCTCCTGAAGAAGTAGATGCTTTTCGCAATGGGGCGACAGGTGGCGGTGCTTCTCGTATGTACCCTTATCTTTATCCGAATGTCAACTGGATGGATGAGACTTTCAAAGATACAGGTATCTCCAATAAATATACGATTGAATTTAGTGGGGGAGGTGATAAGTTTCGTTATTATACGATGCTCGGTTTGTTAACAGATAAAGGGTTTGTGAAAAGCCCGAATGAAAACGACGGATATTCTACACAGAACAAATATTCGAGAGCTAATTTGCGTACTAATCTGGATATTGACTTGACGAGTACAACCAAGTTGAAACTTAATCTTCTTGGTACGTTATCAGAATCCAGTCGTCCGGGTGAATCTGTCGATTTATGGGATATGGTTTATTCGTTGCCGGCTGCTGCTTTTCCTATACGTACAGAAGACGGCTCTTGGGGTGGTAGCACTACATGGGCAGGTACAATGAATCCGATAGCGCAATCTCAAGGTGCAGCATATAGTAAGGGGCATACCCGTAATCTGTATGCCGATCTGACTCTTTCACAAGACCTGTCAGGCTTTGTAAAAGGACTGGGTGTCAACTTCCGTTTGTCTTACGATAATTATTCTTCTGTTTGGGAAAACCATAGTAAGACTTTTGCTTTTAAAGGATATAGTACCAGATGGGCGGACGGTCCGTTCTATACCACAGTCTCGGGTGGAGAATCCGGAGAAATGAAGACTGATGCTTCTACAAATGACTGGGCACGTCAGTTTAATTTTGCGGGTGGCTTTGATTATAATCGCTCATTGGGAAAGTTCGACATATACTCGCAACTGAAATGGGACTATGAATATCGTGATGCTTATGGGCTGAACACGACTGTTTATCGACAGAATGTTTCCTGGTATACCCATTTGGGATTCAACAAACGATATTATTTGGACTTGGCGTTATTGGCTTCACAATCCAGTTTGTTAGCTCCTGGACATAAATGGGCTTTTTCACCGACAGTGTCTGCTGCATGGGTACTTTCAGAGGAAAATTTCATGAAGAACGTATCATGGATTGATTTCCTTAAACTGCGAGCTTCTTTTGGTGTCATCAATGCAGATTATCTGCCTAGAAACGGTGATGATACTGTATATAATTACTGGGATCAGATTTACACAACTACTGGTACGATGTATAGATTCGATTCGGGTTATAATTCCGCGTTTGGTAGCACATATATCAGCCGTCTGGCTACAACTAACTCGACTCATGAAAAAGCATATAAGTACAACGTAGGTATTGATGCTACCTTGTTTAAAGGATTGAACCTGACAGTGGAAGGTTATTATCAGAGGAGGAAAGATATTTGGGTATCTTCCGAGGGACAGTATTCTTCAGTATTAGGAATGGATGCCCCGTTCGAGAATGCGGGAATTGTAGATAGTTGGGGTACGGAAATCGGTCTGGACTATACGAAACAAATCAGTGATGTAGTGTTTAATATCGGTGGAAACTTTGCGTGGAACCGGAATGAGATCAAGGAACAGATGGAAGAACCTCGTTTGTACGATAATCTGGTGCAGACAGGCAATCGGTTGAATCAAGTATATGGTTTGATAGCTGAAGGATTTTTCAAAGATGAAGCGGATATTGCAAGTAGTCCTACACAGAATTTCAGCACTGTAGTGCCGGGGGATATCAAATATAAAGATGTAAATGGTGACGGCACGATTGACTCCAATGATCAGATTGCTATCGGTTACAGTACGGTAGCTCCGGAAATTTACTATTCATTTCATTTGGGAGCCGAATGGAGAGGAATCGGGTTTAGTGCTATGTTTCAGGGAACAGCTAATTATTCGGCTGTTTTGAATACGAAAAGTATGTTCTGGCCGTTGATTAATAACACCACTCTCTCTTCTCACTATTATGAGAATCGTTGGACGCCCGAAAATCTGAATGCTAAGTATCCACGTCTGAGTTCGCAAAGTAATGCCAACAACTATCAGACCAATACCATTTGGTTGGAAGACCGTTCATTCCTGAAGTTGCGTAACGTGGAACTATATTATAAGTTCCCTAAAAACTTGATGCAAAAGACAAAAATATTGGGTAGTGCAAAATTGTATGTTCGTGGAGTCGATTTGCTCTGTTTCGACAAGATTGATGTTGCCGACCCGGAATCTTACGGTGCGACGAACCCACTGAATAAAAGTGTGGTTGTCGGTTTGAAAATCGGTTTTTAATCATTAAAGACAAAAGTAATATAATGAAACTGAATAAAATAATCTATGGCATATTATGCCTGACTACGCTGAATGCTTGCTCTGACCAAATGGAATACAAAGAATATAGCAATTATGGCGCAGATTATGTGAAACGTACCTTTGGTGATGTGGGAGGGCTGGTGGCCAATATATATTTAGGGCTGGATACCGACTACGGAAACTATAGCGGAGCTATTTTAGGATCGGCTACCGATGAGTCGGTGTATGCTCATACGGGTAATCAAATTGCAGACTTCTATAATGGAGCGTGGAGTCCGACAAATGCTAAAAGCAGTATGTGGACTTCCTGCTATCAGCAGATTGCCAATTGTAATTTGTACTTGGATGAATTTACAGGGTTGACGTTCTCGGAATATGAGTTGATTTCCGATTATAAAGGAGAGATGTATCGTTATAACAATTATCAATACGAAGTTCGTTTCCTGCGTGCGTATTATTATTTCAACCTGGTGCGCCAATATGGGGATGTTCCTTTTACTGATCATGTTTTGACTACTGCGGAAGTCAATTCATTGGAACGTCGTCCGGCAAAGGAAATCTTTGATTTTATCATCTCCGAGTGTGATGAGATTAAGGATCTGATTATTGAGAATTATGAAAACCTGGGCGATTGGGAACCGTCTAATGAGGCACGTGAAACGGGACGTGCCAATAAACGGACCGTACTGGCATTGAAAGCTCGGGCCGCTCTGTATGCTGCCAGTCCTTTATTTAATCCGACAAATGACAGAAACCTGTGGCATCGGGCTGCTGTTGCCAATAAAGAATTGATTGATAGCTGTGTGGCTGCTAATATGTCATTGATAAATGACTATTCGGCGTTATGGAGTGCTACCAGTCATAGAACTGCATTGAGCGAACTGATTTTCGGGCGTCGTGCTACCCGTACGACTAACTCATTCGAAGGATATAATTTCCCTGTCGGATTGGAGAATTGCAACGGTGGTAACTGTCCTACACAGACATTGGTGGATGCGTATGAGATGCAGGCTACCGGATTGCGACCGGACGAAACTAGTGGTTATGATCCGGCACAACCGTATTATGAAGGTCGCGACCCTCGTTTTTATCTGACTATTGCTAAAAACGGAGATGAAAACTGGCCAAGCTGGAACGACACTCCTCTGCAGATTTATCAGGGTGGAGTAAATGCCGAGCCATTGAGCGGTGCTACTCCGACTGGCTATTACTTGAAGAAATATTGCCAGGCAGCTATCGATTTACGCGCCAGCACATCGTCTGCGGATTATCATACATGGATAACCTTCCGTTTGGGAGAATTTTATCTGAACTATGCGGAAGCGGTATTCAAGTATTTTGAATTAGGCGGCAATAGTACTGCGGCGGACGCAACAGATGGCGAATTTACCATGTCCGCTACCGCTGCCGTGAGCATGACTCGTGATCGTGCGAAAATGCCGGGGTTTCCTATCGGAATGGCTAATGATGGGTTTTGGAAAAAGTATCAGAACGAACGTATGGTTGAACTGGCTTTCGAAGGACATCGTTTCTGGGATGTACGTCGCTGGAAAGAAGGTGACAAGCACTTTAAGAGCATTGTTGAGATGAAAATAACAAGAAATTCCGACGGTACATATACTTATAATCGTAATACAGTCAGAAGGCAATGGGATGATAAAATGTATTTCTTCCCGATTCCTCAAAGTGAGAGAGCGAAAAATTCAAATTTGACACAAAATCCGGGATGGTAATTTATCATAGGATTTTGAAACTACTTATTATTCATAAAACAAAAAGAACAGAGAAATGAAGAAATATCATATCATATTGGGAATGTTTTGCTTGCTGGCCGGAACCGCCTGTTCTGACGATGATCCGGTTGTAAAGGGAAATAACGGTAATCAGACGGAAGAAGAATTGCCGCCATTGCCAACTGAAGTTATCACCGGAAGCCGTGCTATGTGGGTAAGCTATGATCCTACTCCAAACGCTGATGCTAATAATTCTTCGGGAATATCATCTGCCTTGATTAGTTGGCGGTTGTTAAAAACCGATCCGTCGAATGTAGCTTTTGATATTTATAAGACGGTAGATGGAGGAACAGAGGTAAAGTTAAATGGCGAGCCTATTTCTACTTCTACCAGTTGGGCAGATGCGGATATGGACCCGACGAAGACCAGCTATTACCGGGTGACTCTGACTGGACAGACCGAAACTGTTTGTGACCGTACATTTACTCCCGAAATGGCCACAAAATTTTATCATGAAATCAGATTGAATATGAATGTTCCTGATGCATCGTTAACTTATTCTCCGGATGACATTCAGGTAGGTGATTTGGATGGTGACGGTGAATTGGAAATCGTGTTGAAGAGAGAACCCTATGATGGTGCCAATCAAGGTGGATGGCGTAATGGTACTACTTTGCTGGAAGCTTATAAAATGGATGGAACTTTCTTGTGGCAGATTGATATGGGTATTAATATCCGTTCAGGTTCACATTATACTTCTTACATTCTATATGATTTTGATGGCGACGGATTGTGTGAGATTGCTTTCCGTTCTTCTGAAGGGACGAAGTTTGGTGACGGAAAAATAATAACTGATGCTTTCGGACAGGTAAATGACTATCGCATTCGTGATGAGAATGGCGCAGGGTGGTATTCAGGTGCCAGTCTTTACACTACTTGCGGTTTGATAATGGAAGGTCCTGAATATATTTCTATTTGTCGTGGATATGATGGACGTGAAATTACCCGTGTAGATAATATACCGCGTGGTGGAGAAGGAGGGAAAGTATCTATGGCTAAACATTGGAATGAATACTGGGGGGATGATTACGGAAATCGTATGGACCGTTACTTTATAGGAGTAGCTTATCTGGATGGTATTCCTGATGAAAATACCGGAGTAAGAACAAGCAATCCCAGCTTGATTATCAGTAGAGGGATTTATCACAACTGGCAAGTATGGGCACTTGATTTGAAAGCTAACAAATTAGAAATCCGTTGGAAGTTTGATACAGCCGAACACTCTTCAAAATGGTTATCAATGTGTTCACACTGTTTTCGTGTAGCGGATTTGGACGGTGATGGAAAAGATGAAATTTTGTATGGTTCTGCAGCAATTGATGACGATGGAAGTGAGTTGTGGTGCACAGGAAACGGACATGGTGACTGTTTATATGTAGGTAAATTTATTAAGGATCGTTCTGGATTGCAGATTGTAGCTTCTTTTGAAGAACCTAGCAATTATAATGGACAAGGACATGGGTATGCATGTCAGGTGATTGATGCTAGAGATGGCAGTTTGATAGCTGGTCATGGGGCAGGTTCGACTGCTGACGTCGGTCGTTGTATTGTAGCAGATATTAATCCGGATAGTCCTGATTTTGAATACTGGTCTTCATTGGATGCGGGGGTCTTCAGTTGCAGCAGTGGTGCATTAGTCTCCAATACATTCCCTACCGGTATTGGTAGTGGTATTATGTATAATGTGACAATTTATTGGAGTGGACAATCTACCCGGGATATGTTAGATCGTGCTTGTATCGTGAGCTATAAGGAAAATCCGGATGTAAACAAGACGAATAAAACTCGTTTGGTCTATTTCGGTGCTTATGGTAGTAATGATGGTAATCATAGTACTAAGTATAATCCTTGTTATTATGGCGACTTCTTGGGTGATTATCGTGAAGAGGTGATTTTAGGTTCAAGTGATGGTAAATCCCTTTACATATTCTCTACCAACCATCCTACTGAATTCCGTCTTCCTCACCTGATGACTGATCATAATTACGATATGTCTCAAGCTATGCAGAATATGGGATATAATCAGGGAACTAATTTAGGTTACTATGTAGGTGCTGAAACTTTGAAAAAGGCAGAATGAAAAGGCCTTTGAATGAGGAACCGCTCATTTGAAATAAGTTTGTTGAAAAAGAGCAATCCGGTCTACTGCCGGGTTGTTCTTTTTTCATATTTGAACGAATCGACATATATATGTATAATATTCTATTTCTTAATTGATTGGCTCTCCCTATTTTTGCAGAGTGACATAGCTTATTGACGTATGAAGAACATATTTCCTCTTTTGTTCCTTTTCATCACTTTGGGAATGAACATGAATGCACAAGACAATCAAGTTTCCGGTCTTAACGCCCGCCAGTTTCATAAGTATTGGAAGATCGAGTCGGAATCTCCCGATTATAAAGTGACATTTGTCGGTGATACCGCCGAAATCGTTTCTCCCAAAGGGCTTACTCTCTGGCGAAAAGAAAAGATGAGCGGACGGGTAACGATTGAATATGATGCATGCGTCGTTGTAGAAAGAGAAGGAGATCGCTTGAGCGATTTGAATTGCTTTTGGATGGCTTCGGACCCTGAATATCCCGATAATATCTGGAAACGTGAGAAGTGGCGTAACGGAATTTTTCAGAATTGTTACTCTCTGCAACTCTACTATATGGGATATGGTGGAAATTATAATTCCACCACACGCTTTCGCCGCTATGACGGTAATGAAGCGGCAATAATGGAAGCCGGACTTCGCCCGTCCATACTAAAAGAATATACGGATGCCGAACATTTGCTCAAGGCGAACCACTGGTACCACATTAAGATAACAAATGAAAATAATAGGGTTAGTTATTACATAGACGGCAAGCGACTGGTGGACTTCCGCGATACCGAACCTCTGACAGAAGGATGGTTCGGCTTTCGCACCACCCTATCACGTACCCGTATTACAAATTTCCACTATGAATATTCGCCTCACCAAACGTCTACTGTCCCTTTACATTGGATCGGTGATACTCCTGAACAGGACAAAGCTGTAAGCTTCGGAATTCCTTTTGATGAAGGCGACGTATTTCCTGCAACTCCGTTACGGCTGACAACAAGTAGAAATCAAGAAATACCGGTGGATACTTGGCCATTAGCTTACTGGCCGGATGGTTCCGTGAAATGGAGTGGAGTTGCCGGAGTCATTCCTGCCGGAACAGAAAGACTAACACTGGAAAAAGTCCCCCAGAAAGTAAAAACTATCAATAAACAACCTAATGCTTCTATTGCTATAACTGAAACGCCTGAAAATATTCAAATTGAAACAGGCGTACTTTCTGTATTTATTCCCCGGCGCGGAGATTTCCTGATGGATAGCCTGCTCTATAAAGGAACTAAAGTAGGAGAGAAAGCGCGTCTTATTTGTAGTACTCAAAGCGAGCCGATTCAGGAAAATACATCTCAAATATCTTTTACTCGTTACATAGGAGAAATAAAATCAGTAACCATTGAACGTTTCGGCTCTGTACGGGCGCTTGTCAAGTTGGAAGGTGTGCATCGGAACAGGAATAGGGAGATTGAAACGAGTCACGCTGAAAATAACCAAGTGAGTCACTCTAAAGGGAACCAAGTGAATCACTCTGATGAAAACAGTCTGAATAACCGTGAGTGGCTTCCTTTTGTGGTACGTCTCTACTTTTATGGTGGTAGTGAACAGGTCAAAATGGTACATAGCTTCGTCTATGACGGAGATCAGAAGAAAGATTTCATTCGTAGTTTAGGTATTCGTTTCGATATTCCTATGCGTGAAGCTTTGTATAATCGTCATATTGCTTTCTCGTGTGCGGATGGAGG
Source organism: Bacteroides sp. AF32-8BH (assembly GCF_003435205.1). NCBI lineage: Bacteria > Pseudomonadati > Bacteroidota > Bacteroidia > Bacteroidales > Bacteroidaceae > Bacteroides > Bacteroides sp. AF32-8BH. Next base: position 56,245 of record NZ_QVLZ01000008.1, on the reverse strand, counting down.
AGTATGGAGCGAGCCGGTGCAACCATTGATAGGACGTCGCATGCTGACTTTAAATAAGGCAGATAATAAGAAAAACAGTCATGAAAAGAATGATACAAAACTGATACCGACTGATGAACCTTCTCTGCAACAGCAGCAAATGGAAGGCAAACGTATTCCGCCTTATGAATTTTTCGATGAAAAGAACCGTTCTCTGCTCGATAACTGGGCTTCATGGAATGACTACCGTCTGTCTCAACTCACTGCTGATGCTTTCTCCATTCGTAAACGCGCCAATAACGATAATCCCTGGATAGGAACCTTTTCCGGCACACGTAGCGATGGATATATTTTTGTCGGAGATATTACCGGAGGATTAGGACTTTGTATGCATGACTTTTGGCAGTCTTATCCCTCTTCTATTGAAATTTCAGACGCACGAACCCCGGTAGCTACCCTTACCGCCTGGTTGTGGAGTCCGGAGTCCGAGCCTATGGATTTACGGCATTATGATCGTATAGCTCATGACCTGAATGCCAGCTATGAAGATGTCCAGGAAGGTATGAGCACGCCATACGGCATTGCCCGTACAACTACATTTACACTTATCCCACAAGGTGGTTATATCGGGAAAAAGGCTTTTGCTGATTATGCCAAACAATTTTCTAGCCCTAGTCTGTTAATGCCAACCCCGAATTATCTTCATGCCCGCCAGGCTTTCGGAATATGGAGCCTTCCTGACCGCAGCACTCCATTCCGTACTTGTGTAGAAGACCGCTTGGATGCTTACATTGACTTCTATCAGAAAGCAATCGAACAAAACAAATGGTATGGTTTCTGGAATTACGGTGATGTGATGCATGCTTATGACCCCGTTCGTCATACCTGGCGTTATGATGTCGGAGGATTTGCCTGGGACAATACGGAACTGGCTTCTAATATGTGGCTGTGGTATAATTTCCTGCGTACCGGGCGTCTTGATATTTGGCGTATGGCTGAAGCCATGACCCGGCATACGGGTGAAGTCGACGTTTACCACGTCGGTCCGAATGCCGGATTGGGCAGTCGCCATAACGTAAGCCATTGGGGCTGTGGTGCAAAAGAAGCGCGAATCAGCCAGGCCGCTTGGAACCGTTTCTACTATTACCTTACTACGGACGAACGTTGCGGTGATTTAATGACTGAAGTAAAGGATTCTGACCACAAACTCTATGAATTGGATCCTATGCGCCTGGCTCAACCCCGCAGTGAATATCCTTGTACTGCTCCCGCCCGTTTGCGTATCGGTCCTGATTGGCTGGCCTATGCCGGTAATTGGATGACGGAATGGGAACGCACCGGCAACACAATGTATCGTGATAAAATCGTAGCAGGAATGAAAAGCATTGCCGCCTTACCTAACCGTCTCTTTACCGGGCCAAAAGCTTTAGGGTTTGATCCGGCAACAGGGATTATCACAACCGAATGCGATCCTAAACTGGAAACAACCAACCATTTAATGACCATCATGGGCGGATTTGAGATTGCAAATGAAATGATGCGTATGATTGATATACCCGAATGGAAAGATGCTTGGCTTGACCATGCCGCACGTTACAAGAAGAAAGCATGGGAACTTAGTCACAGCCGTTTCCGTATATCCCGCCTGATGGCTTATGCGGCTTATCATCTGCGTGATAGACAAATGGCAGAAGAAGCCTGGACGGACTTATTCACCCGTTTGGAACATACACCTGCACCCTCTTTCCGTATCACGACCATACTTCCGCCGGAAGTACCGGCTCCATTAGATGAATGTACAAGCATCAGCACGAATGATGCTGCCCTTTGGAGTCTCGACGCTATTTATATGCAGGAAGTTATTCCAATGGATAACTGAAATAGTGTAAAGTAGCATTAGTTACTTCCTAATCTATTAACAGCAAAGTTCTTCCGCATTAAGGATAAACTTCCTTTCCTTTATACCAAACTTACAATCAATTTATTATAAACTATAAACGCAAGTTCTGTTTTTATAAATGAAGCCTTTGATTATAAAAACAAAGCTTGCATTTTTAAAAACAGAACTTGCATTTATAGTTTACTCTTAAACAAATGAAACTTTGGTACTAATCCAAAAGATGTTTGCAAAGGGATAAGAGTAACTTTTCTATTAATAGATTATAGGACAAGTAGTATACTCTATCCTTTACGTTCTTACTTTAAATAATTCTTTAATGGACAATCGGTCTTTTTCAACCCTTTAGCAATGCTTTTCGCATTCATGTGCGCTCCTTTCAAGGAAGTGTGCGTATGATCATGATTATAGTAGGTAATCGCTTTCTTGATACCAACCTTTTCCAATTTATCGGCACTAATTTTATTTAAATCAATGAAATAAGCCCCGGTAGCTTCAGCTGCTTCACGTGTCCATTTACCGAAAGACTCTGTGTTGCGTTCTATCTTTCCCTCTTTCCATTTGTTGCGTGGAGTATGGCTTAAAACGATGGGAATGGCGCCTTTCTCCTGAACGTCCATGATGAACTTCCGAAGATACCAGCCAAACGTATAAATAACCTGATACTTACCGGTCTTTTCCATTAAAAATACTTTGCTCTCGTCACCGGAACCACGTAATTCGGCACGGGCCTTTCCTACATTAATATCTCCTGCATCATTATGTCCGAACTGAATCAGAACGAAGTCTCCCGGTTGCAAAGCATTATATACCTTATCCCAACGACCTTCGTCCAGGAAAGTGCGGGCACTGCGTCCTGCCATGGCACGGTTTTCTACAGATATTTTATTCAGATTGAACTCGTCGGCGATTACGCTTCCCCAACCCCACATACCATTTTTGTCTTTATCCTCATTTCGGACCGTACTGTCTCCGATGGTAAACAATACCGGACGTCCATCTTTACGGCTGGAACCTGTTACAGTATCTTTCTCAATGGGCTTTAGATAATTGGCCAATTCCAGTCCCTCATAAGCACGTATTCCATCCGCAGCAGATTCCGCATTGACTTTAGCACCGAAAGCACTTGTGTGTATACGGTCGATGTAGAACATATATTTCACCTTATTCTTACCGAACTTCTCGAATTTGCGGGCACTGATATCATTCAAATCAATAAAAGGAACCCCCTGTTCTTCGGCTACTTGCTTTGCCCACAATCCGAAAGTCTTGTTGACACGTGTGATGATGGTGCTGTCTTTATCTTCCCAGGCATTGCGGGGAGTAAGCGAGAATAGGATCGGATGAGCACCTTTTGCTTTTACATCCTGAATAAAACGGCGCATATATTCCCCGTATGTATATACGGTTTCTTTCACTCCGGTCTCTTTGATGGTTACGTTCAGCGTATCTTTGCCGATTCCCGGAATAGAGGCGCGGGCACGTCCGCTGTCATAAGGACCATTGTCATTGTGTCCCAATTCGATGATAACCCAGTCTCCGGGGCGTACACCTTTGATTACATCCGGCCAAAGACGGTTGTAGAAAGTACGGCTGCTGGTACCTCCCAACGCATGATTCTCAACAGTAATCCGGTTGGAATCGAAATATTCACCAGCAAAATAGCCCCATCCCCATTGTCCGTTGTTGCCATTGCCTAAAGTTCCGGTACGCATGGTCGAATTACCTACCAGAAACAGAACAGGGTTGTCACCTTTCCGGCTGGAACCGGCTTCCGGTCGCGAGGTACGTGCTTTATTCAGGCTATCCAGCGTGTTGTCAACCACCTGATTGACATCTGCCATGGGAGCGGAAACTTTATTTTGCGCTTGCAGTTGCAAACTGAACGTAATGGCTGTCAGCCAACATATATACGGGAATAATTTGTTTTTCATGAATCTGTTTTCTTTGAAATCCCTCACTGACCGGTGTCTAAACAGTCAGTGAGGGAACTAGCTACTAACTAACCTCTAACTAAACCTAATGAATGATTATCTTTAAACCTAATGAAAAAACTGTGTATGTTATTTTAATTTATAAACTTCTGTTCCGGCAAGCAGGAAACAACCGACTCCGTAGTCTTCAAAGTCGGGCACACTCTTATAAGTAACCGGCTGTCCGTCTTTAGGCTCCTTACCTGTTCCCTGCACATATCCCAGGAATCCGTTCGGATGTACGGCATCTTTCACCATAGCGTTCCATGCTTTTAAAAGGACGGGAAGATACTCTTTACGGTCGAGCAATCCGTTGCGGACTCCCCAAGCCATACCATAAACAAATAAGGCTGTACCGGAAGTCTCTTTTCCTCCGAAGTTCGTCGGGTCGTGAAGACTGACATTCCAGAAACCATCTTCACGCTGACATTTCTTCAAAGCCTTGCTCATGGTCAGGAAATCATTGATATAGTCCTGACGGTGTTTCTCGTCAGAAGGAATTTCATCCAATACACGTACCAAGGCAGCATATACCCATCCGTTTCCACGACTCCAATAGCAATCTTCGCCATTCGGCTCTTTATATGGAGGATTAAAATCCTGATCGCGCCACCACAGACCGTCTTTGGGGTTGAACATACCCGTTTTATCGTGTTGGCTGCGTGTGTAGTAGTACATATCCCACATCTTATCGTAGTATTTCTGTTCTCCGGTCATCTTTCCGAATTTAGCGAAGATAGGCATTGCCATTTGCACAGCATCAATCCACCACCAGTCGTTCACCTGCGGGGTGTTCACCACCATATCGATACTTGCTTTGATATTCCGAATCATGTTCGGGTCTGACGGGCAGATTTTATAGATATCAATGTACGCCTGTCCGCAACAATGGTCGTCCGCATTACGGGTAGTATTACCGTTGCGCATTCCCCATTTGTGGAAATCGGCCCAGTCGTAAGTATACTTATAATAATCCTCACGCGGATAAATAGAATAGAGAGCCATCAATCCTTCATAATATACACCACGCGTCCATATATTGCTGGGACGTACACGACCGTAAAAACTGGGAGTAGTGTAATCGGCATACTTTTTCATAAAGTAGTCATTTACCTTTATGATATTCTCTAAAGTCTCTTTTTGTGTCGGGAGTTCTTGTGCTGCGACCGTATGGACTGGTATCAGACAAGAAAGAAGTAATCCTGTAAAGAGTAAGAATAGTGGTTTCTTCATGGTACAATAGTTCTGTTTTATTAATTTGCTGTTTATACTAATTTCTATGGCAAAGGTAAGAGACGTTCTTTTCTTTTTCAATGGATTTCCGTGCAAATGTCTTTAAATTCGTTCACGAGACGACAGAAAATAGTGTTAAAAGTACGTCTAATGATGATTTCTACATATATCTGTACAATATTCTATTTTATCAATGGGCTGCGTCCTTTACTTTTGTGTTGTAATTTGATTAATCGATAAAACTATGAAGTGCATAACTCTTTTTTTTAGTTTCTGCCTGATAGCTATCTTCTCGATAGCTCAGCCAAACTATGACTTTTCGAAGTTGAAACGCGAACGTCTGGGACGTGGTGTAATTGCTATCCGAGAGAATCCGTCTACTGTGGCTGTTTCCTGGCGTTATTTGTCTTCCGACCCGATGAATGAATCTTTTGATATTTATAGGAACGATGAAAAGATAAACAAACACCCGTTGAAGGATGCCACTTTCTTTCAGGATACCTATGCAGGGACAGAATCTGTACTTTATACCGTGAAAGCAAGGGAAGGTAAAACGGAAAGTAGCTATCAATTACCGGCAAATGCCCCATTGGGTTATCTGAATATTCCGTTGAACCGCCCCGAAGATGGTACGACTCCGTCAGGGCAAAACTATTTTTATGCTCCGAATGATGCCAGTATCGGTGACGTGGACGGTGATGGCGAATATGAGATTATTCTGAAATGGGACCCGAGTAATGCACATGATAATTCACATGACGGCTATACGGGAGAAGTATATGTTGATTGCTATAAGTTGAGCGGAAAACTATTATGGCGTATTAATCTGGGACGTAACATACGTGCCGGTGCACACTACACCCAGTTTATGGTGTTCGATTTCGATGGTGACGGCAAAGCGGAAGTAGTGATGAAGACCGCGGACGGAACGGTGGATGGAACAGGAAAAGTGATTGGGGATGCGCAGGCTGACTATCGGAATGAACAAGGACGTATCCTGACCGGACCGGAATATCTGACAGTTTTTAACGGATTGACAGGAGAAGCGATGCAAACAATTGATTATGTGCCCGTAAGAGGAGACTTGATGGGTTGGGGAGACAGTCGTGGTAATCGCAGCGACCGTTTTCTGGCCTGCGTTGCCTATCTCGACGGCATACACCCAAGCGTAGTGATGTGTCGTGGATATTATACACGTACTGTTTTGGCTGCTTTTGACTGGGATGGAAAGGAGCTGAAACAACGTTGGGTATTCGACAGTAATAATCCCGGTTGTAAAGATTATGCCGGACAAGGAAACCATAACCTGCGGGTAGGTGACGTGGACGGTGACGGATGCGATGAGATCATCTACGGTTCATGCGCCATAGACCATAACGGTAAAGGACTCTACACCACGAAAATGGGACACGGCGATGCCATTCATCTGACTCATTTCGACCCCTCTCGTAAAGGGCTGCAAGTATGGGATTGTCATGAAAATAAACGTGATGGTTCTACCTATCGGGATGCAGCTACCGGAGAAGTTCTATTTCAGATTAAAGACAATACAGATGTAGGGCGTTGTATGGCAGCTGATATTGACCCGACTCAACCGGGCGTTGAAATGTGGTCTGTTGCTTCCGGAGGAATAAGGAATGTGAAAGGAGAGGTGGTAAAAGACCGGGTAAGAGGTTTATCCTGTAATATGGCTGTTTGGTGGGATGGAGATTTGTTGCGTGAATTGTTGGATAGAAATATGGTCAGCAAATATAATTGGGAAAAAGGAGTGTGTGAGCGTATAGCCATTTTTGAGGGAACTCTTTCCAATAATGGAACCAAAGCGAATCCTTGCCTTCAGGGAGATATCGTAGGTGACTGGCGCGAAGAAATACTGATGCGTACAGCTGATAATACAGCTTTACGGCTTTACGTCTCCACTATTCCTACCGACTATCGTTTTCATACTTTCCTCGAAGATCCGATTTATCGTATAAGTATCGCTACCCAGAATGTGGCTTATAATCAGCCTACACAGCCCGGATTCTATTTCGGACCGGAGCTTCAGGGCACTGTATTCAGAGGATATAAAATACCTAAAAAATAGATTATGAATATTCGTATCATAACCATTGCTTTATTGCTGGCAACTTTGCCGGTTAGTGCACAGAAAAAGAAAACGGTAGTGAATGATTCAAATACTCCTTTGCATTTGCTGCAACCTGCTTATCAGGGCACTTATGGTGACCTGACACCCGGGCAGGTCAAGAAAGATATAGATCGTGTATTTGCTTATATTGATAAGGAGACTCCGGCACGCGTGGTAGATAAGAACACAGGTAAACTGATTACCGACTACACCACGATGGGAGAGGAAGCGCAACTGGAACGTGGTGCTTTCCGTCTGGCAAGTTACGAATGGGGAGTAACCTATTCAGCCTTGATAGCAGCTGCTGAAGCTACGGGCGATCAACGTTACATGGATTATGTGCAGAACCGTTTCCGCTTTCTGGCGGAAGTGGCGCCTCATTTTAAGCGTGTGTACGAAGAGAAAGGCACAACAGACCCTCAATTGCTGCAAATCCTCACTCCTCATGCTCTGGATGATGCCGGGGCTGTGTGTGCAGCGATGGTGAAAGTCCGTGTGAAAGACCGCTCACTTCCTGTAGACGGATTAATTGAGAACTATTTTGATTTTATTCAGAATAAAGAATACCGGTTGGCAGATGGTACTTTTGCCCGCAATCGTCCGCAACATAATACACTTTGGCTGGACGACATGTTTATGGGGATTCCCGCAGTAGCCCAGATGAGCCGTTATGACAAGGCTCAAAAAGAGATATATCTGGCGGAGGCTGTCAGACAATTCCTGCAATTTGCCGACCGTATGTTTATCCCTGAAAAAGGATTGTATCGTCATGGATGGGTAGAAAGCAGTACCGATCATCCTGCCTTTTGTTGGGCGCGTGCCAATGGGTGGGCTATGCTGACAGCATGCGAATTGCTTGATGTATTGCCGGAAGATTACCCCCAACGTGCGAAAGTGATGGATTATTTCCGGGCTCATGTACGCGGAGTGACTGCCTTGCAAAGTGGAGAAGGGCTTTGGCATCAATTGCTCGACCGGAATGATTCTTATCTGGAGACGTCTGCTACGGCTATTTACGTATACTGTTTGGCGCATGCTATCAATAAAGGCTGGATTGATGCCATTGCTTATGGACCTGTCACTCATTTGGGATGGCATGCCGTGGCCGGTAAGATCAATGCGGAAGGTCAGGTGGAAGGCACTTGTGTGGGTACGGGGATGGCTTTCGATCCTGCTTTTTATTACTATCGTCCGGTCAATGTATATGCGGCACATGGATACGGACCAGTGCTTTGGGCAGGTGCGGAAATGATCTCTCTATTGAAGAATCAGTACCCGCAGATGAATGACAGTGCCGTTCAGTATTATCAGGTGAAACAGAAGACGACTGCACCTATTTTTGCCATCGATACAGAAGAAAAGAAAGATTAACTTTAAATAGATAGAACCATGAAACGAGAAGCTTTTAAAATGTATTTAAAACCCGGATGTGAAGCTGAATATGAGAAAAGACACGCTGCCATCTGGCCTGAATTGAAAGCATTGCTTTCCAAAAACGGAGTGTCGGACTATTCGATTTATTGGGATAAGGAGACCAATATCCTGTTTGCTTTCCAGAAAACGGAAGGTGAGGCCGGTTCGCAGGACTTGGGTAATACGGAGATTGTGCAGAAATGGTGGGACTATATGGCGGATATCATGGAAGTGAATCCGGACAACTCACCGGTGTCCATTCCTTTGCCGGAAGTATTCCACATGGATTGATTTTTTAGTAATTAGGTGAGCCGTTTCTTTCATTATCTCAACTATCTTGACTATTTTTGTCCAACATTTATTATTAATCTTGGAATCTATATGATGCAAAGACACCTTTTGATCTTTACCTTTCTTGTTAGTTTTGTGTTGAATGCTTATAGTGCAATTGAGCTTCGTTCTACACAAATGAGAACGAGTGACGGCCTTCCCAATAACTCTATTCGATATATTTATCAGGATAGTAAAGGTTTTTTGTGGCTGGCTACCTTGAACGGGTTAAGTCGTTATGATGGCAACTCTTTTCTCACTTTCCGTCCGGAAATCGGTGATGAGGTATCTTTGGCAGATAACCGTATTTACGATCTGACAGAAGATAAAGATGGTTTTTTGTGGATTTCTACTACACCTGAATTATATAGTTGCTATGATTTGCAACGTGCCCGTTTTGTGGACTATACCGGTTGTGGCGAGTTAAGGCAGAATTATTCAACGGTTTTTGTCGCTGCTAACGGAGATGTCTGGCTTTCCCATTCGGGAAATGGCTGCCGGAAGATGGTACATCAGAAAAATGGTGAGATGACATCTACCGTATTCAGGACCGAACGTGGAAATCTGCCGGATAACCGGGTGAAATTTGTGAATGAGGATGCCAGTGGCCGTATCTGGATCGGCACTCAATGCGGACTGGTTTCTGTCTCCAACGGACAATATCGGATAGAAGACCGATTAATCCACTTCACTTCTTCGCTGGCCTATAAGGACGATATGTATTTCCTTACAGCAGATGGAGATATCTATTATTATCAGGAGGCTACTCAAAAGATGCAAAAGTTGGCTTCTCTTGCCACTGTGGCAGGGGCGACATCGCCAACCGGAAATTTCCTGTTGAAAGATAAGTGGGTGATCCTGACTACTACCGGAGTATATACTTATAAGTTTGCTACCGGAGAGATGGCCGCAGATCCTCGTTTGAATATTAAAAAGGGAGAATTGATACGTGATAATCGTGGAGATTATTGGATATACAATCATACGGGACGGCTTACATACGTGCTTGCCGAAACCGGAGAGAGTAAGGATTTCCAGTTGATTCCCCAGGATAAGATAAGTTATATCGACTTTGAACGTTATCATATCGTCCATGATTCCCGGGGAATTATTTGGATTTCGACCTATGGAAATGGGCTTTTCGCTTATAATACCGCCGAAGATAAACTGGAGCATTTTGTGGCGAACATTAATGACCAGAGTCATATCAGTTCGGATTTCCTGCAATATGTGATGGAAGATCGTGCCGGTGGCATCTGGGTAGCTTCGGAATATTCAGGCTTGTCCCGTATTTCCGTATTGAATGAAGGAACTTCCCGTATCTATCCCGAATCCCGTGATTTGTTCGACCGGTCGAACACCATCCGTATGCTTACCAGAATGTCTAATGGGGATATCTGTGTAGGTACGCGTAAGGGGGGATTATACACCTTTGATTCGAGCCTTCATTCAAAAATGACCAATCAATATTTCCATTCTAATATCTATGCTCTCACCGAAGACAAACAGGGACGAATGTGGATGGGAACTCGTGGAAATGGTCTCAAAGTGGGGGACACCTGGTATTATAATAATCCTTCTGATTTGACAGCCTTATCCGATAATAACGTTTTTGCCATTTATCGCGACCGTAAAGACCGCATGTGGATAGGAACATTTGGCGGTGGGCTGGAACTGGCTGAACCTACTCCCGACGGTAAATATAAATTCCGTCATTTCTTCCAGCAAACATTCGGGATGAGAATGGTGCGTGTGATAGAAGAAGACGCAAATGGGATGGTGTGGGTAGGAACCAGTGAGGGTATTTGTATTTTTCATCCGGATTCATTGATTGCAGATGCTGATAATTATCATCTTTTCAGTTATACAAACGGAAAGTTTTGCAGTAATGAAATCAAGTGTATCTATCGGGATACGGAAGGGCGGATGTGGATTGGTACGTCCGGTTCGGGACTGAATCTTTGTGAGCCGCAGGATAACTATTGCTCTTTGAAATATGAACATTACGGAACTTCCGAAGGATTGGTTAACGATGTAATCCAGTCTATTCTGGGAGATAAAAAGGGGAATCTCTGGGTTGCCACCGAATATGGTATTTCCAAATTTAATCCGACTACCCATTCTTTTGAAAACTATTTCTTTTCTTCCTATACATTGGGAAATGTGTATAGTGAGAATAGTGCTTGTATGCGCGAAGATGGAAAACTGCTTTTTGGCACAAACTACGGATTAATAGTGATCGATCCTGAAAAGATACAGGATAACGAAACTTTCTCCCCGGTTGTTTTCACGGATTTATATGTCAATGGAACCCAGATGAATCCGCAGATGGAGGACTCTCCGTTAAAGCAATCGTTGGCTTATTCGGACGAAATAACCCTGAAGTTTTTTCAGAACTCATTCTTGATAGATTTCTCTACTTTTGATTATTCGGATAGCGGTCATACCAAATATATGTATTGGCTGGAAAATTACGATCAGGGATGGAGTGCTCCTTCTCCTCTGAATTTTGCTTCGTTTAAGTATCTTAATCCGGGAACTTATATACTTCACGTCAAGTCGAGCAATGGATCAGGTGTTTGGAATGATAGCGAGACTACACTGAAAATTGTAATTGTCCCTCCATTCTGGAAAACGACTTGGGCAATGCTGGGTTATGTGCTGTTATTAATCATAGCCTTGTACTTTGCTTTCCGTATCGTTCGTAACTTTAACGGCTTGCGTAACCGCATCAATGTAGAAAAGCAGTTGACAGAATATAAACTGGTGTTTTTTACCAATATCTCTCATGAATTCCGTACTCCGCTTACCTTGATTCAGGGAGCATTGGAGAAGATTCAACGTGTGACTGATATCCCGCGTGAATTGATATATCCGCTGAAAACAATGGATAAGAGCACGCAGCGTATGTTGAGGCTTATCAATCAGTTGCTGGAATTTAGAAAGATGCAGAATAATAAGCTGGCACTCTCTTTAGAGGAAACGGATGTCATCTCTTTCCTTTATGAAATATTTTTGAGCTTCGGAGATGTAGCGGAACAAAAGAATATGAATTTCCGTTTCCTGCCTTCGGTGCCGTCCTATAAAATGTTTATTGATAAAGGAAATTTGGATAAGGTGACTTATAACCTGCTTTCAAATGCCTTTAAATATACTCCTTCGAACGGAACAATTATTCTCTCGGTGAATGTGGACGAAGGGAAGCAAACCTTGCAGATTCAGGTTTCGGATACGGGAGTCGGCATTCCTAAAGAGAAGCAGAACGAATTGTTCAAACGATTTATGCAGAGTAACTTCTCCGGTGACAGTATCGGTGTAGGGTTGCATTTGAGCCATGAACTAGTTCAGGTACATAAAGGAACGATTGAGTATAAGGATAATGAAGGCGGTGGTTCTGTATTTACCGTATGCATTCCGACGGATAAGACGGTGTATTCGGAGAAAGACTTCCTTGTCCCGGGCAATGTACTGCTGAAAGAGGCGGACGGACATGCGCATCATTTGTTGCAGCTCTCGGAAGAACTTCCTGACTCGGAAAAACTGGCTGTTCCTCTGAATAAACGGAAAGTCTTGATTATTGAAGATGACAATGATATTCGTGAATTCTTGAAAGAGGAAATCGGAGCCTATTTCGAAGTAGAAGTTGCTGCTGACGGTACATCCGGATTTGAGAAGGCACGTACGTATGATGCCGATTTGATTATCTGTGATGTTCTGATGCCGGGAATGACGGGATTTGAGGTAACTAAGAAGCTGAAATCGGATTTTGATACGAGCCATATTCCTATCATTCTGCTGACTGCTTTGAGTTCGCCGGAGAAACATCTGGAAGGTATAGAAGCCGGAGCGGATGCTTACATAGCCAAACCGTTTAGTGTAAAATTGTTGTTGGCACGTGTGTTCCGCCTGATCGAGCAGCGCGATAAATTGCGTGAGAAGTTCTCCAGTGAACCGGGTATTGTGCGTCCGGCCATGTGTACTACTGACCGAGATAAAGAATTTGCAGATCGGTTGGCTGCCATCCTTGAACAGAACCTCGCCCGGCCTGAATTCTCTATTGATGAGTTTGCGCAGATGATGAAGTTGGGACGAACCGTATTTTATCGGAAACTGCGTGGAGTAACGGGATATTCGCCTAATGAATATTTACGTGTTGTGCGCATGAAGAAAGCAGCCGAGTTGTTACTGTCGGAAGATAATCTGACGGTTGCAGAAGTCTCCTATAAGGTGGGTATCAGCGATCCTTTCTATTTCAGTAAATGCTTCAAAGCTCAATTCGGAGTAGCACCGTCCGTCTATCAGCGTGGTGTGAGTAATGATAATGATTCTCCGCAGGATTCATAAGAATAAGATTAACTAAAACAGCATAGTATGAGACTAATTTCTTTTTGTAAAATATTACTTTTAAGCGGTTGCTTTACAACTGTTTGTACTTCTATGAATGCACAAGACAAAGTTATGAAAAAACAGGATTCGCCTATTGATATAGATTTGTGGCAAAACGGCTTACCCAATACGAATGGGATGGAAGCCCAGGGATATGATGATAAAAAGAATAATTTCAAACCTAGTATCCGGGTATATTTGCCGAAAGCTTCTCAACAGCCGGCGAGAGCTGTTATTATATGTCCGGGAGGTGGATACGGGCATTTGGCAATGGCTCACGAGGGGTATGACTGGGCACCGTTTTTCAATGAACAGGGAATAGCTGCTATTGTCTTAAAGTACCGTATGCCTAATGGTAATCGGGAGGTTCCCATGTCGGATGCATACGAAGCTATTCGTTATGCGAAAGAACATGCTTCTGAATGGAATATTAATCCTGATTGCATTGGTATCATGGGATTTTCGGCAGGTGGTCATTTGGCCTCTACAGTGGCTACGCATGCTTCCGAAGAACTTCGTCCTGCTTTTCAGATTCTTTTTTATCCGGTAATTTCGATGGAACCTAAATACGGGCATGGTGGATCGTGCAGACAGTTTCTAGGTGAAAAAGCAACGGAGGAATTGAAAAAGGAATTTAGTAATGAGTATCAGGTGGATTCGCTTACACCAAGAGCGTTTATAGCTTTATCCGATGATGACAGGGGCGTGGTACCTATGAATTCTATTCGTTACTATTCTGCTTTGAAAGAAAAGGAGATACCGGCTGCCATGTATATTTATCCCAGTGGTGGGCATGGATGGGGAATGAAAGATAGTTTTAAATTCCGCAATGAAATGTTGATAGAGCTGAAGGCTTGGTTAATGACTTTTTAAAGTAAATGATCGAATCTTATGATATAATTCTTCTTATGGACAGGTTGCTCTTGACAAACCCTTTTTTATGTTGTATATTTGTAGGTGTGAATATCAATGAGTAAAAGGTATCATTAAAAAGAATGAAAAAGAAAATAGTACAATATGATGACAATATATTAGGGAACTCTTGCAGTAGTTAAACTGTGAGAGTTTCTGTATGAGCCAGAGGCTGCGAATCTTTATGGGGTTTGCAGCCTTTTTTGTTGCAAAAAAAGACCGCTATATCTTTAAAGTCGGAATTTATCATTTATAATAAACTTGGGTACCGTTTATAATAAACTCCTCAATAATTTATTAAGAACGTTGAAGAGGATTATGAAAGAAGAGTTAATTTTTTTCTTCTTTGATATATGATAAAATATGTTTTATCATGAGTTTACTATAGAAAGTAAATGAAATGGACGTTACTATCACGAAATTCTATTCTTTTATAAAGAAGATGTGCTTTTTTATTTCGGACATAACGTTTTTATTCTGGTTCTATGTATATATAAAAGTGTATCCGGATATGGAATATTGTATATGGATAAGTAGTATTTGAATCCTTTGCATAGAACTCCATAAGAAAATCAATATCTCCATATCCTTAGGCTTGGGGTGAATGGGAAGATGCGGTACTTTTGCGGAAAAAGTAATAAGCAGTAGAAAATGATAAAGTCAGCATTTTTAATAGTAGCAACATGTTGTAGTCTGCAACTGTTTAGTCAGGAAAAATTTCCCGATGGTAAAATTATACCGGATTGGTTTTACAAAAATGAAAAAACTGATATAAATGGATTAGGAAAGAATTTCTTGATTACCGACTATGGAGTAGTGAATGATAGTACACTATTACAGACAGAGAAAATTCAGGCTGTTATAGATTTGGCGTCTAATAATGGAGGCGGAGTCGTTGTTATACCTGAAGGTACTTATCTTAGTGGTGCGCTTTTCTTTAAGCCGGGAACACACTTGCATCTGGAAAAGAAGGCTGTATTGAAAGGTAGTGACGATATTAGCAACTTTCCTGTAATAGAAACACGGATGGAGGGACAGAACCTAAAGTACTTTTCAGCTTTGATTAATGTTGATAAGGTAGATGGTTTCACCCTTTCCGGAAAAGGAAAAGTTGATGGAAACGGTGAACGATATTGGAAGTCATTCTGGTTACGGCGTAGTGTTATCCCTAAATGTACTAACATGGATGAATTGCGTCCTCGTCTACTTCATATATCTCATAGCAATAATGTACAAATTTCAGATGTGCGACTTGTTAATTCTCCGTTTTGGACAACTCACATTTATAAATGTGATAGCGTAAAACTTTTGGATTTGCATATCTTTTCACCTTCTTCTCCCGTAAAGGCTCCAAGTACAGATGCAATCGATATTGATGCATGTAAAAATGTACTTGTCAAGGGATGCTATATGTCGGTTAATGATGACGCAATTGCATTAAAAGGCGGCAAAGGACCATGGGCTGATCAAAATCCCGATAATGGTGGCAATTGTGATATTATCATTGAAGACTGTACTTTTGGATTCTGTCACGGAGTGCTGACTTGCGGTAGCGAATCGATATATAATCATAATATAATTCTTCGACGCTGCAATCTGGATCAGGCTAAACGCCTGTTGTGGTTGAAAATGCGTCCGGATACTCCCCAACAATATAAGTACATCCTCGTTGAAGACATAAAAGGAAATGTCCGCAATTGTATCTTTATTGCTCCTTGGACACAGTTTTATGATTTGAAAGATCGCAAGGATATGCCAGTCTCGTATTCCAGCTATATTACAATGCGTAATATTCATCTGGATTGTGATTCCTTTTTTGCTGTAGAGAAATCAAAACAATATAAATTATCCAATTTCTGTTTTGACAATTTGACTATTACGGCTAAAAAAGATGTGAAGATAGATGAAAATATTATTGATGCATTGGTTATGAGAAAGGTTGAGATAAATAAAGTGAATTAAAAAAGAATGGTAGAAAGACTGGAAAATCGTACATAGCCTGTAAAATCGTACAAAATAGGCGTGTGATGGGCTGTACACATATGAATTTACATAAGAAAGTCGAATTCTCCATATTCCTTTTCTTTAACTCTACCATGTAATGCGGTATCTTTGACATGTGCTTATTCAGTAAAATATTGAATCTAAAACTATAAAATACAATGAAATTCTGTAGAATTATTTTTTGTCTGTGGTTATTGGTCTGTTTCTTTCCAATAGGTATTCATGCAGATATACAACTTCCCTCTATATTATCAGATAATATGGTACTTCAGCAAAATGCGGAAGTACGTTTTTGGGGAAAAGCACGTCCCGGAGAAAAGATTTTGGTAAAGACTTCATGGGATCATAAGAAATACAAGGTGACTGCTTTAGAAAACGGTCATTGGGAATTGATGATACAAACACCGGCTGCTACTTCCGGACAATTTGTAATGTTGAAAGGTGATAATAAGATCCGGATCAATAATATATTAATAGGTGAAGTCTGGCTTTGTACGGGACAGTCAAATATGGAATTTCCCGTAGCCCGTAATCCGCAAGTGAAATGGAAAACAGGAATGTTGAATGAAGCGGAAGAAATGAAAGATGCTGATTTCCCGGAAATCCGCCTGTTTCATGTAGAGCATCAACTGGCACCTGATGGTGAAAAAGAAGATTGCGTTGGAAAGTGGGTGGTTTGTAATCCGGAGAATCTGAAAGACTTTTCTGCTGTAGGATTTGTCTTTGGACGTAAATTGTATAAAGATTTGAGTACACCGGTTGGATTAATTCAGTCTACTTGGGGAGGAACACATGCTGAATCCTGGACAAGTATGAAAGTGATGGAAAACAATCCGTTGTATGCTGATGTCTTAAAACAGTATTCAAAAGAAAAGGTTAGTAGGGAAAAAGATAAGTGTAAGGTTCCGGCTACTTTGTGGAATGGTATGATTGCTCCTATACTAGGGTATACAGTCAAAGGAAATATCTGGTATCAGGGAGAATCCAACTCTGTTCGCTATGAGAAATATCAGGAAGTATTTACTAACCTGATTAATAGTTGGCGGAAAGAATGGAACCAACCGGATATGCCTTTCTATTTTGTACAGATTGCACCACATTACAAGCAACCGGCAGGTATTCGTGAAGCACAATTAAAAACATGGTTAAGTGGACTTGAAAACATTGGTATGGCAGTAGTGACGGATGCAGCCGATTCTACCGACATACATCCACGAAATAAAGTTGCACCGGGCGAACGGCTGGCAGCTTGGGCATTAGCAAAGCAATATGGTAAAAAGATTGTTTATTCAGGACCTCTCTACAAATCAATGAAAGTGAATGGGGGAGAAGTTACATTAGATTTTGAATTTGCGGAAGGTGGTCTGCAGACACCCGGCAATGAACCGGTAAAAGGATTTTTTATTGCCGGCAATGATGCGCGGTTTTATCCGGCTGAAGCCGTAATTGATGGAAGTTCGATAACGCTTTCTTCAACTTATGTTTCTGCGCCTGTGGCTGTACGCTACGGTTATGGGACTTTCTTTAGAGTGAATTTGTTTAATAAAGCCGGACTTCCGACAGTTCCTTTCCGTACAGATACTTTTGCTCCCGACACTTATTATCGTCTGTTTGCCGATTCGGAAATTCGTCGTTTCCCGGAAGCTTGGCAACTGGATCATGGAAAACGCCTGTATTTTGGTTATGCGCAAGGAGTAGGTTGTTGTGCGATGTTACAAGTTTGGAAGAAAACAGGAGACCGTAGGTACTTTGATTATGTAGAGGCATGGGCTGATTCTTTGGTAGACGACAAAGGAGAGATTCATTTATATAAGAAAGAAACCTATAATTTGGATTATATCAATTCCGGAAAAGTTCTGTTTGATTTGTACAATGAAACCAAAAAGGAGAAATATAAATTGGCTATCGAGAATTTGATAGATCAGCTAAAAAAGCAACCTCGTACAACAGATGGAGGTTTCTGGCATAAGAAAATATACCCTAATCAGATGTGGTTGGATGGATTGTATATGGCTTCTCCTTTTATGGCTAGATATGGAGCTGAATTTAATCGTCCGGAATGGATTGATGAGGCTGTTAAACAGTTCACTCTCTGCCATCAGCATACATACGATACCAAGACGGGACTTTATTATCATGCATGGAATGAGGACCGGAGTCAGCGCTGGGCTGATCCGGAAACAGGCCATTCTCCTAATTTCTGGGGACGTAGTATTGGTTGGTGGTTTATGGCTTTGGTAGATGCTTTGGAATATATTCCCCAAGAGCATTCAGGCTATGCTGATATGATTAAATGGACGAAGGAATTAGCGGAGACTCTTTCAAAATACCAAGATAAAAATGGCTTATGGTATCAGGTGATTGATCAACCTTCACGTACCGGTAATTTCCCGGAAGCTTCTGTTACGACACAATGTATGTATGCCTATATGAAAGCTGTGAATAAAGGATATATTGATAGTCAGTATCGTGCTATTGCAGAAAAAGCCTTTAAAGGTCTGTGTGATAAACTACTAATCTCAAATTCGGACGGAACATTGACATTGACAAAGTGTTGCCAAGTGGGTGGATTAGGTGGTAAGCCTTACCGTGACGGCAGTTTCGAGTATTATATAGGAGAGAAAATGAGAGATAATGATGCTAAAGCAACAGGACCTTTCATTATGGGATGTATTGAGTTGAATAAGTAATATGAAAATAAAAATTGTGAAATAACGAGATTTTATACGTATTTAAATATATCTACAAATGGTCTAATTATTTAATTTAATTATATATGAAAAACATTACATTATTAAAAGCAAAAGTAGGAATATTGGCAGTTTCCTGTCTTTCAATCACTGCTTTGTTTGCATGTGTTGATAAGGATGCTAGAAGTGATTTGAGTCCCAATTTGCCAACAGATCAAGCGCAAAATGGGGATTTTGGTGATCAAGGGGGAGGTTCGGATCAGGGACTTAATTTCCCGGTTTTTGATGATGGAGTACTTGCTTTTCCTGGGGCGGAAGGATATGGGAAAAATGCAACAGGTGCTCGTGCGGGTGAGGGACGAGAAATTTATCATGTGACTAATTTGAATGATGCGGGTCCTGGATCTTTTCGTGATGCAGTAAGTAAACCCTGGCGTATTATTGTTTTTGATGTATCTGGTGTTATCAGGTTGAGTAAGGATCCTATTGTTTTGAAAAGTAATCAGACTATTTTAGGGCATACCGCACCAGGTGATGGAGTCGTCCTTTATGGTGGTCGCGTTTCTGCTTCTGGTGCTCAAAATCTAGTTGTTCGTTATTTACGTATGCGTATGGGAGCAGCTTATTCAGGAGATCAAGATGCTTGTGGAATTGCTAATGGAGCAAATATGATATTTGATCATTGCTCAATAACTTGGGGAAAAGACGAAAATTTCTCTATAAATCCAGATGGTAAAGGTACTAGTCCAAAGAATATAACAATACAAAATTCTATAATCGGGCAGGGTTTGCAGAATCACTCATGTGGTGGTCTGATGCAAACTGATATATCGAATGGGTGTACGATTTTCCGTAATTTATATATTGACAATAAAACTCGAAATCCGAAAGTCAAAGGACTAAACCAGTTTGTTAACAACGTGGTGTACAACTGGGGAAGCGGAGCTGCTTATAATATGAGTGGTGATTCTCAAGGTAAATCAGAAACAACCATTGAAAACAACTATTTTATAGTTGGTCCTTGTTATAATTGGCAGAATGTGGCACAACCTGATGGATCAATTAAGACAGAATATGTTCCAATGAATCCCGCAAGACCATTTACAGGTGGTAATGGTAATTTTAATACTTATTGCAAAGGTAATTATTATGATAATAATAAGGACGGGGCATTGGATGGAGTAGAGATAACGGAGACAAATTGGTCACAATACTGTAGTGGTTCTCCTGCTTTTCTTGAAGCTCGTTCAGATCTACATCCAATTATACGCAGTCAGAAAAGTGCACAGGAAGCTTATGAATGGGTAGTTGAAAAAGTGGGTGCTTATCTTCCGGTACGTGATGAAGTAGATAAATACTTGATAGATGAACTTACTTCGTTGGGAGGAAAAGGAACGATTATTCAAGATGAACGTAAAACAGAACAATTTCCGTTGGGGGGTCCTGGTACAATAAATGCTGCACAGAAACCTCTGGATTCAGATAATGATGGGATGCCAGATGCTTTCGAAGATGCATGGGGACTGGACAAATATGATCCGACAGATGCGGTAAAAGAGGCTAAAAATGGCTATTTGAATATAGAAAATTATGCCCTTTCGTTGGAATATCCTGATGAATATGAGTATGAACTTAATAAGAATAAACAATAATCAATTTATGTAATATGAAAAACATGACATTTACAACAGTACTACTTTGTATACTGTTCATGCCTTTCTTTATCTCCTCATGTACAGATAAGATAGATGAACATTATGAAGAACCTGAATGGTTGAAAGGTAGTGCTTGGGAAGTCCTGGAAGATAGAGGGAACTACTCGCTATTTTTGCAGGCAGTAGAGTTGGCAGGTTTTAAGCCTATTATGGAGGGAAAAAGTATCCTGACTGTGATGGCTCCGGATGATACGGCTTTTTCGGTCTATTTGGAGAAGCACGGCTATTCCGACATCAGTGAAATAAATTTGGATGAATTGAAAAAAGTGATTGGTTTTCATCTGCTTTATTATTCTTACAATAAAAATAAGTTGGTGAATTTTCGTCCGGAAGGTGATTTAATAACTGATGAGGAAATGAATAAAAATGCGGGTCTGTATTATAAGTTTCGTACACGCAGTAGTAATGTACCTACTATGGAAGTAGAGGCTTCTACGGGTAAACGACGTATGGTATATCATTTGGACCGTTTTATTCCGGTTTTCTCTTACCGTTTTTGGGATACAAAAAAATTGGATGCAGCATCTAATTATACCTATTTTTATCCTAATTCCACATGGAAAGGGACAGAGGGATTCAATGTTTCCAATGCTGCTGTTAGTGAATATGAAATTTTGGCAGATAATGGTTATGTATATATTGTTGATCAGGTAATTGAACCTTTGGAAACCATTTATACCCAGTTGGAATCAAATGAAAATTATTCGATTTTTTTCAACTTATATAATGAAAATACCACTTATACGTATGACGCTACCTTATCTAAAGATTTTGGAGCAGCCTTGGGGGCCGATTCACTTTTTATTCATACACATGGTACTTCTTTGCCTGCTATAGCAGTAGAATGGTATTCAACGAAATATTCGGATGTAGCCAATAATGCTTCAAAAGCATATAGTGTATTTGCACCGTCAGATGTGGCTATGAATAATTTCTTTGATAATTATTGGGAAAAGGGTGGATATGAATCTTTGGATGATGTAGATGATTTAGCAATGAAATATATGTTGAATCAATTTATTTATAAAGATGGAATTGCATTCCCTGATGAAATTACGAGTGGAAAAGTTAAGAATATGTATGACATGGTCTTTAACTTCGATCCTTCTAAGGTGACTGATAAATCAATGTGTGTCAATGGTGTCTTTTATGGATTAAATACAATGGATACACCTATTTTGTTTGCTTCTGTAGTCGGACCGGCTTTCCGTAACAAAGATTGTAATTATTATCTTTACATGTTGGATGGGACTGGACTGATAACTGCCTATTCTTCACAAGATACGAAGTATGTCTTGTTAGTGCCTACTAATGAACAAATAGAGTCAGAAGATATTTACTTGAGAACTTATGCGGATGGAAGTAAGTTACAACAAGAAACCGAGGATGGATTGGTAGATGTTTCTTCTTCTGTAATGAGAACTATTGTAAACATACATACGGCTACAGGTGTAGATGGACTGAAAACAAATGGGACACAGGTTCTAGCTACACAAACCGGTTTTAATTATTGGTATGTGAAGGACGGGAAGATAACAAGTAGTGCAGCTTATAATCAAATTTTGGAACCGGATAATAATGTGGAACCTTTCTCTGAATTTACAGAAGTAAAGAACGGCAATGACAACTGGAATAATGGAAGAACTTATATGTATAGTGGAACAGCCTTGTTTCAAGCGCAAGAAGGTGATGGGTTACAACATAAATTAAGCGTTTGTAATGATAATCGTTATGTTTACTATCAGTTTGCACAGCTGTTGCAGAAAGCTGATATGGTAATGTCTAGCAACTATATATTCGGACTAGCAGGAGCTTCTCATGTTATAGGTTTTATTCCGACAAATGAAGCCATTAGTACAGCAATAGCTGCAGGGCAAATTCCGGGCATGGATGCGACCGGAGCGGTAACTAGTAGTTCGAAACTTCGTCAATACCTGCTTTCATATTTTATACGTGATAGGGAAAATGCACTTATTTCTTATCCTTATCCGGGATCGGCTATGAAGAGTTCTACATATGTTACTGCTAGTGGAAAGTCTTTGACGTATACAGATTCCGGAAGTTCATTAAGCATAATGGTAGATGGAAAAGTGGCAAACGTGATATCTGATTATAATTTCTTCCCGTTTGCGTTTGACGACGGATGTTTTCAGTTGATTGATACAGTCCTTTGATATAACCGAATTTAATATGAATATGAAATTAGTAAAATATATGCTGATAGCGATACTTGTTCTGGGGACAGGGGAAGTAGCCGCACAGGTACAAGTCGTGTCCGGTAAGGTGACCGAAATGCTGGGAAATCAGATCGAACCGATAGTAGGTGCGAATGTGAATATTGTGAACGCTCAAAACCGTTCTGTAGGAGGTGCGGTGACCAATTTGGATGGTGACTACCGTTTACAAATTCCTGCACAAGAAAACAATCTGACATTGGTATATTCATACATTGGTATGAAAACGAAACGAATCAAATATACTGGTCAGAAGGTATTAAATGTAAAACTGGAATCCAATGTGGAAACATTGGATGAGGTTGCTATCACTGCTAAACGTATCGAACGTAATAATATGGGTATCGGACATAAAGAGAATGTATCTGCGACCCAGAAAGTGATGATGGAAGATTTGATTGCTACTGCTCCGATAGCTACGGTAGAAGAAGCTTTACAGGGGCAGTTGAGTGGTGTAGATATTGCATTGAGTGCTGATCCGGGAGCGCGGAGTTCTATCCGTATTCGTGGTACCAGTACACTGAATGGCTCTGTCGAACCATTAATTGTGATTGACGGGGTTCCCTATACACAAGAGTTAGATGACGACTTTGATTTTTCTACTGCCAATGAAGAAGATTTAGGTGCTTTATTGAATATTGCTCCTACTGATATAGAATCGGTAGAAGTTTTGAAAGATGCGGCTGCTACGGCTATTTGGGGAACGAAAGGTGCTAACGGTGTGTTGTCAATTACGACTAAAAAAGGTAAGACTGGCAAGACTACATTTAATTTTTCTTCTAAGTTCACAGCAAAATTTGAACCGAATAGTATTCCAATGTTAAATGGATCGGAGTACATTGCTATGGTACAGGAGGCTTTGTGGAATAGTGCTAATTATACAGGTTTGAATGCAGATACTTATTTAAAGTATTTGTATGATACACCTGAAATTAACTACTCGCCCAATTGGAACTATTTCAATGAATATAATGTAGATACAAACTGGTTGGACGAGGTACGTCAGAATGCATTTACTACAGACAATACATTTTCTATGAGCGGTGGTGGTGAAAAGGCCACTTATCGTCTGTCACTGGGATATTTAAGTGAAGGAGGTACAACTATCGGTACAGGGCTGAAACGTTTCAACTCATCTTTGCGTGTAGACTATAATTTCTCGGATAAGTTGAGGTTTGGAGCAGATTTCTACTTTACACAGTCAGATAAGGATGATAACTGGGCACCAAAAGATAGCAACGTACGTTCGGAAGCGTTTAAAAAGATGCCAAATAAATCTCCTTATTATATGGATGATAATGGAAACCGTTCTTCACAGTATTTTTCTTATCAGACAAAGGATTGGGAAGGTGAATTTAAGGCAAGTAACAATAGTGCCTCTCATTTTAATCCGGTAGCTATGGCAAACGAGAGTTATAAAAATACTATGTCACGTGATAGCCGTGCTAATTTCCGTATTGATTATAAAATACTTCCGTATCTGACGTATTCGGCTTATGCTTCTCTTAAGATGTCAACTACTACAACAGACAAATTCCTTCCTCAAGTTGCTACGGGAGTGGCTTGGACAAGTGAATATGCCAACCAAAGTACTGCTGCTTCTTCAGAGAGTCTAACGTTGCAAACGGAAAATAAATTGATATTCAATAAAAACTGGAAGGATAAACATAATTTGATTGCAACTGCTGTATTCCGTACTACGCAGGCTACCAGTTCTAGTGCTACAAGTACTTCTTATGGTAATGCTTCGTCTGGTCTTGCAGATCCGATTACAGGTAGTTCTGTTTATAGTCTGGGTTCAGGGGAGTCGGAAGCACGTAGTATTTCCGGAACCGGTTTGATTAACTATACTTTGTTGGATCGTTATGTATTCCATACTTCTGCAACGATGGATGCTAATTCTGCAATGGGTAAGTCAGAACGTTTGGGTATTTTTCCTACTGTGGGAATTTCTTGGAATATGCAAAATGAACCGTTCATGAAAAATACAGAAGACTGGCTGGATGAAATCAAACTTCGTTTCAGCATCGGACAAAGTGGTAATGCTCCCAAAGGGACGGCCGCTTATTATGGAGCTTATAGTTCACGAGGAGAATATATGGATATGTCTGCTATTTATCCTAGCAGAATGCAGTTGAACAATTTGAAATGGGAAACTTCAACAGAATATAATTTGGGTGGTGATTTTAGCTTTTTCCATGGCAAGTTAAGGCTGACTTTTGAGTGGTATAATAAATATATTAAAGATCTGCTGCAGAAAGAACCGAAAATGCCGACTACTACAGGATTCTCTAAGAATAAATGGTACAATTCTGGAAGAATGGAGAATAAAGGATGGGAGGCCCGTATCGATGGTGTATTGTATGAAAAGAAAGATTGGCGTGTTAGTGCTTATGTTAACTTGAGCCGTAACACGAACGAAATTACCGAACTGCCTGAAACAATGAATCCGGAGCCTTATACCTTTAAAAATGGTGAGTATGCTATTCGCATTGAAGAGGGACGCCCGTTTGGTTCTTTCTATGGTTATCGTTACAAAGGAGTCTATCAGAATCAGGAGACTACTTATGCACGAGATAAAGAGGGAAATGTTATGAATGATGTGAACGGTAAACCAATTGTTATGAAGAATGGTGCTAAGCAGGTATGTCCGGGTGATGCTATTTATGAAGATATTAATCATGATGGTGTGATAAATGAATACGATATTGTTTATCTGGGCAACTGTAATCCGATTCTTACTGGTGGTTTTGGCTTTACCGTTAAATATAAGCGTCTAAGTTTGAATGCATTATTCTATGGTCGTTTTGGACAGAAAATTATTAATGCGACTCGTATGGATAATGAATCTATGTATAATGCCAATAACCAAAGTAAAGCGGTTTTGCGGCGTTGGAGAAATGAAGGAGATAATACGGATATTCCACGTGCTTTATATAATGAGGGATATAACTATTTAGGGTCAGACCGTTTTGTAGAAGATGCTTCTTATGTTCGTTTAAAGACTTTGTCGTTGAGCTATTCCTTGCCTAAAAAGGTGTGCAATTATTTAGGTATCAATACGCTTAATTTCTTTGTTACTGGTTATGACTTGTTAACTTGGACTGGTTACACAGGACAGGATCCGGAAGTGTCTCTTCCTACTTCGGCTTCTAAACTGTCGAAAGATAGTGCAAATACACCTTGCTCTCGCCGTTTTTCTTGTGGTTTAAATTTGAATTTCTAATACATTTACAGACATGAAGAAACTGATTTATATAGGGATAATGGCAGGTAGCCTGCTGCTGAACAGTAGTTGCAGCGATTGGTTGGACTTGCTTCCCAAAAATGAACAAGTGACTGACGCTTACTGGAAATCGAAAGAAGATGTAGAAGCAGTCATTGCTTCCGGTTATTATTATATGCGTTCCTCCTGCCAATCATTGCTGAAATGGGGAGAACTGCGAGGAGCATCTATTTGTACCTTGACAGGTGATAAGGATGGGATGAAGTTGCAGAATTTCCAGTTGGATGGAACAGAAGCTATTTGTAAATGGGAGAACATGTATCAAGTGATCAACATGGCCAATGTGGTCATCGCTCATGCTCCGGGAGTACGTGAAATAGATGATACCTATACAGAAGGCGCAATGAATGCACATCTTTCCGAAGCTTATTTCATGCGAGCATTAATGTATTTTTACTTGGTACGCAATTTTAAAGAAGTGCCTTTGGTAACAACTCCTTATGAGGATGACTCTACTCCGTTTTCTATTGCCAAATCTTCAGAAGAAGAAATCTTGAAGCAAATTAAGGCGGATGTGCAAACAGCTCTTGACTCTGGAGGTGCGAAGGAATTTTATGATAATGATAATTGGAATGCTTCCAAAGGACGGGCTACTAAATGGGCTTTGTATGCATTAATGTCGGAAGTTTCCTTGTGGACCGAAGATTATGATACTTGTATTAAGTATGCAGACCTATTAATCAACGCTACTGCATCACGTCGTCCGGCATTTATTACAATTCCGGAGAACTGGTATACAATTTTTAATCCGGGGAATAGTAATGAATCCATTTTTGAAGTGAACTGGGATGGCAACACCTATAGCCAGACGGGAGGGCCAAGTGCTATGTATACGACTGGTACAAATCCCAATTATCGATATTCTACTAAAATGGGTGAGGATTTGGTCAATGATTTTGAAGAGGTTATGGCAGGAAAAGATGCAATCCGTAGCCAATTTGGTGCTTTTATAGCTTATACTGATGGAGAGAACATCGTTCATTGTATATGGAAATATGAGATGGGCGATACCGACCCAACGAATCCGGATGCAATACGTTTGAAAGATGATGCTAACTGGATTATTTACAGAATGGCAGATGTCATGTTGATGAAGGCGGAAGCATTAATTTGGAAAGGAAAGGAAAATTGGCAGGAGGCTGTTGATATTATAAATCAGATCCGTACTCGTGCTAACTTGCCTGAAAAAACTATAGCTTTAGATGAGGAGGATGAAAGCTCAATGATGGAAAACTATTTATTGCCGGAACGTAATATTGAATTGGCGGCTGAAGGTAAGCGTTGGTATGACATGATACGTTATGCCAAAAGTAAGAACTATGCTCATAAATCAGCTTTTATTGCTTTGGTTCAGCAATACAATACAACAGCGAATGCTAGTTGGATACGTTCAGTTCTTCAGAATGAATATGCATGGTATTTACCAATTCACGCGGATGAAATTGAAAATAACAACTTATTGGTACAGAATCCATATTATGGAATAACAGGTAATAATTAATAAACAGCCATTTATGAAGACTTTAGGAAATATATATTTATTATTATTGGTTGCATTATTCAGTGCATGCAACGATCCCTATGAAGACTCTACCTATCAGGTTTATGATATGAATCCGGTATCGTCTTATCTGGAAACTCGTTCTGATGAATTTTCCGAGTGGATCACTGTATTGAAGTATGCAGATTTGTTTAATGCCGTAAATCAGGCTTCGTCTTATTTTACGGTATTGGTTCCTACAAATGAAGCTGTGCGCAGTTTCTATACTAAAAAGAATGTATCTTCTATTCAGGAATTGGGAAAAGACTATGCCCGTAGTCTTGCTGAATATCATATCGTGAATGATTCTATCAATCTGAATACTTTTGTTCAAGGAGGTAAACTGGAAGCTAAAACTCTTTCGGATGATTATCTTTCCGTCTCTTTTGATGAAAGTTCGGAGGCTGGAGGATTTAATTCAATTTATGTGAATAAAGAAGCGCATGTAAAGGAACTGGCTATCCAAGTGTCTAATGGATATGTGTATGTATTGAATGATGTGATGTCTCCTTTGGTGGAAAGCCTATATGAACGTATCAGTGAAAGTAGTAATAAATACTCCATTTTTGTTGATGCTTTGGAACAAACAAGTTGGAAAGACAGTTTGAGTACTATTTACGATGAAATAAGGCAGGAAGATAATACGGTTATTCAGCAAAAACGGAATTATACGTTGCTGGCTGTATCAGATGATACCTATCGTTCTGAAGGAGTTACTTCTGTTGCTGATCTGGCTGCTAAAGTAGGTGCAATAGGAACAGACTATAAAGATAAAGCAAACGAATTATTTCGCTATGTGGCATATCATGTGATTGGTGGAAGTTACTCTGTTTTTGATTTCAACAATTTTAGTGGAGGTGCAACTACACGATTGTGGACTACCAAAGCAGATGCAGTATTGGAAGCATCTATGCAGAGTGGCAATAAGTTGTATTTTAATTATAAAGGAGAAATTGATGGTCAATCGGTGAAAGCGATGTTTGTTGAAGACGGTTCCGATGTACAGGCTAAAAATGGTATTTTACATGAAATAGATAGCTGGTTGCCTTTGTGGGAATCCGAGATTCCGGTGCGCGTAGAATGGGACTTTGCTGATTATGAGGAGGTAGCTTCTTGGGTGAATGGTGGTTATGGTGATCCGGACCAAAAGTATCAGACGGCAGATGAAAAAGAGCGCCAGTCGGATGTCTCTTCGCTCTCTTGTTACACCGTAGATGCCAGGAGCACTCTTACATCTCTAGATGGTCAAAACGGCGGATATTATCGCGTGGGCTATGCAACTCCGAAGACAAAAGGCTCGGACTGGATCAATTGTAAAAATACAGATCATATCTATTTGAATTTGGGATATAATGGTTCCGTTACCATGAAAACACCAATTCTGATAGCTGGCAAATATAAAGTGACGTTGAAAGTTACTTATGCAAAATCAATGGATTTTATGCGTACAATGACTAGTGGAAGTAATGGAGGTAAAATTAAGTTTACATTTGATGATGACACCGATACAGATGTCGAAGTTCCTATTTATGCGAGTATTACAGCCAATGAATTAGGACGTTATGATGTAGTTATTTATGATGAGATTGAATTCTCAAAGACGAAGGTTCATTCTATGAAGATGTTGGTTGCCGATCCGGCTGCTTCTTCTCATAACAAGTTCCGTATCCAATTAGATTATATGACTTTTGAACCGATAATTGAAGATGAATAAACACATACTTATGAAAACTATAAAATATATATTGTCATCTATATTGCTGATAAGTGGTATATATGCATGTAATGATGACTGGGATTCTCATTATTCCCAGGAAGAACAGGTAGTGAATAATGTAAATATTGCAGTAGTCAACAAGTCGGCTGTTGATTATTTACAGTCGCAACCGGAATTGAGTTCCATGTACCAATTGTTCAGTGAAACAGGAGTACTGGATGAAATGGTTGAGAAGAATTTGTTGTTCACTATTTTAGTGGTTAGTGACGAGAATGCATTATCTCGTGCAGTTGCTACAGATGATAGAACTTTTTTGGCTAAATCACACATTTCGGATATTTCTCTTTCTCCGTCTAATCTGTCGGATGGACAACGTGTGTTGATGTGGAATGGAAAATATATTAATGTGTCGAAGGTAGAAAATGAAGATAATGATACTTCTATCTCGTTCAACGGTATAGCTGTGAAAAAGATAACGAAGGTGAACAATGGCTATGTTTATGAAATGGAGGATTATGTGGAAACTCCTAAATCATTATATGAGTTGATTGAAGGGTTAGGAGATGATTATTCTATTTTTAGGGAGATGATTATGGAGCGTAATCAGTTGACATTTGATAAAGAGGCCAGTAAAATTATAGGTGTCGATGAAACCGGAAGTAACGTCTATGATTCTATTTTCACGGTTACTAATCCTTATTTTGAGGCTGAAGGTTTTAATATGATGTCAGAGTCATTATCAGCGACTGTATTGATTCCTTCTAATGAAGTTGTCAATCGTGCGTTGGCTACAGCCCGTAACAAAATACAGGAATGGGGAATGCAACGGGAGGACTCTATTCTGAAAAACTGGACTTTTCAATCAATGTTCTTTAATAAAAAACTTACTAAATCGGATTTTGAAGATAATATAGACTTGAATTCTATTTTTAGTAAACAGTGGCGAACTACAGTACAAGAGGTGGATTTGGAGAATCCTGTATCTCTTAGTAATGGTGTTGCATATTATGTGAAAGAACTGAAGATTCCTACTAATGTATTGATTTATCGTGTCAAAGATTTTATGAGATGGTATGAGTATCTGTCAGAAGAAGAAAAAACGCTTTATTTTGATAGCGAAAATCTAACTTTTGATAAAATGGATACGAAAGTGACAGCATGGTCAGGTTGGCCTGGTGTTTTCCCAACTATAATCAATCGCGTCGTACGTTTTAAATTAACAGATTCTGCTACTAAAGAGTACACATTGGATTTTACAGGTTTTAGTTATGATGAAGTAACTAAAGTCGCTGCTCCGTATAAGATACCTCCTGGTGAATATGATTTGTGTTTGGGATTTGAGCAAAAAATGGGACATGACGTGGAAGTTTCTTTTAATGGAGAGTATGTAGGAACAGTTACAGCCTCTCAACTGACGAAGACTGATTGGCACTATGATCGTGGCGGACAGGGATATCCTGAAGGGTATGACACTTCTAAAGCGACAGATAAAAATAAAACAAAGTACGATCGTGATGGAGCAAAAGTTGGTGTAGTCACTATTGGAGGCACTCAACCGGTAAATGTGGTTATTAAATTCCATGGAATAAACGCAAGCAAATGTTGCTTCCACCACTGGTGCCTGAAACCAACAAAGAACTGTTATTAATTTTGATAAGGAATCAATATGAAGACAATAAAAATCATATTTACAACTTTGCTGTTATTACTGTCGGTAGCCAGTGTATATGCGCAAGGACGTAAAATTAGCGGTAAAATACTTTCACCGCTGAATAAACCGATTGAAGGGGCTATCATTTCGGCTGTAGGAAGTAAAGATGCGAAAACTGGAGTTGACGGAACTTTCAAAATGGAGTTGAAAGAGAATACGACTCAAATTTCAGTGTGGGCAGCTGGTTATTATCCGGAAACTCGCTTGGTAGATGATAATTCACAAGTGGTTATTCTGATGATGCCGGAGAGCACATATAAATATAATGAATCGGCTATATTACCTATGAGAATCGAAAGTTCCCGTCCGGAACTGACTTCTGCGGTGAATATCAATAAAAAAGATTTCACGCAGGGAAGTATGAAGATAGATAGGGCTTTGGCAGGACAGGTAGCAGGCTTGAAGACAACCCGTGCAGGTGGTATGCCAGGTGAGGGAAGTTATATGAACCTGCGTGGTATTCGTTCTTTTGTAGGTTCAAACGCTCCGCTTGTGGTAATTAACGGTGTACCCTATTTACCTGATTCTCGTGAATCACAATTGATAAATGGATTTTCGAGAGATATATTTCAGGCATATAATATTCAAGATATTCAAAATATCACTGTACTGAAAGGAGCGGAGGCTTCTATGTATGGTTCGATGGGGTCGAACGGTGTTATTCTAATTGAAACGGATGGTGCAACTTCCGATAATTTGGATACGCGAGTCAGCTTTTATGGACAGTATGGGGTGAATTGGAATAATAAACGTATGCCATTACTTACAGGTAATGATTACAAATCTTACCTTTCGGATATTGGTATGACTTATTTCGGTAATATGGAAGGATTTTTCTCGGAATTTCCTTTTTTGAGTGATCCCAATAGTAAATACAATTACTTGTATAACAATACCACAGATTGGCAAGATGAAATTTATAAAAATGGTTTTGTAACAGACAACCTGTTTCGTGTAGAAGGTGGTGATGCTATTGCCAAATATGACCTTTCATTAGGATATGCGATGGAAAATGGACTGATGGATTACACTAAAAGCCAGCGTTACCATACACAATTGAATACAAATGTTTTGATTAGTAAATGGGTGGAGATGACAGCAACGGTCGGTTTAGCTTATCTGACAGGCAATTATCAGCAACAGGGAATGGATAATGTTAGCAATCCGATCTTAGCAGCTTATTCGCGTGCTCCATTGTTAAGTCCTTATAAGAAAGATATTGATGGTAATATTTTGGATACTTACTCTACTTATTACTATGGTAATTCAACGAATATGGATTTTGCAGTCAGTAATCCTTTAGCTATCGTCAATACACTTGATGGTCGTAACCGACAGTATGATGTAAATTTCAGACTTGGATTGGTTTACAAACCTTTCAATGGATTATCGTTCAATGGTACATTCGGAATGTTTTATAATTATAATAAAGAACACCTATTTATTCCCGGACTATCAGATAAAAGTATTTTGCCGATTGTCGATCAGTATGGTAATGCAGAAAATACCGTGAAGGAAGGTGTAGGTGAAACTTTGAACATTTTCGCAAATGGTAATGTACGTTATCAGAGACTTTTTCAAGGTATCCACCATTTGAATATTCTTGCAGGTGCTCAAATGTTGATAACTCAAAATAAGTATGAAGGTGGTGCAGGCCGTAATACTCCGAATGATTTTTATCAAACATTGGGAGATACAAAAACAATCGGACGCTACTTTTACGGTTATCAGGAAAAATGGAACTGGGCGAATTTTTATGCTCATGCTGATTATACCTATCGTGATATGGTAGCAGCTTCTTTGAATGTGGCGGCTGATGGTGCGTCCTCTGCCGGTACTTATGGAAATCACTTTTATATATATCCTTCCGGTGGTGTGACTTTGCTCGGAAAAGGTTGGTTACCATTGACTAACTCTACATTAGTAAATCGCTTAAATTTGCGTGCGGAATATGGCTTGTCCGGTAATAGCCGTTTTTCTTCCAATCTTGGAAAATATTATTATACAAGTTTACCTTATATGACTACTTCCGGTATTGTTCGTGCCAATATATCAAACACCACTTTGAAACCGGAGAAGAACATACAATTTAATCTTGGATTGGATATGAGTCTGTTGCGTAACCGTTTGGAAGTGACATTGGATTATTATAATAATCTGTCCAAAGATGTTATTTTTGCAGTACCTCATACATCGGCACTTGGTTCTCTAAATTATTATGCAAATTGTGGAGAAATAAAAAATAAAGGTGTAGAACTGGCAGTGCAAGCTTCTTTGGTTCGTACACGTGATTTCGAATGGATTATAGGTGGTAATATTGCCCGCAATGAATCGGAGGTGAAGTCATTAGGAAACACATCACAATTGATTAATAGCTATAGTGATGGTGCGCAGTTGGTTTCCCGTGTAGGAGAGTCTCCTTATCAGTTCTATGGTTATCAGACGCTTGGGGTATTTTCTACACAGGCTGAAGCAGATGCTGCTAATCTGGTCAATCAAAAAGGACAGGCTTATCAGGCAGGAGACATCCATTTTGTAGATCAGAACGGTGATGGGCGTATCGATAGTAAAGATCGTGTCTCTTTAGGCAGTGCCGCACCGAAGTATTTCGGTGGCTTTTTTACACGAATCAGTTATAAATCTTTTGCATTGTCTGCAGAATTCTCTTATTCAAAGGGGAATCAGGCTTATAATGGTGTGAGACGTAGTTTGGAATCACTTTCTACTTTTGGCAATCAAAGTGCGGCAGTTGTAAACCGCTGGTCGTTGGAAGGACAACAAACTAATATTCCTCGTGCTCAATGGAACGACCCGATGGGTAACAATGATTTTTCGGACCGTTGGATAGAAGATGCTTCTTTCTTGCGTATGAAGAATGTTACATTTAGTTATAGTTTTGACAAGAAATTCTTGAATTTCTTCCGTTCCGGTACATTGTATGTAACAGGTGAGAATCTGTTGACAGCTACAAAATATTTAGGGTTGGATCCTGAATTCTCTTATTCTTATAGTGATGCTATGCAAGGATTTGACTATGCGAAAATGATGCAGCCTAAGTCAATTAAATTTGGTGTTAATTTGAACTTTTAAGGATGATGAAAAAGAATATATTGAAATATGTGTTACTAAGTATGACATTCTTCTTGGGTGCATGCAACGATTTCTTCAATGTCGAGACGAAGAATGTATTAGATCATGACGGATACATCACCGAAGAAAGTGAGATGTATTCGGGGTATATAGGTATTATGACCAAAGTACAAGCCATTGGAGACAAAGTGATCTATTTGACAGATACACGTGGTGAATTGCTGGAACCAACAAAGAACGCTCCCAGTGAGTTGTATAGTATCTACAATTATGATACAGACTTGACAGGAAATTCGTATGCCGATCCGGCTGCTTATTACGATGTAATTATAGCATGCAATGACTACTTGTCAAAGTTGTATGATTATAAAACAGAAAATCCGGCAGCTATTAATCTGGATCATTATAAAGCTTTGGTTAGTTGTACACTTCGTGTGAAAGCGTGGATATATCTTACATTAGGTAAGATTTATGGAGAGGCTGTCTGGTTTAATGATCCGATTCGTGAGATGAAAGATTTGAATGACTTTCCTGTGAAGAATTTGGATGAGATAGTGGAAGGCTGTCTTGATTTGTTAACTAAAGGGTTTGATGGAATAGATGGCACGAATACAATGTCATGGAAAGAATGGCTCGATCCTGATACGGAAACAGCAGAAAGTACATATCGTTATTGGGACTATATGACACCGGAATTCTTTGCATTATATGGAGAGTTATGTTTGTGGCATGGTGACTACCAGAAAACAGTGAATGTTATTTTGAATACAATGAATGCAAAGTTTGCCAGTACGGTGAATGATGCAACACAGTATATGCATAATGTGAAGTTGACAGGTACATATAGTAAGATTTGGGATAATACTAATCCTCAACCACAAGAGACTGTTTCTGCTATTATCTATAATTATCAAGGAAACCAGACTAATAGTTTGTTGAAACATTTTGGGACAGAATCACCCAATGAGTATCTGTTGGCTCCGTCACAGGTAGGAATGGATCGTTATACTGATCCGGATTTTAATCCGCTTGGAGGTGCTACTTCGGATAAGCGTTCTACTTATTATTTTGCGAAAGATAAAAGTGGTAATTATGTTATCCAGAAGTATCGTCCGTCAAATAGCACAGCGCGTACCTATGCTTATCAAGATGATGTGCATATTTATATTTATCGTGGCAGTGAGCTGTATTTCATGTTGGCGGAGGCTCTCAATAATTTGGGACGTGTAACGGAAGCATCGGCATTGATTAATCAGGGAGTGAACGGAAGTTTTCCGAATGGTGGAGTGACATGGGATGGTTTTACAGATGACTGGACCGGAGCTAGTACGTTAGGTACTCGTCGTTATCCGGACCTGGGTATTCGTGGGGCATTTAATTTGGGTAATCGTGAGTTTACACGTGGGGATGCTAGAGCCAATGATGAAGCGATTCTTGATGAAATGATGCTTGAATTTCCGACAGAAGGAAAGATTTATCCTACTATGATTCGTATGGCACGTCGTTACAATGATCCAAGTATCATAGCTGATCGTGTTTGTCCGAAATATGCTGATCCGGAAGCCATTCGTGCTAAGATTAATGCAGAAGTTGGTGGAAAAGCAGGTTATTTCGTTCATTGGAATTTAAAATAAAGATCCTCAAATCATCCTTTGGATTGGATTATTAGGGTGGAGTGACGCGGGTTTTTGAATGAGAATCCGCGTCATTTGTTTCAAAAATAAATACTTTTGTAAATAACAATAATAAAGAATCATGAAAACATTCGCAGTATCTATTGCAGCACTTTTTATTTGGACAGCTTGCGGAGATGGAAATCAGCCGATAATTGACCGTGAGGCATTAGTAGAAAGGAACAGTCCTGTTGTGACGGCATTCGATTCATTGGCTTCACTTTCTGTAGGAAATGGAGAGTTTGCTTATACGGTAGACATAACCGGATTACAGACGTTTCCGGACAATTATAAAAAAGGAGTTCCATTGGGAACGCAGAGCCAGTGGGGCTGGCATAGCTTCGCCAATCCGGACCGGCTTACTTCGGAAGAAACTCTGAAAGAATATGATTTTGGCAGGGGAAAGAAAGAACTTTACGCTACTCAATTCAAAGAAGAAGGCAGACAACAGGATGCCGCTAATTGGTTTCGTGTCAATCCGCATCGTCTTCATTTAGGAATTGTCGGTTTTGACGTGGAAGAAGGTACGGATATTGAACAGGTAACTGACGTTCATCAGAAACTTTGCTTGTGGGATGGAAAAATCGAAAGTCGGTTTAAATTAAACGGTGAAGATTATCAAGTGGAGACAGTCTGCCATCCTTCTAATGATATGATTGCTGCAAATATTACCTCTAAGGCGCATACCGGGATTTGTTTTCGCTTTCCGTATCCTACGGGCGCTCATTGTGATGATGCATGTAATTGGGAAGCCGTTGATAAACATACAACGACTATTGTTACTCAAAATGAATCTTCCGCAGTTTTGAAACATACTTTAGATAGCACAGAGTATTTCGTAACTTTGTATTGGGAAGGGAAGGCTACTTTCAATGAGAAAGCAAAACATTATTTTGTCCTGACTCCGGTGGACGATCATTTAGCTTTTACATGTGCTTTTACTAGTACAGCTCCTTCAACGCAGCCTGTTACTGTAGCACAAACTCAAGAAGAAGCAAAAAACTATTGGAACTCGTTCTGGAAGGAAGGCGCAGCTGTTGACTTTTCGGCATGTACAGCCCCACGGGCAAAAGAACTGGAACGACGTGTGGTACTTAGCCAATATTTGCTTGCAATTCAGAGCGCAGGTACTACTCCTCCGCAAGAGACGGGGCTTACCTATAATTCGTGGTTTGGCAAATTCCATCTTGAAATGATCTGGTGGCACGAAGCTCAATTTGCTCTTTGGAATCGTAGCAACTTACTTGACCGTACATTAGGTTGGTATGAAAAGGTTGAACCGATAGCGCGTCAAATAGCCCAAAGACAAGGGTTTGATGGTGTTCGCTGGATGAAAATGACCGATCCTTCAGGAACGGAAGCCCCTTCCAAAGTAGGAAGTTTTCTGATTTGGCAACAACCTCATCTAATTTATTTGGCAGAATTACTTTATCGTGCTGATCCGACTAAAGAAGTGTTGGAGAAATATAATCGTTTGGTACAGGAGACTGCAGAATTTATGTACTCTTTTGCTACATACGATGAACTGGAAGGACGTTACGTATTGAAAGGTGCCATTCCTGCACAAGAAACGTTGCGTGCTGCAGAAACAATTAATCCTCCTTTTGAACTTTCTTACTGGCATTTTGCCATGCAGACCGCTCAACAATGGCGTGAACGTATGGGACAGCAACGTAGTCTGGAATGGGATGAAATGATCGACAAACTTTCCCCTTTAGCATCTAATAATGAAGGACTTTATCTGGCTGCTGAAACAGCCATAGATACTTATAAAGATATTCGTTATACTTCCGACCACATGGCAGTATTAGGGGCAGTCGGTATTCTTCCGATGAATAAACTTATCCGGGAAGATTATATGAAAAATACATTGCACTGGATTTGGGATAACTGGAATTGGGGTAAAACCTGGGGATGGGATTATCCGATGACGGCTATGAATGCTGCCCGTTTGGGTGAACCGGAAAAGGCCGTTGGAGCTTTACTGATGGATAAACGCACAAACACATACTTGCCGAATGGTCATAATTATCAGGACGGTCGTTTACGTATTTATTTACCGGGTAATGGCGGCTTGCTGACTGCTATTGCGATGATGTGTGCCGGTTGGGACGGATGTACGGAGACTAATCCGGGATTTCCGAAAGATGGAACTTGGAATGTCCGTTGGGAAGGATTGAAGCCATTACCATAATCAAACACAAAAAAATATGAGTTATTTTCATCTGAATTTTATTTTAAAAGGAAAGCTGACTGTTTGTTGCCTCTTGATGTTGTCGGTGATGCCATTAAA
Organism: Bacteroides sp. AF32-8BH; assembly: GCF_003435205.1. Taxonomy (NCBI): domain Bacteria; kingdom Pseudomonadati; phylum Bacteroidota; class Bacteroidia; order Bacteroidales; family Bacteroidaceae; genus Bacteroides; species Bacteroides sp. AF32-8BH. Next base: position 18,041 of record NZ_QVLZ01000008.1, on the reverse strand, counting down.
TGCTCAAAGAGAGGCAAAGCAGATCGGTGACTTTAAAGAATCCATCTCCTTGAATGAACATCTGCGAGGTACAAAAAGGACGTTGCAATATCGTCCCGATGGTGATGAGTTTGTTTGTGTCAATGGTAAGAATCGGTATACTCGTGCTTTGTACGGTAGTCACAGTCCCTTTCGGGTAGAAACAAGTGACCGACCGGTTTTTGCTTTTTATAATAACGGACGCGGAGGAAATATAAGTTTCAAAGTCATTCTTCGTGACGGAACAGAATTGGCGCTTGACTGCACCGGGCATTGTGAATCCCGTTATTCGGCTGGAAAACGTACCTATTATTTGACAGACCCGTCTTGGGGAAAAGGAGAACTGCGTATTTCTGTATTGGCATTAGCCGATATGGATGGAGCTATTTGGCGTTTTTCTCCTTCGAATATGCCTAAAGGAGCTATACTTCGTTGGCAACATGGGGGAGCTACCGGAAAACGTTTGAGTCGTAATGGAGATATGGGGGTAGATCCGGCTGATTGCTTCGAACTTCCTGTCGAAGCGACTGACCTTGTCACTGGTGAACTTCCTTTGCAGAAAGAAGTATACTTGGTACGTGGGGAGGTTCCCGAAGGTTATAATGTCCGTAAGCTCTATCAACAAGCGGAGGCAGCTTCTTTGGCATTGGCTTCTCATTTGAAGATAGAAACGCCGGACCCTTATTTGAACACGTTGGGTGGTGCATTGGTCGCAGCTGCCGATGGAATTTGGGACGGGCAGGTTTGGTTGCACGGTGCTATTGGCTGGCGTATGCCGTTAAGTGGGTGGAGGGCCGGATATACTGGTGATGCTTTAGGTTGGCATGACCGGGCACGGACTCATTTTGATGCTTATGCAGCTAGTCAGGTGACTGATGTCCCGAATACAATACCTCATCCGGCACAGGATTCTACAATGAATCTGGCGCGTTCGGAAAAACGTTGGGGAACTCCTCAATATAGTAATGGGTATATTTGCCGGAATCCTGAACGTAACAACCAGATGCACCACTATGACATGAATCTTTGTTACATGGATGAATTGTTATGGCACTTCAACTGGACGGGAGATACTGCGTATGTCCGCAAAATGTGGCCTGTGATTACCCGCCATCTAGCTTGGGAAAAATTAAATTATGATCCGGACAATGATGGTTTATATGATGCATACGCTTGTATTTGGGCAAGTGATGCGCTTTACTACAACAGTGGCGCAGTCACCCATTCGTCGGCTTATAACTACCGTGCCAATAAAATGGCAGCTTTTCTTGCTTCTTTGATAGGCGAAGACCCTTCACCTTATCAGAACGAAGCCGAGCAAATATTGAAAGCGATGAATAAGCGTCTTTGGATGCAGGGCAAAGGTTGTTGGGCGGAATATCAGGATTTTATGGGACATCGCCGGCTTCACGAAAGTCCGGGATTATGGACTATATACCATGCACTCGATAGCGACGTTGCCGATCCTTTTCAAGCTTATCAGGCTACACGGTATGTTGATACGGAAATACCACATATCCCCGTGTATGCCGATGGACTGGAAGAGGGGTATGCAACGATTGCCACTACCAATTGGTTGCCTTATTCCTGGAGTATCAATAATGTGGCTTTCGCAGAGGTAATGCATACAGCTTTGGCCTATTTCCAGGCAGGACGTCCGGAGGAAGCATATCGATTGATGAAAAGTTCATTTCTGGATGGTATGTACTTAGGTAACAGTCCCGGCAATTTGGGGCAAGTCAGCTTTTATGATGCTGCCCGTGGAGAGTGTTATCGTGACTTTGGAGATCCGATAGGGGTAGCTTCCCGATTACTGGTACAAGGATTGTATGGCATTTTACCCGATGTATTGAACGGGAAGATGGTGATTCGTCCGGGATTTCCCGCAGGATGGTCAAAAGCTTCTATTTCTTTGCCTGACATAACCTATCACTTTGTCAGGGAGAAAGATACAGATATTTACCGGATAGAGCAACGTTTTAAGGCACCTTTGGCATTGACATTACAAGTGAATGTCGGAAGAGAAAGAATTCATTCTGTGAAAGTAAATGGGAAAGAAGTTGACTGGAGCTTTGCGGAAGCTGCTTCCGGTTATCCGGTGGTTGTTATTCCTGCTTCTTCTGCCAAAAAAGCAATTGTCGAAATTGTGTGGGAAGGAAACAATCTGAATCCGGTTCTGCCTGAAATACAGGCGGAGGCTTTAGCGGAGATCCGTATTCCATCCATTTTAGGGGCGGTATTCGGTGAAATATATGATCCGCAGGGAGTGCTGATACAACCGAATGTTAGTGATACGTCTATAAGAAGTAAGGTTAATGATCATTTGGGGCATCATACATTCTTTGTTCGCATGAAACAAGGACAGATGGAATGGTGGCAGCCTGTAAACGTACAGATTACAAAATCGGAAAAATCACCGGTCATTCTTCCTTTCTCACAGGTAAATACGTCAGAGTGCCGGGTGATGAATATGGATTCTTTGTTCAATGCGAATGTGACTGATATTTTCCGGAATGAGTATCTGACACCCCGTTCGCCTTATACCACTTTGCAACTTCCTGTTCAGGGCATTGGCGAGTGGTGTCATCCCAAATTAACTGCTGATATTGATGATGCAGGTTTGCGTGCCTTGGTACGTGATGAAATGCTGACTACCAAACTGGGTGTGCCGTTCCGAACATTGGCTCAAGGAAGCAATATTGCTTTTACTTCGTTGTGGGATAATTATCCCGACAGTTTAAGTATTCCGCTTTCCGGTCGGGCTTCTCATGCCTATTTAATGATGGCAGGCAGTACCAACCACATGCAGTGTCGCATTGCTAATGGTGTTGTTCGTGTATACTATACAGATGGAACTTCTGATGTATTGGAATTAGTGAATCCGGATAACTGGTGTCCTATTGAGCAAGATTTCTATGTTGATGGTCAGGCATTCACCGTTGTTTCTCCCCGTCCTTATCGCATTCATTTTAAAACGGGTTTGGTTAGCAATGACTTGGGAAAGGACTTAGGCATAAAGGGTGTTTATGGACGTTCCATCGAGGGAGGAGCAGGTATACTTTTGGACATGCCTCTGAATCCTTCCAAAGAGTTAAGTCATCTGACGTTGGAAACACTTTCAAACGATGTTGTTATCGGTCTGATGGGAGTTACATTGCAATAAAATAAAAATAACATATTAATAAAAGGATAAGAATTATGATGAGAAGAACTATTAATTTACTACTGATGTTGCTTTTTGTGGCAGAGGTAACATTTGCGAATACTGTTGATTTTGATAAAGCATTTAAAGAAAGTGCCCGTATCGAAAAACAGATTAAACGGACCTCTTTCCCGAAACGAACATTTCTTATAACTGATTTTGGAGCAAAAACGGATGATGAGGCTAATCCTTGCCATGAAGTCATTAATCAGGCTATTCTACAGTGCAGCCTGTCAGGAGGTGGCACAGTAATTGTTCCTAAAGGTACTTTTTATACCGGACCTATTACTTTAAAGAGCAATGTGAATTTCCATCTCGAAGAGGGAGCTGTTTTGAAATTCTCTACAGATCAAAGCCTTTATTTTCCTGCTGTTTTAACTCGTTGGGAAGGAATTGATTGCTATAATGCTCACCCCTTGATTTATGCTTATGGTGAAAGTAATATTGCCATAACCGGAAAAGGTATTATTGACGGACAAGGTAGCATGGAAACTTGGTGGCCGATGTGTGGGGCCGTAAAGTATGGTTGGAAAGAAGGCATGGTGGCTCAACGCAATGGAGGTCGTGAACGTCTGTTGATGTATGGTGAAACATCGACTCCTGTTTACAAGCGTCTGATGAAGCCGGAAGATGGCATGCGTCCGCAGCTATTGAACTTACATTCCTGCCACACCATCTTGATTGAAGGTGTTACTTTGTTAAATTCTCCATTTTGGGTGATTCATCCTCTTTTCTGCGAGAGCTTGATTGTTAGCGGAGTGACTGTTTTCAATCGTGGACCTAACGGAGACGGATGTGATCCTGAATCTTGTAAGAATGTGTTGATTGAGAATTGTACATTTGACACGGGTGATGATTGTATTGCCATTAAATCAGGACGTAATGAAGACGGGCGTAAATGGAATATTCCCAGTGAGAACATTATCGTACGTGGCTGCATGATGAGAAATGGACATGGAGGAGTAGTGATCGGCAGTGAGATTTCCGGTGGTTACCGTAATTTGTTTGTAGAAGACTGCCGGATGGATAGCCCGAATCTGGATCGTGTCATTCGTATTAAGACCAGTACTTGCCGCGGAGGACTTATAGAAAATGTATATGTACGCAATGTGACGGTAGGAGAATGTCGTGAAGCTGTACTTCGCATCAATCTGCAATATGAGAATCGGGAGAAATGTAAGAGAGGGTTTGACCCGATTGTCCGTAATGTGCATTTGAAGAATGTAACTTGTGAGAAGAGTAAATTGGGTGTGCTTATTATAGGGCTGGAGGATGATAAACATGTATATAACATCAGTGTAGAGGATTCTCATTTTAATAATGTAGCCAAAGGAGCAAATGATATTAAAGGGGCGAAAGATGTGACTTTCAAGAACCTTTATATCAATGGTGAATTGGTGAAATAGGGCATAATTGTAATAGATAAAAATCCAGCTATGAATGAAGAAGAATGGAAGACTGTCTATGACGTACAAATTTATGTTACATCTTTATCAGCAATAAGTGATTGTAATTGGAATAAGTTAGAATTCTGGATAAATCTTCATCAGGATGGTTTTATCTATAAATTGAGGCATTATTATCCTATACTTTCAGAAGATGATATACATATCATTCTTTTGTTACGTATCGATTTTAGTAATGCGCAGATTTCAGAGTTGTTCCATATTCTAGGAAGTTCTTTTCGAATACGCCGTAGTAGATTGAAAAAGAAAATGAATGTTTCTTGTAAATCTATTACCGATTTTATTAAATCGTTGCGTTTAGAATGATTTTTCTTGTAAAAACCATATACAAATGCGTATGCATTGGCTGTGTATACGCATTTGTATACGGTTGAAATTTGTATCCCAATTTATAAATGTCGTCCTTTGTTACAACAAGAGCGATAAACTTTTATTCGTACTAATATTATGGAAAAATACAGCTCCTTATCTTATGTAATATAGACAGAACTGGAAAATGAGCCAAACGATTATCTACTAATATCTTGGTATCGCCTTGAAAAAGATATTCAATATTATTAATCTCTAAAAGTAGTTCTCATGAAAAAAATGAATTTAGGCTTTATTATGGTTGGATTAGTTTTTCTAATCAGTATTTCTGTGCTTAGTTGTCAGGCGAATGATGCTGATAATTACTCTCAACAGGCAGAAGATGTAACTGCTGCGGATCTCTTTATTGCTTCGGAAGCGCATCAGAATTTGGAAAAAGAAATCAGAAAGAACATGAGAAGAATGTTGAATGCCATTTCTAAATTTTCGAAAGAAGAAATGGAGCAATATCAGCAACTTAAAAAAGAATTACTTAGTCTGGAAACTCGTTCTGAAGCAAAAAAACAATGGAATAAATTGCTTGGATATGATTGTTACGCCAGCTTATATCGGATTTCCAATTTAGTTAGAGAAGTTTACGAAGGGACAGATTTCACCAGATTGGAATTAATGAGGGCCCGTCAAAAGCGTAAAATGCATCAAGTTGTTATAACTCGTACCACAGAAGATGATGAGGCAATTCAAAATTGTATTAAAGCCTATAGTGAAATGGCAGAGGCGAGAATAGAAGACTGTGTTAATCAATATAATCGAAATTTAGATGAAATACCTATTAATATTTCTTGGAAAGAATACTCAAGATTGGAAGGACAGTGTCAAGTACAACTTGATGAATGCACAAAGCCGATTCATGAGTATTTGGAGAATGGGATAGAAGCTTGTGAGCAAAGTAAGGGTAAGTGCACTATCTTAGCATATCATTAAAAAGTGAAATAATATCTATATTCTAATTTGTAATTATTATGAGAACAAATGAACAAATTTTTATATGGTTTTTGGTAATGTTGGTAGGGGCTTCTACTCTTTCTGCTCAAAATAAGAAAGAATATAACTCAGAAGTTGTCAACAAGATCATTACATCAAGAGACTATAAGATCAGTGTGGATACTTATATACCTCCGTATAGGGAGTACATAGAATTAGATTATCCCGAAAGCTCGATAGCAATTAAAAATGATTCGGTCTTTTCCGATCTTTTCTTTATTGAGGAATCTGATATACCTTATAGCGGCAGAGGAAATGAACTTCGTTTTCAGGTACCCCTCAAAAAATATACTATGGATATAGATAGGAAAGGGAATGTCCATATTAAATTTTCAGCACGGACAAAAGTAGACAAATTCAACTTTAAGATTATTGTGTATGTTGATGGAAGGGCGATTGTCAATGTTTTTATGCAACACCATCAAAGTGTAAGTTTTTGGGGAGAATTAAATATGAAAAGAGAAGAGCCGAATGAGTAAAATCCTTGGTCTTAAAAAACATATTTAAATGTGTATACATTGGTGTATACGTATTTGTATACGGTTGAAATTTGTATTTTAAATTGTAATTGATATGAAAACAAAAAAGGAAAATCTTTATATTACTTTGGGTAGTGTTAGTGGGAGTTCCCACTCTTTCTGCCCAAAGTAAGAGGGAGCAAAGGGCGGAAGCTGTTAGCAATATTATCAGATCAAAGAACTATAAGATATATGTGGACACTTACATACCTCCATATAGAGATCCTATACAATTGGATTACTTAGATTTGATAGAAATTAAAAATGATTCAGTATTTTCTAACCTTCTTTATCTTGAGGCATCCGATATACCTTATAGTGATAGAGGAAATCAACTTATTTTTCAGGCTCCTATTAAAAAATATGCTGTGAATATAGATAAAAAAGGGAATGCCCATATCAAGTTTTCAACACGTACAGCAGTAGATTATTTCAATTTTAAAATTGAGGTGTATTCTAATGGAAGTGCGAACATCAGTGTCACTATGCAACACAATCAAAGTGTCAGTTTCTTGGGAGAATTAAATATGTAAAGAGAAGGGATGAAGATTCGTTTTTTATAGTAATTATTTTTTTAATATTATGAGAGAAGTTATATTGATTTTTATTCTCGTATCTATAGCCCAGCTATTTTACGGACAAGAAAAATATACTATTCAGGGAGAATTACCTGATCATTCGTTGGATAATAGTTATTTGCGTTTAATCAATAGTTCTGCTCTTAGTCAAGAGAAAGAACGAATTAAACACTCATTTATTGACAGTATATTGGTGGTTGACGGGAAATTCCATTATGAAGGTAGTCTTTCACAAAAGCCATTCTTAGTATATCTTAGTAGTGCAAAGACAGGAAGAAAAATGTTGGATTTGGGCCTGCATTTTATAGTTGAGCCTGGTAATATCCATATCCGTATTGCTAATTGGGCAGATGAGGGTGTTGTGTCAGGTACTCCTATTAATGAAGATTACAATACTTATATGATTGCCACAAAGAGAAATCTGAAAAAGGAATTGCTCTTCTTAGAAAAATATGCCCAATACCCAGATGTTGTACGATTCCACTTATCTTTTTTGTTGAACGGACGAAGAGCGTCAAAGGATCCTGATTTCCCAAAATATCTACAGATTCTCGACCGAATGCCTAAAGCAGATCGAGACATTCTTTTGGCTTGGCTGGACTATACTATTAAAAGAGAAGAATATGAAAAAAAGACCAAACCGTTGTTGGACAGTATACGTAACAATGCCCCTCGTTTTATCGAGACTATTCCGAGTAATTCATAATCAACTACAATAAAAAATGAGTAGAATTCTGGTTTTATTGTTATTTGTGTGATGTTTTTGGGATTATGAGGTTAGCAATTGTATGTAAGTGTTCCCCAAGTTATTAACTTAAAAAAATAATTTTATGAGAAAATGCAAAGTTTTCTTTACTATGGCTTTGTTAGCCTTTTTAATAGGTATGTCTGTACTTAGTTGTCAATCGAATGACGATGACAATTATAATTCTCCTAAAGAACAAAATTTGACTGCTGTTGATCTCTTTATCGCTTCGGAAGCTTATCAGAATTTGGAAAAGGAAATCAGAAAGAATATGAGAAGAAAGCGAAATGCAATATCTAGATTGTCGAGAGAAGAAAAGGAGCGATATCATCAACTCAAAATAGAGTGGCTCAATCCTAAGACTCGCGCTGAAGCAAATGTTCAACTGAATCTCTTGCTTGGCTATGATGAAGAAGTGGATTATGATCGAATCTCATCTTTGGCTAGAAAGGTTTATGGAGGCACTAAATTTACACAATTAGAGCTAATGAAAGCATTACAAAAACGGCAAATGAAACGAGCTGTTGTTAATACACGAACAACTGATACCGAAGATTTAGAGACATGCAAAAAAGGGTGTACTGACCATGCTACACAGAGTTCTGGTATATGCTTTGATAATTATAATAGAGATATTAGCGAACTTGAAAGCATGGCGGAATACTATGATCCTGAATATATTCGTTCTGAAAAAGAAAAACTCGGAACAGAACGAAAAAATTGTCTGGATGATGCTGATAAAGAGAGGGAAGAATGTATAAAAGATTGTAAAGGTACAGATGAAAAAAATAGATAATTTTAATATCCAAAATTATGAAGAGGAATCTATTTCTTATTGTATTAGTGTTTTTTGTTCAGTTGTTTTATGGACAAGAGAAATATACGATTCAAGGTGAATTCCCAGATAATTCGCTGGATGGAAAATATATAATACTGACAGATAAATCTTTTCTTTCTGATGAGTACAAACGTAAATGGAAAGCATCTGACGATGAAGTAAAGATATTGGTAACTGATAAAAAATTCTATTATAAAGGGGTAACTACACGAAAACCTTTTTTGACGCAAATATATTATGATAGACCAACATTCAGTGGTCAGACAAGTGCGACTTCTTTTGTAATAGAACCTGGGAATATCCATATCCATATAACCGATTGGTATGAGGAAGGAAATGTATCGGGTACTCCTATCAATAAAGACTATAACACTTGTGTCATTGAACGGAAAAATCTGGTAAATAGAATTTTTAGAACTATCTGTTTAAAGGGGCAGACTTCGGAAGCTGAAGGGGCTTATTCTTTTGGTTCAGCATTTGAGGATTTTGAAAAAGGTGAATTGGCTTTCTTTGAGAAATATGCCAAATATCCGGATGTTATTCGAGTAATGTTATCTCGCTATTTGGAAGTTAAGGAATTAAATAAAAGATTGGTGGATGCTAAATATTTACGTATTCTTGACTTAATGCCCAAAGCGGATCGAGATATTTTGATAGAGTGGCGAGAGTATACAATGAAGAGAGAGGAGTATTGGGCAAAGAGAAGAGCGTTGACCGATAGTCTTAATCGCAATGCTCCTCGTTTTATTGAAAGACAAATAAATAATAATTAAAAATCAAATCATGAAAACAAAAAGACTCATTTTAGCTTTGACTACATGGACTGTTGTTATAGTTATGTCACTTCATAGTTGTCAGACTGATAGCGGTTATGATAATGTTATTCAAGAAAATAATTTGACTGAAGCCGACCTTTTTGTAGCCTCGGAGGCGTATAAGAATTTAGAAAAAGAGATTAAAAAGAATTTGAGAAGAAGAAAAAACGCAATTGATAAATTTTCTAAAGAAGAAAAAAAACAGTATCAACAGCTTAGAAAAAAGTTATCCAAATCGGATACTCGTGTTGAAGCGCAGATTCAATTAAATATCTTACTCGGATATGACGAAGAAGCAAGTTACGATCGAATTGATTCTTTGGTTTGGAAGGTTTACAAAGGTACAAATTTTACCCGATTGGAATTAACAAGAGCTCGGCAAAAACGTCAAATGAATCAAATTACTATTAGTACACGAGATACCGATTCTGAACAACGTTGTATTGATGATTGTAATGCGGATGCTACAAACGAAGATATGGAATGCCAACATACATATTATGCAGAAATTCAAGATGCTGAAAATAGTATGTCAGATTGGGAAAAACTTATGTATCCGGAAAGGTTGGAATATTTGAAAGAACGAGCTAGAAACAGTAGAGATGAATGTGTAAAGAAAGTTGATAAAGATAGGGAGGGTTGCGTAAAAGACTGTTGTAAAAAAACAACGTGATAAAAATCAAGATTCCACTTATTTAAGATTCCAAACAACATACAATTATGAAAGAAAAAATCTTTTCCCTTTTTGTATTCGCATTCTTTGCTCAATTACTTTTGGGACAGGAAAAATTTACGATTCGGGGTGAATTCCCTGATAATTCTCTAGATGGTAAATATGTGTTATTAATAGATAAATCGTATCTTCTTGAAGAAAGAGAACGCCAAAAACAAGCATACGACAACAGCATAAAAATAAAGGTGATTGGCAAGGAATTTTTTTACGAAGGAACTGTCACACGAAAGCCTTTTTTTGCACAAATATCCTATGATGGACCACCGTTCCATAAAGGGACTGATATTAATCTTTTTGTGGAACCGGGTAATATCTATATTCGTATGGTCGATTGGAACGATAACGCTAATGTATCGGGCACTTCCATCAATGAAGATTATAATACTTATATTCTTGAGCGAGAAGCTCAATGGAATGCTGTATATTGGAATAGAGAACGTAGAAAAATGGCGAAAGATAGTATTAATATAGAGAATTGTAAGCTATTGGATATATCAGAAACTGAACAGCGTTCAGAAGGTCGGTTTACTTTTCTTGAAAAATATGCAAAATATCCGAATGTCATCCGAGTCATGTTGGCTCGTGATTTAAGGACAAAATACCCGATTGGGGAGCCTGAACTCTCTCAATATTTACGCATTATCGATTTAATGCCCCAAGCGGATCGAGATGCTTTTTTATCATGGTGGGATTATATTATGAAAGAACGAGAATTTAAAAAGAAGAGCCGAATGATATTAGATAGTTTGATCGGTGATCCACCCCGTTTCATCGAGACTATTCCGAGTAGTTCATCATCAACAACTATAAAAAATGAGTAAAATCCTTGGTCTTATTGTTATTCTGCTGATTTGCGTTTCTTGCAATCAAAAAAGGAAGGCAGAGATGTCCCTGTCTTCCTATACACACGATTTCGGAATAATTAGTTCTGATATAATTTGTCGTGATAGCATTACAATCACCAATGTAGGCAATGCCAGGTTGGAAATAGGAGAGATCGAAACTGGATGTGGATGTACACAAGCATCGGTGGAGAAGTATGAATTAAATCCTGACGAATCGTGCTCGCTTCATTTCTCTTTCAATCCGAAAGGAAAAGGATTAGGAGCGAAAGAAGAATTAATTATTATCAATGCAAATACAGACTCCCTCTTTTATATTCTGCAAGTTAAGGCAATTATTCAGTGATAATGTTTTTACGTTTTCTTTTTTACTTATCACCACCTTATACTTATCGGCTGATTGGTTTATGGATAGGTATTTTATGCCTAAAAATATAAGTTTCGTTGTCGGCATCATATTATGGGGAGGTATTTGCATAGGGAACTGGAAGCGAAAAATTAGACTGTCTGTTGATTTTCTATTTCTGTCTTTTACTGTTTTTATGGGATATGTTTTCGTTTGCAGTCTCTTTACATCACAATATATACACAGTGTATACATTGTATCTGGATGGATTCTTTTTGTGTTGATGCGTAATAGAAAAAATCCTACAGAAACATTTAATAGCATTTTAGCTGTCGTTGGAGTTTTGTCGGCCTTGTATGGCTTGCTGCAATATGTAGGGTGTATAGAAACTCAATCTTATTTTCCAGTTACCGGTTCTTTTGATAATCCCGCCGGATTTGCTGCGAGCATCGTTCTCTGTTATCCTTTTCTTTTGTGTCATTCTTCTAACGGAAAAAGAAGAACGTTCAAGGTTATGGCGTGCCTTCTCCTCATTATAGTCGTTATCTTATCCGGTTCGAGAACAGGTGTATTTACTTTATGTGTAGTAACACTTCTTTTTTATGCTCTCCGTTATCGGAAGTTAATTCATAAAAGGCGCATCTTTCTTATCAGCGGAGGCGCTTTGTTTCTAATAAGTTTATTCATTGGTCTGATTTATCTAAAACCAGCTTCCGCTTCCGGTCGTGTTCTGATTTGGAAAGTATCTGCCGGATTGTGTAAGGAACATATAATTCAGGGAAACGGACTTGGTTCTTTTAAGGCGGATTACATGCCGGAACAAGCCAAATATTTGTCTTCCTCCCATGCTGATGAAAGCGATAGAATATTGGCAGGAAACACGAATCATCCATTTAATGAGTATCTGTTGCTGCTGATTGAACAAGGACTCATAGGAATCGCTTTATTCTTATTGTCGTTGATTGCTGTTTTTCGAAGTAATGTGGCATTTGACACTCCAGCCATACTGACGCTTGTTTCTATTGCTATATTTTCCTGTTTTTCTTATCCATTCAAATATGCTTTTGTTTGGTTCATGATTATCTACTGCCTCGCTTCACTTAATCAACGGGAGGTTGCTCTACGAACAATACGTTTCAACAAGCCATTTTTATTGATTATTCTTTTTATACTCTGTTTCTTTTTGATTAAGAATATCATTTTCGAGCGTACATGGAAACGAATTTCGTTGGTTGCAGAAAAGAACAATAGTTTGCTGGATAATGAATTATCTGTATTTACCAAGCTATATGATGAGTGGAATGGCAATCCCTATTTCTTGTACAATTATGCATCAGAATTGAAAAATGTGGAATTGTACAAACAAAGCGTCAACATATTCTTGCATTGCGAATCTTATATCAATACGTATGACCTGCAAATGCAATTGGCGGATAATTACTATCAAATGGAATGTTGGGAAGAAGCTGAAAGACGATATAAGCTGGCACAATGTATGTGTCCTAGCCGTTTTCTTCCATTACAAGGACTTTTGAGGGTCTATGTAAAATCTGATAACTGCATACTTGCCGAACGGATAGCTTTAGAAATAATAAATAAACGAATAAAGATACCATCTTACACTGTTACTATCATACAAGAAGAGGCTAGAAACTATTTGCGTAAAAAGAATATTTAATTATAAACTAACAATAAAACAAAATGAAAGCTACATTCATCTTTCTTTTTCTTGTTTTGCTTTTCAGTTGTCAAAGCTCTGAAGAAAAACAGTTGGAAAAGGTGCTGACACTGGCGGGCAATAATCGTCTGGAACTCGAAAAAGTGTTGGAGCATTATAAAGAAAACGAAGCTGACAGTTTGAAACTTAGAGCTGCCAAATTTTTGATAATGAATATGCCCGGACACCAGTCGTATATAGGGAAAGATATTGAAGAATATTATGTCGAAGCTGAAAAGATTATCTTCTCCGACAGAAAGATTGATGAACAGGTGAATGAATTAAATAACTTGTTGTTAGAGTTTCCATCAGATGATTTTGAGTTTAAGGAAGATTACTCTGTCATAAAAGCCGACTATCTGATACAGAGTATAGACGCGGCTTTTGACGATTGGCAACAAGGTCGTTGGGCAAGAGGCATTACATTCGATGAATTTTGTGAATATATGCTTCCTTATAAGTGCGTAGAGTTTCAGGCTTTTGATGATTGGCGCAATGTGTTGAAACCGATAGCTAATGACACATTAGGCGATTTTTCTTATAATGACATTTGGAATAAAACACCCTATCATGCGGCAGAAGCTATTAATATTAAACTACGTGATACCGTTATTGTCGATTTGAAAAAGCCTCTGAAGTGGCATGCGTTATATAAGGTTCCGTTTTGGTGCAATATTCCTTCCAATTCTTGTGAGACAAGGACAAACACAGCTTTAGCTATCATGCGCAGTAAGGGGTTTGCGGTTTCGTATGATTTCGTTTTGCAGTGGCCTACAAAAGCACATGCACATTCGTGGCTTAGTATTTTGATAGATCACGATCGCCGAATGGTATGTGAAGGAGGACATGAACCTTTTTTAGCTGCCTTACGACCGGGGGAGTGTAAGGGAAAAGTATATCGAAGAACATATTCTCCCAATTCGGCCTTAGTCCGGCTGAATAAAGAAGCTGGTAGTGTCCCGTCAACGTTGCGCAATGTGTTTATAAAAGACGTTACGGATGAATATGCAACGACCATTGATCCTGTTTTTCCTGTACTTTCCGGGAAAAGAGAACGCAAAGAAAAATATGCATATCTGGCTGTATTTGACAATGCGAAATGGGTTCCTATTTGTTTTTCGGAAATAAAAGATAGTAAGCAGATCGTCTTTGATAAAATAGAGAAGGGAGCTGTCTATCTGCCGGTATATTATATAAATGGAAGGGTTCGTCCATTCAATTATCCTGCTTTGTTGAATGAAAAAGGTGAACTGGAGTTCTTGAATCCCGATAACACATCGAAAAGAAGTATTAGTCTAAAACGGAAATATCCTTTAACGCGCAAAGCGTTCACCACAGCACTCCGTTTAAAATACAGCATGTTTCAAGCAGCACACAAGGAGGATTTCAGTGATGCTGTCACAGTACATACATTCAAAGAGTATAGCGTATCGGGTAGTATAAATGTGAGCGATACTACAAAGTATCGTTATTGGCGTTATATCTGTCCAAAGCCCTACCGCTGTAATATTGCAGAATTGATGTTCTTGGATAAAGACAATAAAAAACTGACAGGAACCATTATAGGTTCTGAAGAACGAAGCAAAAATCCTCATTATAGCCGTTTTGCTGCTTTTGATTTAGATCCGTTGACATTTTTCGCATCTAAAACTTTAAGAGATGGTTGGGTAGGATTGGATTTGGGCAAACCGGAATCTGTTGGAAGAATAGGCTATATGACACGTAATGATGACAATAATGTTCGTATTGGAGATACTTACGAGCTTTTTTATTGGGATATGGATTGGGTGTCGTTGGGCAAACAAATAGCTGACGATTTTAGTCTAACCTTTCACCATGTACCACAAAATGCTTTACTATTATTGAGAAATCTTACTAGGGGGACGGATGAACGAATTTTCTTATATAAAGATGCTAAGCAGCTATGGTATTAATTCATCGGCAAAATGAATATGTAAAATTGAAATATAAATAATTTTATGAAATACGCTATATTACTATTTGCTTTGTTATTTTGGGGAACTTCACTCTTTGGACAAGAACTGAAAATACAAGGACATTTAATAGATGAAAATAAACGAGACTTAGTAGCGGCAACTATACGCTGCTATAGTAATGATACGCTTTTAGTGATAGGAGGAGTTACAAATAGTAAAGGAGAATTTGAACTCAAACTTCCACGTACGGAGCAAAAATACAAGTTGTTAATTAGTTATTTAGGTTATAAGGAAACCACTTTAGTCTTGAATCCGACCAAAGAGACCCAGATTCGTTTAGGAGAAATAACGATGGATAAGAAAGTGGTACAGATACAGGAAGTAACTGTGCTAGCTCAAAACCGGATAAATACCGAAGACAAAATAATGGTATTCCCTACTCGTGAGCAGTTACGACATTCTTATGATGGATACAGTGCTTTGCGTGCGTTAATGATTCCGGGGCTGGAAGCTGATCCTCGAAGTGCAACTATCACTTATCATAGAGAAAGCGTATTATTGTGTATTGACGGACGTGAGGCAACACGGGAAGAAGTGCAGAATCTAAACCCCAAAGATATTAAACGTGTAGATTTTTATTCTCAAGGTCGTCCCGATTACCCGGAAGCTTCTACTATATTAGATTATATACTTAAAGAACGGGATTACTTAGGAACAATCGCTTTAAACGCAAGGCATCAATTGAACAAACCAACAGGTACTGGACGAGGAACTGCCCAGTATTTTGAAGGAAAATCTGAATGGGCTGTGTCAGTATCGGACAGTTATACTCATTTTAGAAATCATGATGAGGGATATACCGAAACCATTTATCATTTTCCTGACGAAACCATTGTACGGACAGATGATGAGCTACCCTCATTGGATAACAATAACAATTTGAAAACCTATCTGAACTATATCTATAAAGATAAGCTGCAAACATTTTATTCTTCTTTACGAATGAATAGGAGTATGTCCGAAAATGACGACTGGAATCGGCAACGGTATAATAATACATCCGCTGTTCTCGTGAAACAAGAATACAAACATACTGTTAGGTTGAATCCGGCTTTACAATTACGCTATAATCGTACTCTTCCCAAAAGGCAGATACTTCGATTGGAGTTGTATGGAAGTTATGGAAACAACGATTACAATCGATGGTATGAGCAGCGTACGGATGAAGTCATAACGTCTTCTTATGCCAATGCTACTGCCGAAGATAGTTGGTATGGAAGGCTTAATTGTAACTATAGTAAAAGTTTCAAAAATAAATCATCTGTCAGTTTGACTCTAAATCAGAATTTTACGCATACTAACAACTTAAATACAAAAGAGGGGCAAAATTCAGAGATCTTTTTAAATAAAGGTAATACCAGTTTTTATGCTACATATAATTATCGCATTAAGAAGAAATTTAATCTACAAGCTAGCATTGCCGAACATTTATCATATACTACGACGAATGGAAATCATGTGTTCAGTTCTTTTTTCATACCTTCATTGAAACTCTCCTATCTTCATAAGGGACATTCGTTGAAGTTGACCGGAACTGTCCGTAGTACAGAAATAGGTCTTTCAAATCGTACCGGTTACGAATATAAAAAAAATGAATACGAGATGTTTGTAGGAAATCCTGAATTAAAAGACTATTTGCAATATAATGCAGGATTAAATTATGATTGGACTATGAATTCTAAGTTGACATTGCTTTATTCAGCTAGTTTGCACATAAGTAATCCGCAGATCTATGAACTATATCGTTATGATGACGAACGGAAAATGTTTATATATCAAAATTTGAATGGAGGCAAAAGTTTGAGTCAGCACTATGAATTGGCTTTGCAATATGATATTATTCCACAGATATTTAGTTTAAGACCAGTGCTGATTTATGACCGCATGGATGTGACATTGTGGAAAAATTTTTCTTTTGATCGTTTTTTCTTTTGCTGTTCTCTTTTTTATATGCATAATGGTTGGAGCTTTGATGTAAACTATATGGCACCATCAAAGTATATGAAAATCACTTCCGGTCTTATGACTCATTTTCCCGGAATGCTGGGATTTGGAGCTGGTTACAGTATCAACAACTGGAATATTGATTTATATATGCGAACACCGTACAAGGCAGTCTCTAAAGGACACCTTCAGCAAATTGGCTATGAAAGAAGATATGAAAGTCGAATACCTCGCGTTAGCGATCATGTGATTAGCTTATCGGTCAATTATCGTTTCATTTTTGGAAAGAAAAAGCATAAATTTGATAATTCGGTTATACAAGATACGAATCAGTCAACTATATCAAGAGATTAAAACAAATATATTATTGAACGGGAAAACTAATTGGTAAGGAGCATTCTTAAAAAACTAAATCAAAATAGCTCTCCTTAATATGAAGTTTGGGTGTAGTTGCTCTTTTGAAATTTAGTTGGAAAGTTCATAATGGTGCACAAAGGAATTAAATAGTGATTAACGGATTAGTAATTAATCGGTGCGGTTTTTAATTGTTACAGAATAGAATGGATTTTCTCATCGGATATTTATTTTCAATCTTTCTATGTCTTCTTTCACCTTTTCTCTGTCTCTTCGATGAATAAGGAGTTTGCGGGTGAAGGGTAACAACTTCACCACCTCTTCACCTGTGGCGATTAGTTTCAAAAATAGTTTCACAGCTTGAAACGATTCGTTTCTCGGTGTGAAACACTTCGTTTCAATGCTTGAAACACTTTGTTTCTCGGCGTGAAACTTTTAGTTTCAAATAGGGTTGAAACTAATTACGAAATAGCTTTACTAATCTTGCTCAATGGTTGAATCAGGAAGCAGCCATTTGATTTGAGTAAGCGTCTCCGCGATTCTATCTTGTCGCCCTTTTTTCATTCTTATATTTT
>NZ_QVLZ01000079.1:0-12099 GCF_003435205.1 Bacteroides sp. AF32-8BH | reverse complement strand
GTATTTACAACCGATTATTACTCAATATTTTATAGATAATAAGTCAGAAATATGGTTGTTATTTTTAATTGCACATTCTAAAAGGTGAAGATTTAACGCTTTTATTGATTATTAACTCAAAAAGGACATCAACTTGGGTCGTTTCTTCTCTTTTCCTTGCTATTCGTTTCCGATATTCCACTTTTGTTTTGGTCTATCTCATATGTACTGCAAAGGTATTGATTTTTGTTTGATATTGCTCCTTGCTTGCTCCTTGTCGTAGATTAATTTTCACACAGGAATTTTTGTTCTCTTTCTATAGGGGCTTGAAACAATCCATTTATTGGAAACAATTAAAGACGGAGCTGGTTTGCCCCAGTGCTTTTTAAGAAACAGGGCAATTATTTTATCTCCACAAAGGCTCTTGTTCCCAATTATGAGGAAAGCCTAATAAACGAGTTCTTACTGATGGGTATTTCGATAAAAGCTGCTTGAAATCTGCAACAAAAGTGTTGCCCATAGAAATGGAGTTAAGCCAATACACCACATAGCAGAGTTGCGGATAAAGTGTTTGTTCACGGAACGAGAAATCCGTAATCCATGTGTTTGGCATACGCATAGGCATCATTGGCTTGACAGGAAAGACCCGATTTGACAGTCTTGAATGATGGGCGCAGCAATTACGAAGTACGGGTCTGGGTACGGATTAAAAGGCTAAGTGATTATTTTCAGTCATTTAGCCTTTTTAATTATCTAATTTTTCCCCACATTTTCCCCACAGCTGTCTATTTATATACAGGGCAACCGCATCAAAATAACGTTAGCTTAGGAAACAAACGTAGTTTTCAACCTCCTCCTCTCCCTTATTGTCCATTTTCCTAAAAAAACCATTGGTCCAAATCGAAACTACTACCCCATAAAAATTGATTTTTTGCCCCATATAATTCAAATTTCCCTTGCGGGTAATATTTTTTAAGAAACATGATTTTTGACAACAGGCTATTATTCAGACAAATACAAAATTATGCATTTTTAAGGGGGGATATTGTAAATTGTTGAAACTTCTCATCCTTGTATCCACCCCACTTATCCCTATTAATACAAAATCGACAAGTATTGATTATCAGGTTATTGACATTTTGATGCGGTTGCCCTGATTTATATATTTTAGAAACATATTTTTCCGTAAAGTTATGTACTAAAGTTTCCCACCCCTTAAAACACTAACTTTTCTCATTTTCCTTTGTCTGTCTTCCCCCATATCCATTGACTGTTAACACATGCCTAACAGAAGTTATGCAGACTATCCACATACTTCGTCCCATTTTTCCAACGCTTCAGCCATTACAAGGATTTTGCTCATCTCTTTGTCGTTTCCGCTGATTGTAGCCATAAGGTATTGGGGCGTCATTCCAAGTATTTCTCCTAAAATGCGAAGAATGCGTTCGATGCAGGTAAGAACTCGCTTCCATAACGTGAGTGCCATGAGATCACCCTCCATATCCGAAAAGAGTTCGCCCATGGTTTGATATTCTGTGAATCTCTTTTCCAAAGCCATGACGGTATATGTAAGGTAACACAGCGTTGCGTCGGCTATCTGACCATTAAAGTCACAACCTTGATAACCTCCTAATCCGAGATATTGCTTAGTCTCCTTGTTCATCACCTCTATGTTCCATCTAATCTGATACACTTCAAAGGCTTTTACGAAATACATCGTTGTATCCGTGGTGAGCAGAACGTTCCATGCGGAGTTTCTACCATACTTGATGAGGAAGATTCTGATAGGTATATCTCCTAAGTTGCCGTTGAGCTGAATATATCGACATTTGTATTTACGACAGTTCTTTCCTCGTTCACGTTCATAGGTGGCAATGAGTTCTGCAGCATTTTTCTTTTTGCCCGATATAGTGTATTTTGTCTTTCCCATTTTTGCAAGTCCAACAAAGTGCATTGCCCCTTTACCTATGCTTCTAACACATGTCATAAGTTGCTCGCAGGTGAACCAACTATCGGTAATCACATACTTCGCATGTAACCCCATCTTCCATCCACGGCGAAGCATATCCATGGCAACTTCCAGCTTAGACATCTTACACTCTTGAAAGCGCTTATAATCAGGATTGCCGGTGTTCCTCTTGGTGTGATATGCCTTTTTGAGTTGCTGTCTAGTCAGCCCGCAGTTGCCTTGCTTCCCCTTTTCTTGATGTAGTGAAAAATCAAAGGGTATAGTTGTCTTGCCGTCAAAGAAGGCACAAAGTAACAGCTTGTAGCCCAATACGCATCTGCCTTTCATATGGTCGAAAACACGACTGATACCCTCCATCCTCACACCACTCTTCTCAAGCACGGTGTCATCTATAATGAAACATGTAGTGGTATCTGATTGAGGAACTTCGCCATACTTACGCAATAGGCACATATAACGCAGTGCAAAGTGGTTCATCAATCGTCTCCAATCCATCTGTGGGCGAATCATCATGCGATAGAAACAGTTCTTACCATGATTTGAAAGCTCATATATCTTATGTTTGCATATACTATGGATGCTCTCGCCCACAATGCGGAAGAGGCAAAGAGAGAGGAGCAACTCCGAAGCCGAAACTCCGTCCTGTTTCTCCAATGAAAGGCGAGATAATAGGTGACCGATGCCAAACTTGCCAAAAAGATGAAATAAATCATCACTCATTCGGGTTTTAACACTCAAAAGTTTGGATAACTCACTTATTTTCTCTATTTTTGCTTCCATAACAGTTTTGTTGTCTTGTCTTTAAAATCAGTTCTTTAGCGATTACTAATTTACAAAGAAAATTCGACAAACTGTTATTTTTCTATCTATTTATTTGGGTGGGAAACTTTAGTTATGTACCTTTGTCGGCAAATAAAGATATTCTCGTCAAACAAATATAAATAATATAAACATGGAAAAAAACAGAAAAAAACAAATCGTAGTTTTGAGTATAGCTTTAGTTTGCATTTTCATCTTGGTATTTTCATTGTTCCATAAATCAGCGACAAAAGATAGCGCAAATCCTCCTTTAACAAATGTTTTGACTGATAGCATTTCTCAAATTGTCTCAGCTTGTCCTGGCGAAATTGGTGTGGCGGTTATTGTTAATAACAGAGATACGGTTAAGGTCAATAATAAGAGTGTTTATCCTATGATGAGTGTGTTTAAGGTTCATCAGGCATTAGCTCTTTGTAATGACTTTGACAATAAAGGAATTTCACTTGATACCTTAGTAAATATAAATAGGGATAAACTTGACCCAAAGACTTGGAGTCCTATGCTGAAAGATTATTCAGGGCCAGTCATATCATTGACAGTGAGAGATTTGCTGCGTTATACTCTTACTCAGAGTGACAACAATGCAAGCAACCTTATGTTTAAGGATATGGTTAATGTCGCTCAAACAGATAGTTTTATAGCCACACTCATTCCTCGTTCAAGTTTTCAGATAGCTTATACGGAAGAGGAAATGTCGGCTGACCATAACAAGGCTTACTCTAACTATACATCTCCTCTTGGTGCTGCAATGTTGATGAATCGTTTGTTTACTGAAGGTCTTATCGATGATGAGAAACAAAGTTTCATTAAGAATACGTTAAAAGAATGCAAAACAGGTGTAGATAGGATAGCAGCTCCACTTCTTGATAAAGAAGGGGTTGTTATAGCGCATAAGACAGGTTCAGGTTATGTTAATGAAAATGGTGTTCTTGCAGCTCACAATGATGTTGCCTATATATGTCTGCCTAATAATATCAGTTATACCTTAGCGGTATTTGTTAAGGATTTCAAGGGAAATGAATCACAAGCGTCACAATATGTTGCGCATATATCAGCTGTAGTATATTCTTTATTAATGCAAACTTCAGTAAAATCTTAAACTGCACTTGCTTTGATAATTAATGATAAACAATCTAAAAGCACTCTAATCGTTATCGGAGTGCTTTTAGATTACTAATCAAATTGCTTCTATTATAATTTGAATCCTCTACTTTTTCTTTCTTCCTGTTGCGGCACTCTTGCTCCATATCTAAGCCTGTGCCATTGCTCCCTGAACCAGTCGGCAATCGGCTTCCTGTTTATTGTCAGGTTCAGCCTGCTTTCATCGTCAGGGTCATTTTCCACCCTTAAAATATCATCCTTTATATCAAAGTTCCGCCTGTGTTGCTCGGAATAGATTTTACCGCTACATTTCAGGGCTTCTTTTTTGACTATAAGACTTTCAGTCATTTCTTTAGAGAATCCCAGCATGGCACAAAACTTTTCCATGCGCAGCATTTCCCTGAACATCGGAAACCACCTGAAAGCCTTGTCTATGATTCTGGCGAGCCGTGACAGTTCTTTTTCTTTCATGTCAAGTTCCTGCCTGTGCATTTCTCTGAGATTGTGGATTTGCGTATCATGCTGTTTCTGCATCTGCTGTACTTGGCTCTGCAATTTTTCAATATTGGTGTTCCGTTTTGAAACCTCGTCTTGCAGTTTTTCGTTGGCACGTTCCAGTTCTTTCAGTTTTCCACTCCCGAAAAGAGAAGCAACTCCACTAGTTATGGCTGTCGCTGCCGTGGTGGCTGTCTTCTTTAACTTGTCAGTGCGTATTTCTGATTTCACCTGTTTCAGTTCCTGCTCGGCAAGATTTATCTGTTCTTCTTTGTGCCGTTTGGCTGCATCCATGCGTTGCAGTTCAGCTTTCTGCTTCTCAATGATAAAGTCGTTCCGTTCCAGATGCTCCTTACCAGTGACAGCCTTTGACTGCCCGCGTTCCATCAGCAGGATGTCGGATGCAAGGGTCTGCATCTGCATCATGTCATCGTCATTGAGCTTTCGGCTCTTTCCTGTTTCGTGGTTCATCCAGTCGAAAACGATATGGGCATGATAGTTCGGCTTGAACCATCTGTCCCCGACTTTGAAGCTTTCCCTGTCTTCCGCTTCCGGCTGACCGTTCAGCCAATGCCCTTCATCCTTGTGCAGGAAGATTTGCAGCGGTGTGATTCCCCAGCGTCTTTGACACTCCTCACCGAATTTACGCACGTCTGCCAGTGTGGTGTCCGACCTGACAAGCAGCACTCCTTCACGTATGGGGGAGCATCCCGCAATCTTGACTATTTTACCGTTCTTGCCTTTGCGTTCACGCTCCTTTTCCTGCATGGCACGTCCGGTCTTTTCCTTTACCATCTGTCTGATATTGTCATAATGCATCCGCAAATCCGGACTGCCGAAGTCGGGATTTATCCACTGCTCATTATCGGTGGAGAGTTCTGGAACCACATAGGTTCTGGACTCTCCGATGTGGCGCATGTATTCGGCAGTCCTCCTGTTGTGAGCCTCACTCGATGCGATATTGCAGGGCTTGATATGTATGCTTGATTTTGTTGCCATAGATACTTGTTTTTTGGGTTTGTACTTTATTGTTTGCTTTTCCGCTGTCCGTAAACGCATGGGGTTCTTAGGGGTGCAACCCATAAGCGGAGATTGCAAAGAGAGGGTCACTCTTTGCTCTGGGTTCTCAGGGGAGAAACGCCCTGAGTGGGTCATTAGGGTAAAACCCTAATCCCCTCGGGAGAGCCCACAACTACGTAAGCGGAGCGTGTAGTTATAGTGGGCTATATCAATGGCAAGCCATTGTCTGCAAACTCCAGCCTACGGCTTCCGCTCTCCTCCGTCAGGGAGGTTTTTCATCATCGTTGCCGATTGGAGATGCACCGACCAGCACAAGGTCTAAATCGTCTATCAGTTTTTGCAGGACGGGATTCTTCTCTATCATCCGCTGGAGGATTCTCTCAGCCTCGACCAAGTGGTTGGCTGTACTCATCACCTTGCCCTCCCGTATCTGAAAGATAATCCAATCGGCTATGTCGATATGGGCTTCTTTTTGTTTCGGGGTGGCATTCCTTTCGATGATGTCCGAAACCACCACCTTACAAAAGTACATGCTCTCGGCTCGCTGTTTCCACTCGGCATAAGCATCGGCATCGGGAAAGAGAAGCACGGTTCGCCCTGACAGTACACGGAGTTTCTCTTCTCTCATCTGACTCTTACCACCCGTAGCCAGCCATACATAATCGGGGAAGATAGCAGAACCGATAACGGCACTCTTCTCGGATTCCACCAAGACCACCACCTTGTCGGGATGCGTTTTCAACAAGTGTTCCCCGAAAAGGCATTGGGATAGTTGCCAATCCTCTGCCAACACACGCTGCTTTTTCAATATGCTGTGTATCCAGTTCACTGCCGATGTCTGTCCTCCCTTGATACGGTGTCCGTCTTCGGGATTGTACTGCATCACCTTTCCCGTGCGTACCTTGCCCGTCCTGTCTATCTGCCAAAAGATAACAGAGCCGTCACGGGTAGCCCCCAAACGGTATTCCTCCAACAACCGCTTCAACACCTCTTTCGCCTTGTCGCCATAGTAGGAAGTAAGGAGTGTGAAGAGGAAACGGAAGAAATTGCTACGCTCGCTTTGCGACTTCTCCACATAGTGAGGGGGAATATAGCCGATGGCTGTCGGCTTACTTTGCTGCTTCACTTTCTTCTGCTCTGCTCTTTGCCTGTCAAAAGAGAAATCATTGGTAGTTCTGTGTTCAGGATGCTCTTGAAAATACTCTTTCGGAGTGTAGTGATACCCACAACCGCTTTCGTGGTTACATCTGCCGACCGATGGATGCAACGGCACATTATTTTCGTCCACGTAATAGACGAAAGAATGCCTGTCTCCGCATTTGGGGCAGGTATGCCGTGTTGCCGTTCCTTTATACTTCTGTAATGAATAATTGCCCATAGCTTAGTCCGTTTTTGATGGTTGATTGTCGGCTGTCCCATCCTGTCCCATTGTCCCACACTCTAAGGGTTGGGACAGTGGGACACTTGGGACACCTGCGTTTTTACTCTCTTTGCTGCGCTGGATGATACGGTTTACGGTGGACTTGCCACAATTCACCTGTGAGGCTATCTCCCTGACGGACTTGCCCGATTGGGAGAGTTGCAGAATTTGGCAATCCCTTTGGCTTGATTCATTGTCGCCCAATTTTTTCAAGTGTTCCTTTTCCGTGGAATAGCCCCTGAACACGAACTGCAAGAAAGCATCCACCTTGTCAATCTCGTAAACGATTACATTATCCGCATCATGAGAGAACGTGCCATAGCGCACTTTAAGCTGCTTCACATAGCGAAGCCCTCCGTCTTGGGCACTTTTTCCAATGGTGAACACGCTGTCAAAGAAATTGTAGAGCCGTTTGCTTCCGGCAAGGTCGTTGGATGTGATGGGACAATCCAAAGAGCGTTTGGGCGTATGTGCCAGGACAAGGATAGAGAGCGCATATCTCTTTTTGAGATTGTTCAGCTGAATCATCAGCCGTCCTGCGGCATCGCCTTTCTCCATGGCGCAACACAGGTAGGTAAGATTGTCAATGATGAAAATCTTGCAGTCGGTCTGCACAGCCATCTGTTCAATGCCGCCTATGATAGCTTCCTCAAAGTTGGCATCCAAAAGCTGGTTGCAGTCAATAGACACCCGATAGATTTTGTCGGGAAAGGTGTAGAGCTCTCCATGCTCGTTGGTATAGCGGAGCTGGAACTGCTTTTCGGACAGTTCAAAGTCCAGATACAGCACATTGTCGGTTCGGGCGATGCGGTCGGCTATCTGCACGGCAAGGATGGACTTGCCCACGTTGGAATCGGCAAACAAGCAGGAGAGTTCCCCCTCGTACCAAAAGCTGTCCCACAGCGCACGGGGCGTAGGCAATAACGATGCTTCAAGAATGGTTTGGTTTGCCGTCTTGATATTCATCATGCCTACACTGTCGGGCATACCGTTATGCGCTTGGGATGCTTTTGTGAGGTCGCCACGTATCAGGTTGATATAGTTCTTATCCTCTTCCATATCATTCACCAGTTACGTGGGTTGGGCTTGCGACGGTGGGAAGAGGATAAGGACTTGTTCAGTTCCTCGTCTGACAACGGTATGGGATTCTTTCGGGCGGTTTCCAGCCACTTGTCCAGTTCGTCACGGTAAAGGCAATAGCGTTTGCCGGGCTTGGTGGCAGGGATTGTCCCTTCTGACAGTTTCATGTAGAGCGTACCCTTAGGGATACCTAAATACTCTGCTGCCTCGTCCACAGACATGGGCACGTGGGTGTCCACCGTTTTGGCATTGTTCACACTGCGCTGCTCGGCGAGCAGGCTTTTCAGGCTCATCACTTCGTCTCGAAGCTGAGCGACAACCTCGGGGAGGTCGTTGAAGGTAAGAATTGATTTTTCCATTCGCGTACTCGTCTCTTTTGTAAGACTTGGCGCAAAGGACTGAAATGATATATCCGTGAATATCTCCACGACACGTCATTGCAAAATAATTCCCGAATAATTAAGCCCAGCCATAAATGACGGGTAAAATTACTCGGGAAACGATGTAAAACAGGCGGTTATGAGTTACCGGATGGTTGTCGTTGGTGTCGTGATTATCCTAATTCCGCACATAATCCTCGGGATAGTGGAAATCAAGTTTGCCGTTTTCGGGTTCATCAATGGGAATTTCCGTCTTTAACGGCTCTACCTTGAAATTCTTGATGGTTGATAAGTCTGTATCAGCAAACGATTTCGGGAAAAGGGCTTTGATGAACTTGGCACGGTTATCCCCATTGTAGTATCTCTTGTACAGGAAACGCTCAGAGATATTCCATACGAAGTGACGGAGTGGAATGTTGTTGATGTCTTTGGTAAACGGTCTTTGTATGGGCTTCGGGGTATAAGTGTTAAGATTCATCCATTTGTCCACCTCAGTACAGATGTGGTTCACGGTTTCTTGGTCGGCAATGCGAGGCAGGTAATAATGGCAATACTCCATGACCATGCGGATGCGCTCTTCCTTTTCCCGTTGCTCTCTGCTTGCGTAATTGGCACGGTTCTTTTCGTGAAGATCCGGGGCGATAGTAAGCTCTATCGGTTGTGTTTGGATAAGTGTCTCTTCTTTTGTCGGGGATGATTCGGGTACAGGCTCAGGGACTGATGTAGGTCCAGGCACAGATGTGGCTTCTTCAAGTGTATTTTGTGACAGTTCTTCCTGCACCTCTATGGCTTCGGCAATCGTTTCTTTCTTGCCGAACTTGATTTTGTAGATTTCGTATGTATCAAAGATAAGTGTCTGAAAGGAGAGATAGAGCAACCATCCCAACAGGTTACAGCATACGAATACTATCCACCTGACAAAGTTGTCTTGGTTGAAGCTGTCCGCTATTACCAGCGTGGCAATGGAAGATATTAGGACGATGGCGAAGCCGACAAAGCCCAAGATGATGTATTTGTCCTTGATTGATGATTCCATATTTCGTTGAGAGATTGAATGTTCCTGTATTATTTTGTGCAAAGTTAATGCTATTTTTCCCAATTACTGCCCGTTATTTGCGGTTAGAACGGTCTTTTTCAATGTATTTCACGAAATGTCATCATATCATACTCTGTTTCATACTCTGAGGGGCTTATAAATGGTGGCATCAAGCCAAAAACATAGAGGGGCGATTATAGCCTTGTAGCCATAACCGCCCCTCTGAATACCTGTCAATGTGAGACATTTATGCCTCCTTGCGCTTCAAGGTTATCTTGTCCACCACCTGACACATCTGCTGCGCTGCTATCTTGGAATAGATTTGTGTGGTGGTAATGTTCTTATGTCCGAGATAGGCTTGGATGACAGCCATGTCCGTTCCCATTTCCACGTGCAGGCTTCCGAAGCTGTGGCGGGTACAGTGAAAGGTGATTTTCTTGGTTATCCCTGCTGCCGTGAGCCACCGTTGGAGTGGTCCTTGCAGCATCTTGTCCTTGAAATCCTCAAAGATAAGTCCCTCGCCCCGTTCTCCCAGCAGTCCATAGGCTTCATCACTGATGGGGTTATGCACTATTTCTTTGGTTTTCTGCATACGGGTGGTAACGAACATCCTGCCGTTGGTGTATGGTTGTATCTGCTGCCACGTGAGCTGTCTGATGTCGCTCTTTCTCAGTCCCGTAAGACAGGCGAAAAGAAAAGCTTTTTTCAAGACCTCCTCCTCACAGGGTGTTTCGGCAAGCCGTATCAGTTCCTCTTGGCTCAAATGCTCCCTGATGGTGGGAATGCACTCGATGCGGTCTAAGAAGCCGTTTGGGTTCTCCTTTATCTTCCTGTCACGGTAGGCGGTGTGCAGCACGGCACGGAAAGTTGACCAATAGCCTGCTGCGGAGTTGATGTGCAGCTTTTGGTTGGTGTGGATGGATTGGGGTGCATCAAGCAGGTATTCCATGAACTTGCGGCACAAATCCACATCCACCTCCTCAAAGGTGCATTTGCCGTTCACGAACCGCTGGAAATGCTTGTATACGTGCTGCCACTTGATATTCTTGCGGTCAGCCAGTCCTTTGAAATAGGCAAGGAAATCGCCCTTCATCTTGGTCTTGTCAAAAAAGCCGTTGTTTTCATTGAAAATGGCTTCGTAGCGCTGGTTGCGCAGGATGACCGCTTTCTTCATCATGCGTGCGTTGAAGTCCCGTTCCTGCTGGTTTGCAGGTTTGGCGAAGATGTAAATTCCTAAGGCTTCACGTGTAATCACTCTCATGGTGACATTGTCACGGTAGCCGGGATAGTAGTCAAGGCATAGTGAATACTGTGTCCCGTTCTTAATCTTGCGCTTACGCAAGGTAACTGTTTTGCATTTACTCATAATAATTATGTTTTAATTGGTTGTATACATTTTGGAGTTGTATCCATGTTTCCGATGGCAAAGGAACAACGTGAAATATCCGTGAATACCTCCACGATACATCATTTTGAAATAATTTTCGATAATCCCGATTTTTCACGGTTATTTGTTCCTTTCAGCCATGACACGCTCCACATCTGAGCGCAAAAGCAGGTTTTTCACACCCACCTTTATCTTTTCGATGTGCTTCACCTTGACGATATGGCAGATGTTGGCTGACGAAAGACCATAGATTTGCTGCACCTGCTCAACGGTATAGTAGCGTTCATCGTTCACAAGGTCAGTTCTGCGGAGTTCGTTCAAATGTGATTTGGAGTAATAGGTACGCCCGTACTCTCTTTTAGTGGGTATCTTATGGCGATAGGTGTAGGCACGGAGTGCGGTCGGCTTCATGCCGAACAGTTCCTCCACCTCCTCGGTCAGTAGCCAGTCGGTAATTTCGCTAATATCAACTGCCACACCGAAAAACTCGTCAATATGCTTCTTGCTGTAATAGTTCTTTCCTGCGATACGGCAGATGGGGATATGGTTACGCTTGGCGGAAGTGTAAAGCCATGACTGCTTTACCTTAAAAAGGGACATCACCTCCTCGCCCGAATAGAAGTCCAACACTTCTTCGCTTTCCTTTTCCCTTTTTTCTCTTTTGGCAGGTAAGGAAGATGAAGATGATTTCCTTGGTGTGGAGGTGTTGCCGGGCAGGATGCGGTGATAGGGATTGCCCTCCAACATCTGCTCGATGTCGGCTCTGCGGATGAATGCCATGCGGTTGCTGATGCGTGAGGCTTTCAGCTTGCCGATGGCTACAAGTTTGTAAATGTACTGTCGGGAACAGCCCATGAGGATGGCTGCTTTGGAAAAGGTGAGATACTCCTGATGCTGTATCTCCATCAAGGGTTGGGCGACTTTGAAGAGGTTGTTCTTCTGCATCACTCTGGCTCGTTTGGCTTCTGCCTGACAAGCCTCACTGCAATATCTTTGCATACCGCTTCGGGTTACAAAGGACTTGCCGCAAAAACTGCATTTTCTGGTTGCTTTCATACCGTTTTATCGTTTAATGGTTCATTTCTTCAATCCTATATCTCTGAAATGGTAAACGGATGTGAACGGAAGTCAACCATTGTCGCTTTTCTACACAGTGTGACTGTTTCCGCATATCGGGGCGGTTATTGTCGCTTGTCGTAAACGGTTGTAAACCCTTGTCAACTGTCTGCACGGTGTGACAAAAAACAAGCCCCGCAAATTCTCCACGTCAGAAATACGTCTCAAAAATATGTGGAAATTTGGGAAGCGACAAATGGCAACCGAAAAGTGTTAAATTTTAGAATATGCTGGTAATTAAAGATTTACACTCGGATATTTCTGATTAGTTTTGGTTGTTCTATGGTTATAAATACA
>NZ_QVLZ01000078.1:0-12375 GCF_003435205.1 Bacteroides sp. AF32-8BH | reverse complement strand
TCTGGGCTTTGCGCATAAAAAAAGGCTGTGTCAGCGTTTTGACACAACCTCTTGTTTTTAGATGTTTCTTTAAATATTGGTTATAATAGTTTTGATGTTATCTCATTAATTTGCGTATCAAACACGAAAATATTATTTTCCTTTATGCTTTTTGCCGGAAAAGCTATAACTTCGAAGCACTTTTTAATTTGAATAATAAATGTTAGATTTGAAGCAGCTTACAACTGATGTATGCCGGATTGCTACCGAAGTTGGATGTTTTTTAAAAGAAGAACGAAGGAACTTCCGCCGTGAGCGTGTGGTGGAAAAACATGCACACGATTATGTGTCTTATGTGGATAAAGAATCTGAAGTGCGAGTGGTGAAAGCCCTTACTGCTTTATTGCCTGAAGCGGGATTCATTACAGAAGAAGGCTCTGCCACTTATCAGGATGAACCCTACTGTTGGGTGATTGACCCCTTGGATGGAACTACGAATTATATTCATGATGAGGCTCCTTATTGTGTGTCCATCGCTTTACGTAGCCGTACCGAACTTCTTTTAGGCGTCGTTTATGAGGTTTGCCGGGATGAATGTTTCTATGCCTGGAAAGGTGGAAAAGCGTTTATGAATGGCGAAGAAATTCATGTGTCGAACGTTGAGGATATCCAAGATGCATTTGTTATTACAGAATTACCTTATAATCATCTGCAATATAAACAGACTGCTCTCCATCTTATCGATCAACTTTATGGAGTAGTGGGAGGTATTCGCATGAATGGGTCGGCTGCTGCCGCAATTTGCTATGTAGCTATTGGGCGTTTTGATGCATGGATGGAAGCATTTCTCGGGAAATGGGATTATTCTGCAGCGGCACTGATCGTCCAGCAAGCAGGAGGAAAGGTTACTGACTTTTATGGTGAAGATAACTTCATAGAAGGACATCATATTATCGCAACGAACGGGAATCTTCATCCTTTCTTTCAGAAGCTCCTAGCAGAAGTCCCTCCATTGAATATGTAGGTGCTATTGTAACTTCAAATTGCTATTATTATGAAACACACACTTCTTATCAAAGACTGGCTTAGTTCTTTCTTATCTTTGCTATTTCCCCATTGCTGCGTTGTTTGCGGCCGACCGTTAGCAAAGGGTGAAGAATGTATCTGTACAGTATGTAATATCAATCTACCCCGTACTAATTATCATCTTCGAAAAGATAATCCGGTAGAACGGCTCTTCTGGGGACAAATCCCTTTGGAACGGGCTACTTCTTTTTTCTTTTATGAGAAAGGAAGCGACTTCCGGTTGATTCTTCATCGGTTGAAATATGGTGGACAAAAGGAAATTGGTGCAATTATGGGGCGGTATATGGCTGCCGAACTTTTGTCTTCCCATTTTTTTCAGGGAATTGATGTGATAATCCCCATACCGCTTCATAAGAAAAAACAGCAAATCCGTGGTTATAATCAGAGTGAGTGGATTGCCCGTGGTATTGCTGCTGTAACAGGAATCCCCATCGATACAGAATCCATATTGCGTAAGAAAAATACGGAAACGCAAACGCGTAAATCTGTGTTTGAACGTCGGGATAATGTGGAAGGTATCTTCGAGCTTCAGCATCCCAAAACACTTGCCGGAAAACACATATTGATAGTTGACGATGTGTTGACCACTGGTTCTACTACTCTGGCATGTGCTTCCTGCCTAGTGAATGTGGAAGGAATACGGATTAGTATATTGACGTTGGCAACGGCTTAAATTTGTTTCAAGAATGTATAAAGGGCTTCTCAAAGATGACTTTTTATAAAAAAAACGAGATTGAGAACCGAATGAATTAATAATTTCTTATATTTGCACTGTCGTAGATCGACATGTTTTTATGTTTTTGAAGAAAAAAAGCGTTTAGCTGATTTCTGTGCAAGCGAAAAGTCGAAAATTCAAATACGCACATGAAACAGTAAAATGCTCCTTGCGATATGCGGGGGGTGTTTCCTGTTTGTGCGTATAGGGCTTCGACTCCCTCGCTTGCGGATAGGCAAATGCCCTACCGCTTTTTTTGTATATATAGGGTTTGTAATAGGGCGCAAACCATCATTTGTTATAAATGGAAAGAACAAAAAAGATATGCCCGCTTTCTCCTCAAAGCAATCGTGTGATTTGCTTGAGAATACCCCTCTTGGCTGCATTGCCATACAATCAAGAAATCTCCGGCTGGACATCTCTTATGGTATTCTTTCCTTCTTTCATGTATTTAAACCGATTTGAAATGAATGAAGATAGAGAAATAAACAGGTTCGGCTAAGACCCCAAGACGAGGTGGTTTATATCCAAACGGTAGGACTGCCTCGTCTATTTTTTCATTAAACAAATGAAGTGTCACGGCGAATCCATAGCAGCCAGTTGGTTGTGGTTTGCTATTTTTCGCCAAGATCTAATGTTATTTAAACTTTAAAGGCAAGTCAAATGGGACGGAGTGGTGGTCTGACGGCTAAAAGGTCGAAAACATTACATTTATGTGTAACTACTTGCCTTTATCAAGAAACGATGAGGTACGACCAATACCAGAGGGGGACTAATGGATTTATCCGGGAGGTTCCCCTTATTCTTTCGTCTTTGTTCTCAAACTGATCCCCAAATCCCCAATATTCAGACTAAGCCGCCGTTTTCAAACTGAACCGCTGTCTTTGGAGTAGTAGCAAATCAGCGGGGATAAATTTTAGATTAGTCTGAAAAATCGGGGAACAGTTTAAAAGTTTGGGTAATGTGCTTCAGGGCAGCCTATACCAAAAAAGTTCGTTCCTGCACAGTTTTGAGCTAAACGAATGCATGCCTCGCCACCGTATCTCCGTTAGGTGTGCCAATAAGACTTTCTTAATTGCCCAAACAAATTATCTTTATTGCCTAGTCAGATTATCTCAATTAGCTACTTTTACTTCGTTCCACTATAATGGAACGAAATAAAAATAGCAAGTGGAACGAATCTGGATAGGCAAACGGATAAATAGAAATGCCCAATTAAAATCATTTCCTATGAATAGACGATTCGACTCATTCCATATGGGTTTTGAACAATTCGATGCTCTTTTCTATAACATGTTCAATTCTTCCAGCTCCTTCACTTTTCTTCTGTATTGCCGATAAACAAGGAGTTTGCAGGTGAATAGCTGCCCCTTCACCTTCTCTTCATCGTGAATCAAGTCAAATTGCTACTTTCAGATTCCACCATTGAGCAAGATTAGTAAAGCTATTTCGTAATTAGTTTCAACCCTATTTGAAACTAGATGTTTCACGCCGAGAAACAAAGTGTTTCAAGCAGTGAAACGAAGTGTTTCTCGGTGTGAAACGGATTGTTTCAAGCCTTGAAACAATTTTTGAAACTAATCGCTACAGGAGAAGAGATGGTGAAGTTGTTACCCTTCACCCGCAAACTCCTTATTCATCAGAGAGACAGAGAAAAGATGAAGGGGGACATGGAAAAATGGAAAATAAATATCCAATAAGAGAATTTATTCGATTCTGTTGTGATTCAATACCACACCGGTTAATCACTATTTAATTCCTTTTTGTACCGATATGATGTACCTACTTTTAGAGATATGGTTGTTCTGAGCCAAATCCCACAAGATATATTATTAGTCCTTTGGATGATAAGAAAGGTGAATAAATAGAAAAGCCACCCTTCTAGGTGGCTTCTTTTTTGCTCTTCCTCTTGGACTTGAACCAAGGACCCTCTGATTAACAGTCAGATGCTCTAACCGACTGAGCTAAGGAAGAATGTTTGCAATCAAGATTTTCAACTTTGCTCTTCCTCTTGGACTTGAACCAAGGACCCTCTGATTAACAGTCAGATGCTCTAACCGACTGAGCTAAGGAAGAATGTTTTTCTCAATTGCGATGCAAAAGTACTAGGTTTTTTTGAAATATGCAATATCTTTGCAAAAAAAATATTAGGAATGGACAAAATAATAGGATTGGGCAACGCCCTGGTAGACGTACTCGCAACCCTGAAGGATGATACTCTTTTGGATGAAATGGGTTTACCCAAAGGAAGCATGCAGCTCATTGATGACGCTAAGTTACAGCAGATTAACACAAAATTTTCACAGATGAAAACTCACTTGGCAACAGGCGGATCGGCAGGAAATGCCATCCTCGGACTGGCTTGTTTGGGTGCTGGAACAGGGTTTATCGGAAAAGTGGGAAATGATAATTATGGAGAATTTTTTCGTGAAAATCTGCAGAAAAATAAGATTGAAGACAAATTATTGACCTCGGATCGACTGCCTTCCGGTGTGGCATCCACTTTTATTTCACCGGATGGAGAGCGCACTTTCGGAACCTATCTGGGAGCAGCGGCTTCTTTGAGAGCAGAGGAACTGACCTTGGATATGTTTAAAGGTTACGCGTACCTATTTATAGAAGGCTATCTTGTTCAGGACCACGAAATGATTCTTCACGCCATTGAACTGGCTAAAGAAGCCGGTTTGCAGATTTGTCTCGATATGGCTAGTTATAACATTGTGGCTAATGATCTGGAATTCTTCACCTTGTTAATAAACAAATATGTCGACATTGTCTTTGCAAACGAAGAGGAAGCGAAAGCCTTTACCGGCAAGGAGCCGGAGGAAGCTTTGGGAGTGATTGCCAAGAAATGCAGTATTGCTATCGTAAAAGTCGGGGCAAACGGTTCTTATATCCGCAAAGGGACAGAAGAAATAAAGGTTTCGGCCATTTCGGTTCAAAAAGTGGTGGATACTACCGGTGCCGGTGATTATTTTGCTTCCGGATTCTTATACGGATTGACTTGCGGATATTCGTTGGATAAATGTGCAAAAATAGGTTCTATTCTCTCGGGAAATGTTATTCAGGTAATCGGAACAACGATACCACAGGAACGCTGGGATGAAATTAAGTTAAATATTAACAGGATTCTGGCGGAATAACAAAGGATTGAGCTACTTTTACGACTCATTTAGATTGAAAGAGGTATGAAAAAATTGCTGAACAGGCAGATAGCTATTGTTGCAGTAGCGGTGATAGCAACAGTTGCTTTCTTTAGTTTCAAGAGTGGAGACGACCGTAATTTCCAGATTGCAAAGAATCTGGATATATTTAATGCGATTGTGAAAGAACTGGATATGTTCTATGTAGATACCATTGATCCGAATAAAACGATTCGGGAAGGAATCGATAATATGCTTTATACGCTGGATCCTTATACGGAATATTTCCCGGAAGAAGATCAGAGTGAACTGGAGCAGATGATTAAAGGATCATTTGGTGGGATGGGTTCTTACATTGCTTATAATACGAAACTAAAACGTTCGATGATTTCTGAACCTTTTGAGGGAACGCCTGCTGCAAAAGCCGGTCTGAAAGCGGGAGATATACTGATGGAGATTGACGGACAGGATCTTGCCGGTAAGAATAATGCGGAAGTCAGCCAGATGTTACGCGGACAGGCAGGTACCAGTTTTAAGCTAAAGATTGAGCGCCCGAATGAGAAAGGTGGACGTACGCCGATGGAGTTCACGATTGTACGTGAGTCTATTCAGAATCCGGCGATTCCTTATACTGCCGTATTGGATAATAATGTAGGTTACATTAGCCTTAGCACTTTTTCCGGCAACCCTTCCAAAGAGTTTAAGAAAGCATTTCTGGATTTGAAGAAACAGGGAGCTACTTCGTTGGTGATAGACCTCCGTAGTAATGGCGGTGGATTGCTGGATGAAGCAGTAGAAATTGCGAATTATTTCTTGCCGCGTGGAAAGGTGATTGTAACGACCAAAGGGAAAATCAAACAAGCTAGTAACACTTATAAGACATTGCGCGAGCCGTTGGACTTGGATATTCCGATTGCGGTATTGGTAAATAGTGGAACCGCTTCTGCTTCCGAAATCTTATCAGGTTCTCTGCAGGATCTCGACCGTGCCGTTATCGTTGGTAACCGTACCTTCGGAAAAGGACTGGTACAGGTTCCCCGCTCTTTGCCTTATGGCGGAACGATGAAAGTGACTACCTCCAAATATTATATTCCAAGTGGACGTTGTGTACAGGCTATTGACTACAAGCATCGTAATGAAGATGGAAGTGTAGGAACCATTCCTGACAGTTTGACTAAGGTATTCCATACGGCTGCCGGACGTGAAGTACGCGACGGAGGTGGTGTAATGCCGGATATTGTTATCAAACAGGAGAAATTACCGAATATCCTCTTCTATCTGGTACGCGATAATCTGATTTTTGATTATGCAACTCAGTATTGTTTGAAACATCCTACCATCGTTGCTCCGGAGAAGTTTGAGGTGACAGATGCCGATTATAATGATTTTAAAGCGTTGGTGAAGAAAGCTGATTTCAAATATGACCAGCAAAGCGAGAAAATTCTGAAAACGTTGAAAGAAGCTGCCGAGTTTGAAGGGTATATGGATGATGCTTCAGAGGAGTTCAAGGCACTTGAGAAGAAGTTAAATCATGATCTTGACCGCGACTTGGATTATTTCTCATCTGATATAAAGAAGATGATTGCTACTGAAATTATCAAGCGTTACTATTACCAACGTGGTAATATCATCCAGCAGTTGAAGGATGATGACGGTTTGAAGGAAGCAATGAAAATTCTGAATGATCCGGTGAAATACAAAGAAATGCTTAGTGCTCCGGCTGCTAAGGAATAAATGAATATATTTCAAACATAGATATATGCGGAAAACGCGGTTTTGTTACCAACAAGCCGCGTTTTCTGTATATCTATATTTAATTGCAAATAGTCATGTAAGGTCATGCCCGGACACAGATATTTGTGTCCTTAATCGATCTTTATTGACGAATCAAAGGCAGGGTAAAATAGAATCTGCTTCCCTGTCCTTCCTGGGAGCGCAACCAGATACGTCCACCCATCTTCTCTACCAACATTCTGCAAAGAGTTAATCCCAACCCTGTTCCCTGAACAAAATCGTTAACTTTTCCAAAGCGCCGGAAAATTGTGGCAATTCTTGCTGCCGGAATGCCGATGCCGCTATCTTTAACGTAGAACTCTACAAAATCCTCCTTTTCCCGATAGCCGAAATGAATTTCTCCTTTCGGGGTAAACTTCGTAGCGTTACTAAGCAAGTTACTTATAATTTGTATGATGCGATTCCAATCTCCCGAAGTATACATGTCCGTATCTACGTCGTCCAAAATAAGTTTGACACCGTTTTGCGTCTTATGCCAGAATTGTTGTTCCAGCTGCAGGCAGATATCTATTAATTTGATCGGGCGGATATTGAATTTTAGAGAATCAGCTTCAAGCGATGCCAGATCCAGAATATCATTAAATAGATTCAGCAGCATTTCCGAATTTCGTTCGATGATTTCCGAATATTGATTCTTCTCTTCCGCAGATGTTGCGTAAGTGATTAGTTTGGAGAATCCTACAATGGCATTGAGCGGGGTACGTATTTCATGACTCATGTTTGCCAGAAAAGCAGATTTCAATCGGTCCGACTCTTCCGCTTTGATTCTGGCAGCCTTTAGTTCTTTCTGTTGTTGGGCATTCGTCTGTTCCGCCTCCCATTGTTGGGATATATCACGGCACATACACAACAGATACTTTTTATCCAAAGGAAAGATACGGTTTTCGTAGTGATGTAAAACACCGTCTAGCATTAATTCATGCCTGGCTGTGGAGCTTTCTCCTGTGAGAATCACCTTATCCATATTCTTGCGGACACTTTCATAAGCCTCTTTGGGCAGAATGTCTTTTACGTTAGTGGTAGTGATATTGTTGGGGCTGATACCTTCTACGTGATTAGTTGCCGGAGAAGAAGCAAGCTCTATGATATTGGCGTCATGGTCGAAGACGGTGAGCATGTCAGGAAGAGCATCCAGTATCCGGGTACTATATTTATCACGAAAACGTTCTTTGGAAGGAGAGGAAGAATCAGAAGAAGAATGAGAGGAAAGAAAATCTATTTTCTTCTCTAATTGTTCGATTATTTCCAAAAGATCTTCCTTTGTTTTGTTTTCGTAATTTCTCATAGAAGATTCGTTATTATTCATTAGAATGTTGTAGAAGTTGTTTTATCTGTTGCAAATATAAAACAATATTCCGAGATGCTGACAGCCTCCCTAGTTATTATAATATAAAAAAAACGGATAGCTTTTGCCCTACTAATCAGAATGTTCTATCTTTGCATCCATTATATATAAATGATTTACAATATGTCTACAGAATTATTCTCTACTCTGCCCTATAAGGTGGCAGATATTACACTTGCTGATTTCGGACGCAAGGAAATCGATTTGGCAGAAAAAGAAATGCCCGGCCTGATGGCTCTTCGCGAAAAGTATGGAGAATCCAAACCGTTAAAAGGTGCCCGCATTATGGGGTCGTTGCACATGACCATTCAAACGGCTGTGCTGATTGAAACATTAGTGGCTTTAGGAGCTGAAGTACGTTGGTGCTCTTGTAATATATATTCAACGCAGGATCATGCTGCTGCTGCGATAGCTGCTGCCGGTGTACCGGTATTTGCATGGAAGGGCGAGACTCTTGCCGATTATTGGTGGTGCACGTTGCAGGCATTGAGCTTTGACGGCGGTAAGGGACCGAATGTGATTGTAGATGATGGCGGTGACGCAACAATGATGATCCACGTGGGTTATGATGCTGAAAATAATGCTGCCGTATTGGATAAGGAAGTACACGCGGAGGATGAAATAGAACTGAATGCCATCTTGAAGAAAGTGTTGGCAGAAGACAGTACTCGCTGGCATCGTGTGGCGGAAGAAGTGCGTGGCGTATCTGAAGAGACTACGACAGGCGTACACCGTTTGTATCAGATGCAGGAAGAAGGCAAATTGCTGTTCCCGGCATTCAATGTAAACGACTCGGTAACGAAATCTAAGTTTGATAATCTGTACGGTTGCCGCGAATCGTTGGCCGACGGAATCAAGCGTGCAACAGATGTGATGATTGCCGGAAAAGTAGTAGTGGTATGCGGTTATGGTGATGTGGGTAAAGGCTGTTCTCACTCCATGCGTTCTTATGGAGCGCGGGTGCTCGTGACGGAGGTAGACCCGATCTGTGCACTGCAGGCTGCAATGGAAGGTTTCGAAGTAGTGACGATGGAAGAGGCTTGTCTGGAAGG
This sequence comes from Bacteroides sp. AF32-8BH, assembly GCF_003435205.1. Lineage (NCBI taxonomy): Bacteria > Pseudomonadati > Bacteroidota > Bacteroidia > Bacteroidales > Bacteroidaceae > Bacteroides > Bacteroides sp. AF32-8BH. The sequence continues at coordinate 3,261 of NZ_QVLZ01000078.1, read as the reverse complement.
TAACATCTTTGTGACTACGACAGGTAATATCGATATTATCCGTATCGACCACATGGAGAAAATGAAAGACCAGGCTATCGTTTGCAACATCGGCCATTTCGATAATGAAATTCAGGTAGATGCTTTGAAACATTATCCGGGCATCAAATGTGTGAACATCAAACCACAAGTAGACCGTTATTATTTCCCGGATGGACATAGCATTATCTTGTTGGCCGACGGTCGTCTGGTAAATCTGGGATGTGCAACAGGACACCCGTCATTCGTGATGAGTAATTCATTTACCAATCAGACATTGGCGCAGATAGAACTGTTCAACAAGAAATATGATATCAATGTATATCGCTTGCCGAAGCATCTGGACGAGGAAGTGGCTCGCCTGCATCTTGAAAAGATCGGTGTGAAACTGACTAAGCTGACTCCCGAACAGGCCGCTTATATTGGTGTATCGGTGGACGGACCTTATAAAGCAGATCATTATAGATACTAATTTGATTTACGATTAGACGATTTACCATTTACGATTGATAAATAAGGGAGATCGATATTCCACTGTTATCAATTGTAAATGTTAGATTGTCCGGTCGTATTTATTTTTATATTCAAACTTCAATCGTAAATAGTAAATCGTGTCATCGTAAATGAAAAAGTTTCTTCCTGACTTAATAGCCATTCTGGCTTTTATCATTCTTTCTTTCGCCTATTTTTTTCCGGCTGATATCGAAGGTCGTATCTTGTTTCAGCATGACACGGCTGCCGGAGTCGGTGCAGGACAAGAATCGAAAGAGTATCTCGAGCGTACCGGAGAACGTACGCGCTGGACAAACTCGATTTTTGGAGGTATGCCTACTTATCAGATGTCTCCGAGTTACGACTCGACAACGTCCCTGAAAGGGGTGGAGAAGGTTTATCGCCTCTTTCTCCCGGATTATGTAGTGCTGACTTTTATCATGATGCTGGGATTCTATATCCTCTTGCGGGCGTTTGGAATATCGGCCTGGCTGGCAGGATTAGGCGGAGTGATATGGGCATTCTCTTCCTATTTCTTCATTCTGATACCGGCAGGGCATATTTGGAAGTTTGTGACATTGGCTTATATACCACCTACGATTGCAGGTGTCGTTCTGGCTTACCGGAAGAAATACCTGTTGGGTGGAATCGTTACGGCCCTGTTCATCGCCCTTCAGATTCAGTCGAATCACATTCAGATGAGCTATTATTTCATGTTTGTGATTCTGTTTTTTGTAGGAGCTTACTTTGAAGATGCTTACAAAAAGAAAGAATTGCCTCATTTCTTCAAGGCTAGCGGGGTTTTAGCACTGGCTGCCGTGGTAGGAGTCTGCATCAATATTTCCAATCTGTATCATACGTATGAATATAGTAAGGAGACGATGCGCGGCAAGAGTGAATTGAAGCAGGAGGGAGCTGCTGCCAGTCAGACTAGTAGCGGATTGGATCGTGATTATATAACCAACTGGAGTTATGGTATCGGTGAAACGTTGACGTTGCTGGTTCCGAATGTAAAGGGGGGAGGATCAGGATCTACGATGTCACAGAGCGAAGCTGCTATGGCAAAGGCCAATCCAATGTATAACGGTATTTACTCACAGTTACCTCAATATTTCGGTGAGCAGCCGTGGACAGCCGGTCCGGTATATGTGGGGGCATTTGTGATGTTCCTCTTTGTATTGGGGTGCTTTATAGTGAAAGGTCCTCTTAAATGGGCGCTGCTGGGAGCTACTATCTTCTCGATTCTGCTTTCATGGGGAAAGAATTTCATGGGGCTGACGGACTTCTTTATCGATTATGTCCCGATGTATAATAAGTTCCGCGCTGTATCTTCTATTCTGGTAATAGCTGAATTTACAATACCTTTGTTGGCGATTTTTGCCTTGAAAGAGATTTTGAGTAAACCGGATATGCTGAAACAGGAAAAGAACTGTAGAGGAGTGATTGCTGCGTTGGTACTAACTGCCGGTGTTGCGTTCATTTTAGCTGTCGCCCCGGGCGCTTTCTTCTCCAGCTTTATAACGGCACAGGAGATGACTGCTTTGAAACAAGCACTTCCTGCCGAACATTTGGCTTCGTTTGTGGCCAATCTGACTGAAATGCGCGAAGCCATTATTGCTTCGGATGCATGGCGCAGCTTCTTTATTATAGTGATCGGTTGCCTGTTCTTATTCTTGTATCAACTGCGGAAGTTGAAAGCCTCTTTCACACTGGCGGGTATTGCGCTTTTGTGTCTGATAGATATGTGGAGTGTCAATAAACGCTATTTGAATGACGAACAGTTCGTGCCGAAGTCGAAGCGGTCAGAAGCATTCGTGAAAACACAGGCGGATGAGATTATTCTTCAGGATACGACTCCGAATTATCGTGTACTGAATTTCATCGGTTTCCCCGGTAATACATTTAATGAAAACAATACAGCATATTGGCATAAGAGTGTCGGTGGCTATCATGCAGCGAAACTTCGCCGCTATCAGGAAATGATAGACCATCACATCGTGCCCGAAATGAAAGAAACTTATCAGGCTGTGGCTACTGCCGGTGGACAGATGGACAGTGTGGATGCTTCTAAATTCCGTGTACTGAATATGCTGAATACCAAATACTTCATTTTCCCTGCCGGAGAGCAAGGGCAGGCTGTTCCTGTCATGAATCCTTATGCATACGGTAATGCATGGTTCGTAGATAAGGTGCAGTATGTAAATAATGCAAATGAAGAAATAGATGCTTTGAACGATATTCTTCCAACGGAAACAGCCGTAGTGGATGTAAAGTTTAAAGAACAGCTGAAAGGTGTGACAGAAGGATATAAAGATTCACTATCTACCATCCAGTTAACCAGTTACGAGCCAAATCGTTTGGTTTATAAGGCCTCCACTCCTAAAGACGGAGTTGTTGTTTTCTCTGAAATATATTATCCGGGATGGCAGGTGACTATCGATGGCCAGCCGGTGGATATTGCCCGTGCAGACTATATCTTGCGTGCGATAAATATGCCGGCAGGGGAACATACCATCGAGATGTGGTTTGATCCGCAAAGCATACATGTCACGGAAAGTATTGCTTATGCAGCATTGGCTTTATTGTTAATCGGAGTTATGCTTCTTGCGTGGACGCAGCGGAGCAAGATAGCGAAGAAGTCCTAAGCGAAATAAAATAGTACGTAAACCTGTTGTGTATCATAAGGTTATTAAATAAGGGAGGTTGTGTCAAAACGTTGGCACAACCTCTTTTATATTTTACAGTTCTGCT
>NZ_QVLZ01000077.1:0-13954 GCF_003435205.1 Bacteroides sp. AF32-8BH | reverse complement strand
GTCTGGGCTTTGCGCATAAAAAAAGGCTGTGTCAGCGTTTTGACACAACCTCTACTTTACATTCACTAAAAAAATTATGAAAAACAAACGCTATTATTCATAGAAACATATTAAGTGTGATATTTAGAAGCTTTTTTGTTCAAAGTCCGGACCCTTGTCAGGATGATTATCTTTGTGCATTCTTCTTTGAGAAGCTTTTTTACGTGCGGAATTTTGTTCGGTCTGCCATTTCTCATACTGCTCTTTTGTCAGAATCTTTTTTATTTTCTTTTCTTTGGTTTCTGCGGCTTTCTTTTGTGAGTCGGCAGAATTGGTATCTCTGCTCATCATCGGACCACCTCCCATTCTGCCCGGGAAACCACCTTCTCCCATCATTGGCGGTTGGCCTCCACCCATTGGCGGACGTCCTCCCCGCATACCGTGACCTTCTCCCATTGGTGGGCGATAGTCATCCGAATTTTGCATAGCCTTGAAAAATGCTTTTTGCTCTTTCAGGTTCAGCTTATATATTTTCTTATATTGTTTATCTGTCAGTTGGAGCAACTTATTCATTTGCTCTGTCATCTGGGTTGCTACCTTCTCTGGATTCAGAACTTCGCGTGGAAGATGCTTTTCTTGTTGCTGCCTTTCTTGCGGCTCATTATTGGCTTCTTGTGCATCTATAAAACCTGCACAGCATGTTAAGCTGACTGCCAATCCTATCAATTTCATGTTTTTTCTCATTTCTCTTACTGCTTTTATTTGTTTTAATATCTCAAAGCTAAGTAGATACTGGAGCAGATAAAAATAAAATCGACTAAGGGTGGAGATTTGTCTATCAAATGCCTGACTTTTCTTCGTCCGATGGGTTTATGCTATTATGCTTTGGGATGGAGGAAGGTTCCCCGCCTTGAAACTACAACAGTAACCTATTACCATACTGAAAATACGATGAATAAAGGGTTTGATAATATAGGTGATAGGTTGAAAGAGTATTCTTGTTTTTATCAATGAGAGTGACTGTCCATTCATTTACCCATTGAAAAAGGAAAATATGAATATAAACAAATAGTTTGTGGATAGTCTTATTATGCTGTAAGCTACTAAATTTGTAGCCAATAATAGAGCATTATGTTATGAAAAGACTACTATTCATTTTTTCCTTTTTTTTCTTGTTCGTGTTACGTGGGAATACACAGGAGGTAGAGATTCTGACATTAGAGGATTGTCTCCGTATTGGCATTGATAATAACTTGTCGTTAGAAGGGAAACGTAAAGAAATACAAAAAAGTAAATATGGCGTATCTGAAAACCGTTCAAAGCTGCTGCCGCAAATTAATGCGATAGCCGGTTATAATAACAATTTTGATCCTCCGGTGTCAGTCACAGACGGTTCATCTTACGGAGTTCCCTATAATATAACGAAAACATTGCAACATTCTGCTAATGCAGGACTGGAAATGCAGATGCCGCTTTTCAATCAGACTCTTTATACTTCTATGTCCATAGCTAAAGTGATGGAAGAAATCAGTCGTCTGTCTTATGGAAAAGCCAGGGAAGATGTTATTCTTCAAATCAGTAAGATGTATTATCTCGGACAGGTCACGGCCGAACAAATCATGCTGATAAAAGCAAATATCACCCGTCTGGAGGAGTTGAGAGATATTACACAGGCTTTCTTCGATAACGGAATGTCTATGGAAGTCGATCTGAAAAGAGTCAATATCAATTTGGAAAATCTGAAGGTGCAATATGACAATGCACAAGCAATGATGAAACAGCAATTGAATATGCTGAAATACATTATGGATTATCCGGCTGAAAAGGAAATCGCGCTGACACCGGTAAATACCGATAGCATTACTACGGTAGCCCTGACCGGCTTGTCGGAAAATATCTATGAACTTCAACTCTCACAATCGCAAGTGCAACTGGCGGAACGACAAAAGAAGATCATTACTAATGGATATATCCCTTCTCTTAGTCTGACAGGCAGCTGGCGATATGCCGCATATACGGATAAAGGTTATCATTGGTTCCACTCCGGTCCGTCCAATCAATGGTTTCGTTCCTATGGAGTGGGGCTAACCTTGCGTATTCCGATTTTCGACGGACTGGATAAAACCTATAAAATAAAGAAGGCGATGATCGATATAGAGAACAAAAGACTGGCATGGGAAGATGCCCGGAAGAATTTGCAAACTCAATATCTGAATGCTGTGAACGACCTGATGAACAATCAGCGTAACTTTAAGAAACAGAAGGATAACTACTTGCTTGCCGAAGATGTGTACGCAGTCACTTCCGACCGTTACCGGGAAGGCATTGCTTCTATGACAGAAGTGCTGCAAGATGAAATGCAGATGAGCGAAGCTCAAAACAACTATATCAGCGCACATTATAACTATCGGGTGACTAACCTGATGCTGCTTAAACTGACCGGACAAATAGAATCATTAGTCAAATAATACGCAAATAACAATCATAAATATGGAAACAATGGAAAATAACCTTCCTTCCGCTACTCATCAGGAGAAAGCAAAAAAAATGAAGAAACTTCGTCGCTGGCAGATTGCTATCAGCCTTCTCGGAGTGGCTATTATTGTTTGGGGAGTGATTGAAGTGATCTGCCTTTTTTTGAATTATAGCCAGACAGAGACTAGTAACGATGCACAAATAGAACAATATGTGTCTCCTATCAATCTACGTGCTTCAGGTTACATTGACAAAATCTACTTTACAGAACATCAGGAGGTACATAAAGGAGATACTTTACTGGTACTGGATGATCGTGAATATAAAATTCGCGTAATGGAGGCTGAAGCTGCCTTGAAAGATGCGCAAGCCGGTGCGACCGTCATCAATGCTACACTCAATACCACGCAGACAACAGCATCTGTTTACGATGCGTCTATTGCCGAAATTGAAGTACGGTTGGCGAAACTGGAAAAAGACCGGAAACGATATGAGAACCTCGTGAAACGAAATGCGGCTACTCCTATCCAACTTGAACAGATTGTTACTGATTATGAAGCTACGCGTAAGAAGCTGGAAGCTACGAAAAGGCAGAAAAAAGCAGCTCTTTCCGGTGTAGATGAAGTGTCCTACCGTCGCATGAATACCGAAGCGGCTATTCAAAGAGCAACAGCTGCGCTCGAAATGGCCCGGTTGAATCTTTCCTATACGGTTGTAATAGCTCCTTGTGACGGAAAACTCGGCCGTCGCTCATTAGAGGAAGGACAGTTTATTTCGGCAGGGCAGACCATCACCTATATTCTTCCTGATACCCAGAAATGGATCGTTGCCAATTATAAGGAGACACAAATCGAGAACCTGCATATCGGACAGGAAGTATTTGTCACAGTAGATGCCATTAGCGATAAAGAGTTTAAAGGCAAAGTCACCTCTATATCAGGAGCTACCGGCTCCAAATATTCATTAGTGCCGACCGATAACTCCGCAGGCAACTTTGTGAAGATCCAACAGCGCATCCCCGTACGCATCGACTTCACCGATTTATCGAAAGAAGACAACGAACGATTAGCAGCAGGCATGATGGTAGTAGTGAAAGCCAAACTCTAACCACCGCGCACCTATAATTCATAAATCATAATTCATAAATCAAAGATTAATGCCCTCTTATCCTAAAAATTATCCTTTCTATAGCTGGATGCCCAAACCGTTGGGTATTATCATTCTGTTATTTTTCTTTCTGCCGATTCTTACGGTAGGCGGGGTTTATTCGGTGAATAGCACCGAAATGATGAGCGGGCTTGGCATTATATCCGAGCATATCCAGTTTGCCAACTTTGTTACTTCTATTGGTATGGCAGCCTTTGCTCCTTTCCTATATCAGTTGGTGTGTGTGCGGCGGGAGAAGATGATGTGTATTGTCGGGTTTGCGTTCATGTATATATTCAGTTATATCTGTGCAAAAACAGACAGCATTTTTCTGTTGGCGCTTTGTAGTCTTCTGACAGGTTTCTTGCGTATGGTACTGATGATGGTTAATTTGTTCACACTCATTTGGTATGCGGGTGGAATGGAAGCTACCCGCAATATTACTCCGGGGTTGGAGCCGAAAGATACTGCCGGTTGGAATAAATTGGACATTGAAAGATGTGTGAGTCAGCCGGCTGTTTATCTGTTTTTTATGATTCTAGGACAGTCGGGCACAGCATTGACGGCTTGGCTGTCCTTTGAATATGAGTGGAAATATGTGTATTACTTTATGATGGGGATTCTCCTAATCTCTATTTTGCTCTTGTTTATTACCATGCCGAATTATAAGTTTCCCGGAAGGTTTCCTATTAATTTCCGTAAGTTCGGCAATGTCACTGCATTTTGCATCTCGCTGACTTGTCTCACGTATGTGCTGGTTTATGGAAAAGTACTCGACTGGTATGATGACGAATCTATCCGTTGGGCGACAGCTGTAAGTATTCTTTTTGCGGGAATTTTTCTATATATGGACGTAACGCGCCGGTCGCCTTATGTTTTGCTGGATGCGTTCAAACTGCGTACTATACGTATGGGAGCATTACTTTACTTATTATTGATGGTGATAAACTCCAGTGCTATGTTTGTCAATGTGTTTGCAGGAGTGGGGATGCATCTCGATAATCTGCAAAATGCTTCATTAGGTAATTGGTGTATGGTAGGTTATGCTATTGGCGCCGTGATTGCTATGGTGTTGGGAGGTAAAGGGTTACATTTTAAGTATCTGTTTGCGATGGGATTCTTCTTCCTGTCTTTATCAGCTGTTTTCATGTATTTCGAGGTACAGACAGCAGGAGTTTACGAGCGTCTGAAATATGCAGTTATCATCCGTGCCACAGGCATGATGATTCTGTATGCGCTGACGGCTGCTTATGCCAATCAACGTATGCCTTTTAAATATCTTTCCACCTGGATCTGTATTATGCTTACTGTGCGTATGGTTGTGGGACCGAGTATTGGCGGAGCAATTTATACAAATGTTTTGCAGGAGCGCCAACAACACTATATAACCCGTTATGCGCAAAATGTGGACCTGCTTAATCCGGATGCTTCCACTTCCTTCCTTGGTACGGTACAAGGTATGAAATATCAGGGAAAGAGTGAGACGGAAGCCCGTAACATGGCTGCTATATCTACCAAAGGGCGTATTCAGGTGCAGGCCACGCTCTCTGCACTCAAAGAGATGGCGGGATGGACAATTTATGGTGGGTTAATTTGTATGATATTTGTGCTCGTTGTTCCTTATCCTAAACGAAAATTGCTAACTTAGCGTCGTTTTTGATAATGATCTGTTAATATATTAGTATGATGGATAGCGGACAAGATCGTTTATTGCAGTTTGATCGCGATTTGTTAAGTGGGAAAAATATATGTAGCTCCGAAGGGATATTTGTAAATTTTCCACCCTCACTGAAGAAACCTTTCCAAATGAAAGGACTGGGGCTGGTTATTTGCCGCCAGGGTAATTTCCAGTTTTCGCTTAATCAGAAAAAGCATTTCGCTGAAGCGGGCGAAAGTTTGTTTATTCCCGAAGATGGCGAGTTTCAGGTTTTGCAAGAATCGGAAGACATGGAGGTGCAGATTTTGATCTATCAGATAGAACCTATCCGGGATATTATGGGGAATCTGGTTGTTTCCATGTATATGTATTCCCGCCTTACTCCCGAAGAACCTTCTTGTGTCTGGTCTACTGGTGAGGAAGAAGAAATAGTAAAGTATATGTCTTTATTGGACAATGTGTTGCAGTCGGAGGAGAATTCATTTAAACTTTATGAGCAGAAATTACTTCTACTTGCATTGACGTACAGGATTTGTTCCATTTATAACCGCAAACTCGTTAATGACGGGCGGGAAGTGGGAGGACGCAAAAACGAAGTCTTTATTCATTTGATCCAGTTGATCGAAAAATATTATATGCAGGAACGCGGCGTTGAGTTTTATGCGGATAAATTGTGTTTGTCTCCTAAATATCTTTCTGCCGTTTCTAAGAGTATTTGCGGATATACCGTGCAGGAACTTGTATTCAAAGCGATCATTCGTAAGAGTATTTCGTTACTTAAAAATACGCAGAAGGATATTCAGGAGATTTCAAATGCCTTCGGCTTCCCCAATGCCTCTTATTTCGGTACGTTCTTTAAGAAACAGGTTGGGGTTTCACCGCAGCAATATCGGAAGAATCTTTAAGCGTTTATTCTTTTTCACCATAGGCAAGGTCGCCTGCGTCACCCAATCCCGGAACAATATAAGAATGTTCATTGATTTCCGGATCAATGGCAGCGCACCAAATGGTTGTCTTGTCTTCAGGAAATACATTCTTTATATGGTCAATGGCCTTTTGGCTGGCAATAATGGAAGCAACGTGAATTTCAGCGGGATGACCTTTCGTCAACATTGCCTGGTAACTTAGTTCCATACTGCCTCCTGTTGCTAACATAGGGTCGGTGATAATCAGCGTTTTGTCATCAATGCGGGGAGAAGCGATATATTCTATGTGTATATCGAATTTTAGCGTATCTTTATATTTGCGGTAAGCGGAAACAAACGCATTTTCCGCTCCGTCAAAATAACTAAGGAAACCTTGATGGAAAGGCAGACCAGCACGCAGGATCGTACTGATTACTAAATTGTTGTCCGGCGTACTGACCGGAGCGATTCCCAGTGGTGTCTGGATGTTCTTTACCGAGTATTTAAACTCTTTACTCATTTCATAAGCCATGATTTCTCCGATCCGTTCTATGTTACGGCGGAAACGCAGGCGGTCATTCTGAACTTCTACATTTCTAATTTCGGATATGTACTGGTTTAGAATCGAATTAGTTTGGCCAAAATCAATTACTTTCATATTATATTTTAATCAGATTTTAATCTCATTTTCACAGCATTGCTAGCATACTGACTTGCAAAGTAAACGATAATCTTTCAAATTGCAATATTCAGTTTGCAGATATTGTTAGGAATTTATAAAAGAGTTTCAATTAGGGAAAAATTTCTCTAATACCTTCTTCCTTTCCAAAGAAAGTATTACTTTTGTAGCCGGATTTACAAGGGGCTATCCAAAGCTCCCCATGTTAAGGTGAAAAGAGATAGAAAACAAAATACCAATTTTAATTAATTCAAAGAAAATGGCAAATTTAGATTTAAGCAAGTACGGCATCACAGGTGTGACCGAGATTTTGCACAATCCGTCTTATGATGTTTTGTTCGCTGAAGAAACAAAACCGAGTCTGGAAGGCTTTGAAAAAGGTCAAGTAACTGAATTAGGCGCTGTGAACGTGATGACAGGTATCTATACCGGTCGTTCTCCTAAAGATAAATTCTTCGTTAAGAATGAAGCTTCTGCTGATTCTGTATGGTGGACTTCTGAAGATTACAAAAACGACAACAAACCATGTACTGAAGAAGCTTGGGCTGACTTGAAAGCTAAAGCTGTAAAACAACTTTCCGGCAAACGTTTGTTCGTTGTTGATACTTTCTGTGGTGCTAACGAAGCTACTCGTATGAAAGTACGTTTCATCATGGAAGTAGCTTGGCAGGCTCACTTCGTAACTAACATGTTCATCCGCCCGACTGCTGAAGAACTTGCTAACTACGGAGAACCTGATTTCGTATGTTTCAACGCTTCTAAAGCAAAAGTTGACAACTACAAAGAACTGGGCTTGAACTCTGAAACTGCTACAGTATTCAACCTGAAGACTAAAGAACAAGTAATTCTGAATACTTGGTACGGTGGTGAAATGAAGAAAGGTATGTTCTCTATCATGAACTACATGAACCCGCTTCGTGGTATCGCTTCTATGCACTGTTCTGCTAACACTGATATGGAAGGAACTAGCTCTGCTATCTTCTTCGGATTGTCTGGTACAGGTAAGACTACTTTGTCTACTGACCCGAAACGTAAATTGATCGGTGACGACGAACACGGATGGGATAACGAAGGTGTATTCAACTACGAAGGTGGTTGCTACGCTAAGGTTATCAACCTGGATAAAGAAAGTGAACCGGATATCTACAATGCTATCAAACGTGACGCTTTACTTGAAAACGTAACTGTTGACGCTAACGGTAAGATTGATTTCACTGACAAGAGCGTGACTGAAAACACTCGTGTTTCTTATCCTATCTATCACATCGAAAACATCGTTAAACCGGTTTCTAAAGGTCCTCACGCAAAACAAGTTATCTTCTTGTCTGCTGATGCATTCGGTGTATTGCCTCCAGTATCTATCCTGAACCCGGAACAGGCTCAATACTACTTCTTGTCCGGATTTACAGCTAAATTGGCTGGTACAGAACGTGGTATCACTGAACCGACTCCGACATTCTCTGCTTGCTTCGGTGCTGCTTTCTTGTCATTGCATCCGACTAAATATGCAGAAGAACTGGTTAAGAAGATGGAGATGACTGGTGCTAAAGCATACTTGGTTAACACTGGATGGAATGGTTCCGGCAAACGTATCTCTATCAAAGATACTCGTGGTATCATCGATGCTATCCTTGATGGTTCTATTGACAAAGCTCCTACTAAGGTTATTCCTTTCTTCGACTTTGTTGTTCCTACAGAACTTCCGGGTGTTGATCCGAAGATCCTTGACCCACGCGACACTTACGAATGTGCTTGCCAATGGGAAGAAAAAGCTAAAGATTTGGCTGGACGTTTCATCAAGAACTTCGCTAAATTTACTGGTAACGAAGCTGGTAAGGCTTTGGTTGCTGCTGGTCCGAAACTCTAATTGGAGAATCAGATATAATATGGAAGGCGGTTCGATTTCGAACCGCCTTTTTTGTTTATGCCTGTGCCTTTCTATGAGAATAAATGCTGTTTGTTTAAAACTTTTCCCTATATTTGCCAAAACAGGAGTACTAACCTTTAAAGGCGGTTATGGTATATCTAGCTACTGACAAACAGACCTATGCGGATCTAAGCATTACAGAGACTGCTAATAATGAGCAATTTCTTTTCTCTTTGTTTTCCAAAACAGAGACAAAAGAAGGAAAAGCGCTGATGTTGAACTGGATTATGTATCCGCTAAGTGATTTGGGGGAAATCCGTAAAAGACAGGAGGCTATTGTCTGGGATGCTTTGCCCGAACTTCTTTTGAATGAAGAAGAGCTGGATTTTATTGAGTATTACCTGGCTTATCGTGACCAGATACGGGAAGCTCGTATTTTACTTTCATGTGCTACTGTTATCGACCGTCTGGTGCGATATGATTCGACCCGTTATGTGATCTGCAGAGGGGTGAAATTAGTGGTTCATCTCTTGCATTGTCTGAAGGAATGGGCGACAGAACTACCACAGGGCGCCCCGCAACTCATGAAAGAATCTGCTGCTATGATTGATAATATTCTCCATGGAAGTGAATTGGAGGAAGTATTGGAGCAGACCTCTGATGAGGAAAAACGACTATCTAACTTTGTCATAGACAAATTCGATTATCTGTTCCGGTGTACTCGGTTGTTATCTTTGAAGGAACTTCTGTCTGTTATATATCTACTTGATGTCTGCCGTACAGCTCACCGGGTGGCAAAAGAGAAGAACTTCTGTTGTATGCCGATAATGGTACCGACAATGGACTTCTCGGTGGAGGGAGTCGTTCATCCTTTTGTGAAAGATGCGCAGCCAAACAGTTGGCAGATGTCCCGGGGAAATATATGCATTTTTACAGGCTCTAATATGGCGGGAAAGTCAACAACTTTAAAGGCATTGACCTTGGCTGTCTGGTTGGCACATTGCGGTTTGCCTGTTCCTGTGAAATCAATGATTTGTCCTCTTTACGAGGGGATTTATACCTCTATTAATCTGCCGGATTCTTTGCGGGACGGACGAAGTCATTTTATGGCGGAAGTACTCCGTATTAAAGAAGTGATGCAAAAAGCTGTGACCGGAAAACGCTGTTTGGTGGTATTAGATGAGATGTTTCGCGGGACGAATGCTAAAGATGCGTTTGAAGCCTCCGTTGCCGTCAATGAATTACTGAAAAGCTTCTCTCATTGTCATTTCTTGATATCGACACATATTTTGGAATATGCGAAAGCCTTTGAAAAGGATTCTTCCTGTTGCTTTTATTATATGGAAGCAGAAATTATTGATGATGCGTTTGTCTGTCCTCATCGGTTGTTGTCAGGGATTTCAGAGGCCAGAGTCGGGTATTGGGTCGTGAAAAAAATACTGTCGGATGGTTTGATGTAATTTTACCTCATTATAGAGGTTGTTGAGATTCTGTTTTATTTTTATTAGATATATATTTTGACTACTTTTGTACAGACTATAAATAGGTTATTAATCTTAAATAACGACGCGACGACCATGAAGAATTTTTATTTCCTTCTTATTAGTTCCCTATTCCTTACCTCCGGGCTTTATGCGGGAGAAACAGATTATACTCAAGGACTTTCCATCTGGTTTGATACTCCGAATACTTTGCAGGGATATGCTGCCTGGTATGGCGGAAGACCGGATTTGTGGAAAGATGAAAATAAACCGGTAACAGCAGGAAGCGGACATAATCTGGATGCCAGTTGGGAGTCACAGTCATTGCCTATTGGTAACGGTAGCCTCGGCGCAAATATTATGGGATCGGTGGAAGCCGAACGTATCACTTTCAATGAAAAAACGCTTTGGCGCGGTGGTCCGAACACAGCGAAAGGTGCGGACTATTATTGGAATGTCAATAAACAATCGGCCCATCTTTTAGATGAAATACGCAAAGCATTTACAGAGGGAGATCAGAAAAAGGCTGAAATGCTAACGCGACAGAACTTCAATAGTGAAGTGTCGTATGAAGCTGACGGAGAAAATCCTTTCCGTTTCGGTAGCTTTACTACAATGGGAGAGTTTTATGTAGAAACCGGACTGAATATGATAGGAATGAGCGATTATAAGCGCATTCTTTCTTTGGATTCGGCTATGGCAGTCGTACAATTCAAAAAGGATCGTGTGGCTTATCAACGCAATTTTTTTATCTCTTACCCCGCCAATGTAATGGTGGTACGTTTCAGCGCGGATCAATCGGGGAAACAAAATCTGGTTTTCAGTTATGCGCCCAATCCCCTGTCTACCGGCAGCATGGTTTCTGATGGAAATAAAGGACTGGTTTACACAGCTTCTTTGGATAATAATGGAATGAAGTATGTTGTGCGCATCCAGGCAGAAACAAAAGGAGGAACACTGTCTAATGCAGATGGAAAGTTGACGGTGAAGGATGCAGACGAAGTTGTATTTTATATCACAGCGGACACTGACTATAAGATTAACTTTGATCCGGATTTCAAAGATCCGAAAACATATATAGGCGTTAATCCCGAAGAAACGACAAAGCAGTGGATGAATAATGCAGTGGCGCAGGGATATACAGCTTTATTCAATCAACATTATAATGATTATGCTACTCTGTTCAACCGGGTTCGGCTGAATCTGAACCCAGCGGTGAAAGGAGTGAATCTGCCTACTTCCCAACGTCTGAAAAATTATCGGAAAGGACAGCCGGATTATTATCTGGAAGAGTTGTATTATCAATTTGGACGTTATCTTCTGATTGCCAGTTCCCGTCCGGGCAATATGCCTGCTAATCTACAGGGGATTTGGCACAATAATGTCGATGGACCGTGGCGTGTGGATTATCATAATAACATCAATATCCAGATGAATTATTGGCCTGCTTGTTCTACCAACTTGAATGAGTGCGTGCTTCCGTTGATTGACTTTATCCGTACACTGGTGAAACCGGGGGAGAAGACTGCACAAGCTTATTTCGGAGCAAGAGGATGGACGGCATCTATCTCCGGCAATATTTTCGGCTTTACCACTCCGTTGGAAAGTCAGGATATGTCGTGGAACTTCAATCCGATGGCAGGTCCCTGGCTGGCTACTCATATATGGGAGTATTACGACTATACAAGAGACTTGAAATTTCTGAAAGAAACCGGCTATGAACTAATTAAGAGTAGTGCGGATTTTGCAGTCGATTACCTGTGGCATAAGCCGGATGGAACCTATACGGCTGCTCCGTCCACTTCGCCCGAGCATGGTCCTATCGATCAGGGAGCTACTTTTGTGCATGCCGTAGTGCGTGAAATTCTGATGGATGCGATTGAAGCAAGCAAAGTGTTGGGTGTAGATAAGAAAGAACGTAAGCAATGGGAGCATGTGCTTGCCAATCTCGTTCCCTATCAAATAGGTCGTTATGGTCAGTTGATGGAATGGTCGGTGGATATTGATGATCCGAAAGATGAACATCGTCATGTGAATCATCTGTTCGGCCTGCATCCGGGACATACTGTTTCTCCGGTCACTACTCCCGAACTGGCGAAAGCTGCTAAAGTGGTATTGGTGCATCGTGGTGATGGTGCTACCGGTTGGAGTATGGGTTGGAAGTTGAATCAGTGGGCGCGTTTGCAGGATGGTAATCATGCTTATACTTTATTCGGCAATTTATTGAAGAACGGAACCATGGATAATTTGTGGGATACGCATCCGCCTTTCCAAATTGATGGGAACTTTGGTGGGACAGCGGGAATCACCGAAATGCTGCTCCAAAGTTACATGGGCTTTATTCAATTATTACCGGCTTTGCCGGATGCATGGAAAGACGGTTCTATCAGTGGTATCTGTGCAAAAGGAAATTTTGAGGTGGATGTGATCTGGGAGAATCATCAATTGAAAGAAGCTGTTGTACGCTCTAATGCAGGAGGCGACTGTGTCATAAAGTATGCGGATCAGACTATCTCCTTTAAAACTGTGAAAGGACGCAGTTATCAGATTGGATATGATGCAGCCAAAGGGCTCATTAAAAAATAAACACAAAATGTCGGAAAATTAGAAAGAAAGGATGGTACTGGAGTATTTAAAATTATTCGTGACATTTGCGAAGATTGGAATGTTTACTATTGGTGGCGGTTATGCCATGATTCCGTTGATTGAACGGGAGATTGTTAACAAGCAATGGATGAATAAAGAAGAATTTATGGAGATGTTTGCTTTGACGCAGTCGCTTCCGGGTGTGTTTGCAGTGAATATTTCTATTTTTGTAGGATATAGGTTGTATAAGGTGGGTGGTAGCCTGGTGTGTGCATTGGCTACGATTCTTCCCTCTTTCGTTATCATGATGCTGATAGCCATGTTTTTTGCACAGTTTCAGGATAATGAAGTGATGATTCGTATCTTTAATGGAATACGTCCTGCCGTGGTAGCATTGATTCTGTTTCCTTGCATTTCTGCTGTTAGAGCTTTGAAACTGAAGTATTTTCAGTTGGTTGCTCCTGCCATAGCTACCGTGTTGATCTGGCAGTTCGGCTTATCACCTATTTATATTGTGGTGGCCGGAATTATAGGGGGATTGGTATATACATTATGGTTGAAAGAAAAAATAGCGAATAAACAGGTATGATATATTGGCAATTACTTTGGGTGTATCTTAAAATAGGTATGTTCGGTTTTGGGGGTGGATATGCGATGCTTTCCCTGATTCAACATGAAATAGTGGATCTTCATCATTGGCTGACTCCTCAACAGTTTACGGATGTGGTCGCAATTTCGCAGATGACTCCGGGACCGATTGGCATAAATAGTGCTACTTACGTAGGTTATGCGGTAACACAAAGTGTTTGGGGAGCTGTGTTGGCCACTGTAGCCGTTTGCTTGCCTTCTTTTATTTTGGTGTTGCTCATTTCTTATTTCTTTGCGAAGTGTAAGGATAATAAGTATATTAAAGCGGCTATGTCTGGACTGCTTCCTATGTCGGTCGCGCTGATTGCTTCGGCTGCATTACTTATGATGAATAGAGAGAATTTTATAGACTATAAAAGTATCGGTATTTTCGCAGCCGCCTTTTTGGTTACATGGAAATGGAATCTTCATCCTATTCTGTTGATTTGTCTGGCGGGTGTGGTAGGATTACTGTTGTATTAGTAATACTTATGGGAAAAAGGAGGTTGTGTCAAAACGTTGGCACAACCTCTTTTATATTTTACAGTTCTG
>NZ_QVLZ01000076.1:1460-14814 GCF_003435205.1 Bacteroides sp. AF32-8BH | reverse complement strand
TCCCTGTTATAACAACCTGTAAAATAGAGAATAGCTGATAGTCCAATTATAATTTTATATTTCATATTGCGAATATTAGGAGTAACAAACACATTTCGATGCGGAAAGCTTTTATTAGAAGAAATATAATTATTATTACATTCTTTGTATCTCAACAGAAACCATAAATACTTTTTTTGCATGATTCCCTGCATGATAGTTCTCAATTCCTATATATACCATTTCCAAAAACAGACAATAACCAAAAAGTTATAAAATATGCAGGCTTGGGAGTTTAGTATTCTTCATCTTATTATCAACTTTAATTATGCGCTGCTTTATACCATAATGTATTTTCTTTCAGCACAGTCATAGGATTGTCACTCGGATCGGATGTTGTTATACCGGAAAATGTATTGATAGGAATAATACCTTTGGCCATAGTGTAGAAATTTTTTGTATGGGTTTTATATGGAACAAGATGATTTAGCTGCTCTCTAAATTGGTTTAATAATATAGGATCGTTACAGAGTGAGGTTATATAATCTGCAAAATCATAAAATATTACAGGAGTATAACCATCTAAACGTTGGATTGTTCCCCTCAGGGATTTGTCAAAAGAATATTTACTATTGATACCTTTTATGATGGCTGCCATATTCTCCAGTTCTGAACAGTCCGTTACTGCTAATGTCCCACAAGGCATTATTTCATAGGTTGAATAAAAATTGTAAAATTCTTCACATCCCGATTGATAATCGGGATTCCCCAGTAAATATTCCCCAATAGCGGCATAAGGCATTCCGTATGCCATCATCTCACTGGTAGAACCAATCAAATATTTTGTAACATCCTTTAATTCATAGGCAACCTCTATAGATGACATATAACAGTCATCAAATAGAATATATTCCATTTTCATGCCTGCATTAGCAATACCGGAGGCTAGAGATTTTATATCTGTTTGGTATTCGGCGGTCAGTCCTCCAAAATAACGTGTCAATGGAACACCCTGATATTCCCAATGCATTTTCATGTGAGGTGCGGAACGCACTTTCATCTCATAAACAGGAAGCCATCCCATACCGTGACATCCTATAATCATGGTATAAACAGAAGCCGGAGCAAATGCCTTTACATCATTTAAAATTGCTGTTATCCCATCGATTGTCGTAAAAGGCGGAGACTTATATTTTTTAAGTATTTCACGTTTACATCTCCCGTGAGAAGACACAATTTCAAACATCATGGCCTCCGTACTACCGGTAGAAATAAAAACAATTACTTTCTCATTGTTCAGCCCTATTTTCGTTATACATTTTTCCAGGTCAGATATGTTATTATAAAAATAGTTCGTCAAATTTGAGGACCATGGCAAATACATGAATAATGTTTTCCGGTTGGCTTCTATCTTTTGATTTTCCTCCTTCTCGCATGAAGAAAAAAGTAAAATTCCTCCCAATAAAAAGATAATGCTAACCTTTACGTAGATTTTTTTCGTTGTTTTCATCCTGCAAATTGTCCAATAACTCATTATTACTTTTTTATTATAGCCTTCCATTGTAAAATCTCTATTTTATCTTAAATGTGAATTGTAAATAACCATTTCCTGATATTCATAGAATCAAATCCTCTTATAATCTTACAATATTATGACTCATTATCTCACAATATATTGAATATTCTAATAAACAGCATGAATTTAATCGTTTATAACACGAGATGATTTTCTTTTCAATGCCCTATGGCAGTTCTCATTGGAGACACTGCCGAATGGCACTTGTTTCCGTTTCATTCTTGCAAAAAAAGATGAAACGGTTTAACAGGAACAACTGCCTGTTGAAACAATACCGGCACCAATGTCACAACAGGCAGTTTTATGGTTACTTATGGCAGTCCAAACCGATTTTCAAAGCCAAATCGCTCCGGCTTCCACATCCCCTGACTTATAAGTGTAAATTATAAACTCTTCAAGCGCTTCTTTCCATGTAAGATTGAAGGTTCCCATAATTGAATGTATGGCACGATTACTTTTTTCATCAAGCCCGTCTTCTTCCACCCCTTCGGGGTTCGTGTCTTCGTCTACCCCCACAGTCTCTTCACGGCTCCAGAACACCACTACCGGAATGTTTAGGTTGATATCCCATGTACCACGCTGGATCAATATTCCGGAAGGTTTATAGAACGGATCAAAAGTACCTGTTTCCGGATTGCCCTTGGATTTGTAGCCGTGATAAAGACGAATTTTCAGGTCGAATTCCTTACGGTCTTTCAAAAAACGGATAACTCCTTTCAAACCTATCGGGTTACTGTCTCCTGTTATTTCAGCTTCTTTGCTATGTTTGGTCTTGTCCCAGGGGGTAGTGTCCACATAAAGATAATCCACCAATTTCTGCGGTTCATTGTCATCGGCTTCCGGCTGACCGTCAAATGTGGGTTTTACATTTTCAGGCGTGAAGAAATGTTGATGAATATTATCCTGCCCGTTTTCTATAAACTGGCTGTTCATCAAATCTCCTTTGGCGTTATAGTAATAGATGAACATCAAATAAACGGGAGCCGGGGTGTATTTCCCATAAGTATAGTAGTCTCCATTTTTCTGCACGTAGAACTTGCTTTGACTGCCTTCGGCAAGCCTCCAACCCTTGCCGGCTTTCAGCTCATAAGTTATTTCCTGAATACGTTTCATGTGCTTGGCCGGAGATTCCGGATTCTGGTGAGGTCCACCGACTTTCTGTATTTCATTCCAGTCTGCATGCAGGTGACATTCCACAAGACGGATAGTCATTTTGGAAGGATCTTCATGCAATTTATTATCTGTCTCATTTTCAGGAATTACAGGATCTTTACTGCATGAATTGAACAACAACGAAAGAGCTGTTCCTATCAGGAACATCAATGCGATTTTACATACATTTGTTTTCATTTTTTATTTATTTGGTTAATAATAATTGTTATAAATCAAAAACTCCAGTTCACTACACAACGTACATCAGATCCCATGTCATGTGCATAGTAGCGTGAACGGTTAGTGTATTCTTTATATTCTTTGTTCAAGATATTGTCTGCCGCTATCATGAATTGTAGTTTGTATCCGTATTTTACAGGACACTCAAAGCTAGCAGCGAACCCCAAGAGGTGGTATGCCGGAGGGGTATAGGGAATAAGATCCGTATTCGAGTCAAACCGGGTCTGTTTTGCCACGAATCGATGTCTGATACTCAAACGTAATTTGGAATGCGATTTGGTTTCGTGAAGCCATGAGAGGTCATGGCTGAAACGGGAAGAGGGGATATAAGGAAGGTAATTTCCTGTCGTCTGTTCATTTGCCCGTATAAAAGAAGCAATCAGGTGATAATCCCATGAATTTATGGGCATGAAGTGAAAGTCAAAATCCATTCCGCGAAAGAAAGCCGGGGTCTGTTTGTATTGGAATACAGGGTATACCCCCGAAATAACAGTGATGGTTTCTTTCTTCGGTTCATCATAGATATAGCCGCTTATCCATTGCAGGTAACCGTCCATTCGGGCACTGAATACCTTATTGCTGTAACTGATGGAAGATATCCATTTATAGCTCCTTTCGGAGTGCATGGTAGAATCTCCTTTGACAAACATTCCGGATCCGAGTTCATTTCCGTTGCTATATAATTCATACACGTGAGGAGCTCTCCAGGCCAGCCCGAAATTAGTGGTGAGCTTCCATTGGTCAGAGAAATGATGATGACCTCCCAGACTGTATGATACGTTATTGAACTTTCTTGTTCCTCCATAGAGACTTCCTGTCCAGTCATAACCACTGGCACGGGTTTCCTGTCCGTCAAAACGAATACCTGCTTCAATTCCTCCTTTACTGTAATTATACTTCCCGATACCATATATTCCCATCTGTGTCTCCGTATAGTTGGGAATAACGGGAACAATACCTGTTCCTGCCTGACTGTGATTATCAATGAACATAATTTGTCCCCCAACCTCTGTTTGCCATGAATTATAATTCAATTTCCAGCAGAGAGAGTTTTGTAATGAGTTTAAGTGCAGGGAAACAGCTGGAATGTCGGAACCCAGACGCCGGATGCGGTTTTCCTGTCGGTCGTCCTTCTGCCAGGAACTTTGCCAGTAAAGATTTCCTGCGTTCCGCATACTGAACTTCATTTTACCAATGGCTGTCTGATGGGTAACTTTTTGATATGGGTATGCGATACTTCGCGTGAAAGGATCTGTGTACAGGGGACGTCCCAATCGGATACGTTCTGCCAGCAGATCTTCACTTCCCATCTGGGCACTGAACATTACTCCCGTCCGGTTGTAAAAGTGACTGTAGAATCCTTCTATTCTTAAACGTCCACGGTCATAGCCGAGTAAAGCGGAGGTATGATGTTCTCTGGCTCCAGTGTTATTTAGAAGATAGTTTGCGGTGGAACGGTCTCCGGAATTTGAATATGTCCCCTGTACTCGCCAGGCAAGGTCACGGAGAAAAGGGAAAGTGCCTTCCAACTGTCCGGTCAGCACATAACGGTGACCATTACTTCCATAAAGTATGGAAGTCTTTCCTTTCAAGGCCTTCTTCCGGAAGGGTAAGGGAGCCTGTTCCATGACAATAATTCCTCCCAAAGCTTCTGAACCATATCGTACCGCGTCAGAACCTTTTATCACCCGAATGGAAGCGTTTCCGTTCATATCCACTTCAGGAGCATGATCAACTCCCCATTGTTGGCCTGTCTGGCGGGAACCATTGTTTATGATTAATATCCGGTTGCCATACATTCCTTGGATGACAGGTTTGGCAACTGTCGTCCCCGTACTGATGGAACTTACGCCACTGACCTGTTCAAGCAGAGAGGTGAGAGAAGTTCCCAATGCGCGATTGATTGCGAAGGAAGTAAGGTTGTTGCTTACCGTATTCCGAGTCACTCCGGAGCACTCACCGGTAATAATGACTTCTTCCAGAATTTTTATCTCCGGATAAAGATATACTGTTTGAATATTCACCTTTTTGAATGCCTCACTCAAATATATATATTGAGATTTGTAGCCCAAACTCTGTACAAGAACTGTATCCTTGGAATTTGTCTTCCAAGGGATAATGATTCTTCCTCCGGTTGAACTGGCAAGGGGTTGATTCTCCAATAAGATGTAAGCTCCTTCAATCGGACGTCCGGTTTCCTTATCTACAACCAACAGTGTCCTATGTGTATCTGATTGCTGTCGGTATTTCTGTGCATACATCCTTGTAGGAGATATTGCACACAGCCAGACAATGAATAGACACACATATTGGAAATATGCATGAAATGTCATACTTTACGAAAATTGTAATGAAGTTATAAATTGTTTAAGATAACCAAAGGGCACAGCATCCCTCTTTCACATGTCATCTTATAATGCATGCAACCCATGAGAGGGATTGTAATAGTTGGACAGGAGGAGCGCGGAGAGACAATAGGGGAAAAGTAACAGTAATGTCCTTCTCCTTTTGGATAAGATATTCAACGGGGTTCTCTGTCTGAACGCAATTGTACTCAAAGCTCTCGGCTTCGGTAAATGAAGATAAAGTGAACAGGCAGATAGCACATTTATCGGCAGAATCATGATGGGAAGATTGTTGCTCATCATGAGATATACATAAATCTTCTTTGTGAACATGAAAGGCTTTCACAAAGAAGAAAGGCATCATAGTCAGCAACAATAAGCATGCCACTATGGCTCTGTATTTCCGCTTTTTTCTTGCATTATCCATTAGGTTGTAAAGATAGCAGATTGCATAATTGTACGCAATACCTATAAATGATGATTTTACGATCAAGTACGATTAAATATATTGTCCCGATTATTTTGATATGGGAATCAAATAAATCGACACATCGTTACCGGCTGTATGATAACAGGCTATAATAAATCTTCCTATTTTTATTCCTGTTCATATTGGAGGGCCTGTGTAAGATGCCCCCTAAAACCAAAATGATTCTTCTCCCAGAAAATATTCAGTAATGATCTCTTGATAAGTTTTGACCGATGAGCATTATTATTTTAAAATCAAGTACTTCGATTCTCATATAATTGTTTTTAAATTCGTTTAAAATTGAACGGTGTCCAATTGTTACGATAATACTTCAGTTCACGTTGATATTTCGAGGACGCAAAGTACGGCTCATTCCCAAAGCATAAGAGAAAGGATTGATGTCGAAATCGCGTTCAAATGTTCCGGTTACCATATTCTTTCTTTGCGGAAGTGTACCTGGAAAGTTTTGGTTACGCCAATTTCCTTGTACAGATATGCCAGCTTTTATCTTGTCTTCATTCCAATAGAAAGATTTTTTTATATTTATTGGTCGAGAGAGGCTACTACTACCCTCCTGAAGTTAGTAAACGGAATCATTTTTTACTTCCTCTTTTTTTCTTATTGTTGTGCATTAATAAATAAAGCT
The DNA here is from genome assembly GCF_003435205.1 of Bacteroides sp. AF32-8BH. Classification (NCBI taxonomy): domain Bacteria; kingdom Pseudomonadati; phylum Bacteroidota; class Bacteroidia; order Bacteroidales; family Bacteroidaceae; genus Bacteroides; species Bacteroides sp. AF32-8BH. Next base: position 8,407 of record NZ_QVLZ01000076.1, on the reverse strand, counting down.
CTTGCAAGAAAAAAAAGGAATATTTTTGTCTTAGATATCATTGTGAATTTCAATTTAAATATAAACACAATATTGGACCGGATCAATTTGTCACAAATCATTTTATAACGAAGAAGGTATGTGTATGGACATATTAAAAAGAATAGCGTCACTCGTCAATACCAAATCATTAGCACCAATCATTTGAAAAACAATATACAAAAAACGCTTTCCGCCAATCTCCTTTAATTGGGCGGAGTTAAGTTCAAATCTTACATTATCCAAATATATATCCTTTACAGAAGAAAAGAGACCATTCAAGACGTTCTTGCTCCATTTATTCTTTTCCCATTGCAATGAATCATGATCCTTAATTACAAATTCCACATACTGTATCCATCTATCTATAGAATTGGAAAACTTATTTTTCACATCACCATAATTACTATTCTTAAGTTTATTTTTCACAAACTCATGCAAATCCGGTGTTGAGTAGGCTATCAACTCATTCTTCAATTCACTTAAGGGTTTAAAACCGGTGAATATTTTATCAAATTCTGCAAGCAACAAGCCACCATTACCCTTTGCATACATGCTTAAATGTAGTGTAAGCATGTTGCCTGTGTCGCTTTTTTCTTTCAGAGTTGTACTGATTTCCACAGCATACGCACTTTCATCATATGAAAAAATGTGACCATTAAATAGAGATGGATTTTCATATATCCCTCTCATATACTTCTGTTTTATAAAATCTGTATTTACAGTAACCTTTCCTTCATAATATTTATTCTTGTCAAACAGAAGTGATATTCTTTTTTTAGACCTACTATTATTGTACCTAAGATAGAAAGAAAGCTGATTTTGCTCATATTTTATATCTTCAAGAACCGTCTTCTCAAGATCTTCCAGAGTAAAAAGATATTTTTCTCCCCCTACATTTATAGAATAAAAGTCCACTAACCGGCCTAAATTCTCAATTGTAAACATGTTCACTTTATGTAATCTGTAAAAGCTATCAAAATCAAGCTTTGCATAATAATCAGCATTTGCTTTCCACTCAGCTTGTGCACCATTAACCATTTGATAATCGTCAGGTTTGCTCACAAAGCCGGTAAAAGTGAATTCATTCTTAAAAGGTGAACCATTTACCGTGCCTGTAACATATAGCACAAATGAGCCTTTTTGATAATCTTTCCTTTTCACTACAGCCTCAGTTATTTTTATCATTTTCCCGTTTATCTGCAGCGTCTCTTTCTGTGCTTCAACAAGTCCTAACGCAACATTTATATCTCTAGACATATCAAATCTAAAATAAGCTGCAACATCCTCTTTAGCCACAGCGGGAACTGATCCGGATTGTTCACTATGAGATTCTTCCTGTTGCCTGGGATGTCGATTCCGGGATTCAATCGGATCATTCTCACCACAAGCAACTAATAACATTATACAGACAAGAAATAATAGGCACCTTTTTATGTTAAAATTTCCTACCTTAAACAAATCACATGTCCTATCACACATAAACATTACTGTCTTTTCAATATATATTGTGCTGCGAGCCGCCCGCTATTGTTGAAGATTTCCGTACTGTCAGACAAGACCACTGCGTCGTCGAGAACTTTATAATATGTTTTGGCACCCGATGAAGGAGTAACCAGTTCAATGATGTTTTCGCCTATCATATTATATACACCGCTCTCTTCAAAAATACCATTCTCCTCACCCAGATACTCACTCCGCAAATCATAAGTTGCATCACTATTAATTTTCAATGTCGTTTTGATGCCACCACAGTCGGCACAAGGTAATATGCCTTCATAGGTGCCATAACAATCTTTGTTTTTGCTATCCACTACTCCGGCAGCACTATTTTCTTGTTGTTTATATTTCTTCCCAGATCCAACACAGCCTGATGTTACTATTATCATGGCTGCTACCAATAAATGCAATTTAATCAATTTCATAATTTAAAATATTTAACATATAATTTGAAGTTAATTATAACTCGCAAGATCATTATATACAAAGACTTATTGTAAATGCATAGCAGTATATAACGAAATTATCTTCGTCTCACTCGCTATGCATTACAATAAAATTAGAAAAAAAAGAAAACTATTTAACCGTCACATTGATAGTTCCCGTTTTCTTATCCTTATCTGTAACTGTAATAGTAGTTTTTCCTGCCTTAACTCCTCTTATGTTGACTTTATTTTCCTTGACTGATACCGTAGCAATATTGACATCTTTCGCAACGGCAGAATATGGCTGTGCACCACCTTTTACTGTTACTATACCATCTTTTCCAACACTCACAGTAATAGATTGTTTATCAAAATCCAGTCCTTTTGGAGTTTTTGGGGTCTCTTTTACAGTTCTTACAGTTACAGCAACTTTTCCTGTAACTCCCTTCCGGTCCGTAATAGTTATCATTGCTGAACCATCTTTTACACCGGTAATTACAATCGCATTTTTATCTGATTTCGCAACTGCGATTTTTGCATCACTTGATTTCGTCGTATATGGTGCAGTACCATTACTAACAGACACAGTAACCGTTTTACCAACTGCAACTTCTACTTTATTAGGACTGATTTTTAAATTGGGCTTATCATCATCCTTATCACATGATACCAATACAAAAGAAGTTAAGCAACAAATCACTAATGCCATCGATTTTAAAAAAGGTTTAGTTTTCATTTTTGATAAATTTAAATTAATAGATAAAATGCTAATGAGTACTCATAAATAAAAAAGTCAGATTTTTCTTACTTTTTCTTTGCCAGCAAAAATAATAAAGCGAAATTGTATTTGAATTATAAAATGATTTTAAAAATCTAACACCTCAATTCATATACATCTAACAATCAACACCTTAGTGTTATGAAACATTATTTTATCTCACATTGAACTAACATCTGTTCGAAAAGCATAAAAAAACAATATTATTCCAATATCAAACTTAAAAAAATATGTTTCACATTGCTAATTCTGATTATATGGTCAATCTTCATAATAGAGTGATACACTATTATAACACCGACTGTTACAGTATCCCTAACAGTGTTTGAAAAAGACCCTTTTTATGATATTTCACAAATACCATATATTCCCTATAATATTATTCTTAATTAGTGAATGAGCCATTCAAAGTAAAAATTGAATGTATTTTTAGCATATTCTATAAAAATCAAGAAAGGATGGCCAATTCAAAAAGTATTTTATCCAACAAACGGAACATTCTTTTTACAAGTTGAAGGTGGTATCACTCAACTATAATTGTGGATGATCAAAAACGTGTGTTCAAACCATACACAATAAATCTTCTATAGCACAAGATTTCTTGAACAGCAAGAGATAGGTACTCGCAAGTCCACGACAAAACGTTTTCCGAGGGGATACTGACGAACTTAAGGATATTGAAATGAGGTACCATACAAAAGTCGGTTGTTGTCACCAATATTATCTTAAAATAACTCATCTACAAAAGCTATGTGTTGTGACATCGTATTGTTAAAAAAACATTGTCATAAACGTCTGACGTCTCTTGATAGATTTACTTTTAGAGGGTATCATATAGCTATCTTCCATATCGTTTCGAGTCGCTTTCTGTACTCATTTGATATCATTCAGGCCATACTCTTGAACATTCACTCATGCAATAGGGGCACTTAAGTTCTAATAAATAGATTATCTCGCTAGCAGTCTCATCTCTCACCACACAGCTAGATTTATTATAAAGTTAAATTCAATGCTCGTGCAAACGGCTGTTTGTTCTGATTTAATGTACTCTTTGTTTGAAGGCACAAAGATATAATGAGTATCTAATATTCAAATAAACTTTGTTTTAAGACTTTTTATGACACAAACAAATACGAATGATTTGAAAAATAAATTGATTCTCTTTCATAAGATGTTCTTTCCTATAAGTTAATAAAAAAAACACTTTATATAATTTTTTTTCTCTTCATTTTTTCGAAAAGCCCCAGTCTTCCATTTTTTATAGAATATCATTTACATATTCCTATTTTTTCCATCCATGCATTATATACCTCATTTTTAGGTGAAGTTCACCCACTCTCTCCTCTTATTTTAGTCAGATTATGCTGCCGTTCTTTTTTTTTCTTCGTGACCTTTTCAATCATACATACCGCATTGAACGTATGTACTCCAAAGAAAATCCAAAATATTTCCACTTCCCTGTTTCTGGCTTTTTATTCTGGTCTGTAAATAATATTATTTCTACATTTTAAAACTTCCTTTCAATCTGGTAGCACTTTCATGGCTGAGTTCTGACCATCAAATCTTACGAAATGGAGCAATTTAGATAGCTCAGACCTTGTACTTAAAGAAGTGTTTTGTAAAACTTTTTAAATTGATATTATTAGTGTAGCTTGAATCCGCAGCAAGTACCTTAATCCTAACTTTGATCAGTTGTTGTAAATGAATACAGTCTTTCAAATGTATTACTTCGTTAAAAGCCGTAAAGGAGATATGTTCTATAAAGGAGATTTCATCTATCTGTATACTGTTGACTTTGCCTCCGAATTAAACGGATTTGTTTTTTCTTGCCTTAATAATAGTCTGGAGGGACTAAATATTAAGGAAATTTGCTAATTACTGACGAATCACATTAACGATTTAGGATTGGTTAGTGAATGAAGAGGGGCAATCTGAACACCACTAAATAACTGGTAACGAATATTACTAGTTAAATATTTAATCAGTTATGAATATGAAAAGTTGATATAGGACTTCAAGACTACCAAGGCCATTTTATTTTCAGGAGAAAAAAATAACTTTTACCCCCCCCAAAAAAAAAGGAGAGGATGTCAAGCATCTGTTGGGTTATTCCCAAGAAAGTGAACAGAGTATGGAAGCTGCTGATTTATTCGTTACAACTTTGACGATAATTTTTAAGCATATCGAGCGGTGTAAAATCTACCTAAACAAAACACGATTTCTTTTATATCTTTATCGTGTATTTTTATTTTAGATTTTCATCGGTTGGATTTAACCGATTGAAGAATAAACTTTTAGCAGAGTATTTGAGAAATAGAGGTAACGAATTAGCAACCGTGCAAATTTCAGCGATTTGCGGTGCTATGTTGTCAAATAACTCTTTGTAAATACAAATAAAATATTTAGTACAATTTTGAAGACATCATTAATAACCTTATTTATATCCATACACCTTTGGTTTGTTTCCCTATATTTATTGATAATCTTTTATTCACATATTTGGTAAATATTTCAATCTACGTAGATTTTATAACTAATAGAGTATAAACAATACAAGCTATTCCAACAAATAAAGCTACGGCAGAGCATTTGGTAAATATTGTATCTTTATTTTTAATACCATACATAAGCCCAATAATAGCACATAAAGGAATACCGACAGGAATAATCGTCAGAAACCAAATGAGTATTTTATGATACCCATTGCTGTTAATACTTTGTTTTTCAAATTACTCATAGCTACCATTCTCATTGCTTGTTACTCTTCGCATCTCTTTCTTTATTCATCAACCGCCAAATAGCTTTCTGATATTTCAACTTGGCGAACATCTCGTCATCTTGGTTATCTATCTTTAAGGTCATTACCCGAATACTTGGGGCAGTGGGATATCGGCTTCTCACTATATCATCCACTAGAAACCCGCATAGTCCGGTAGCCGGTTCTGTAAACAAGAAACCTTGAAACATGAGATTAATATAGTCTGCATTTTCGCAAAGATACGCCTTGTACCTCTTATATGTATCCAACTTCATATAATCTTCTGCACGGCTGCTGAAATTTGGCTTGGCAATTTCTTCGCATAAGGCAGATTCTAATTTGCTGTAGGTGGCAGTATCTAAATCTCCCCACCAATAATGATCTTCGGGATTGACCGACATATCCACCCATTCAGAAGCCTCCCAGTAGTCTATCGCAAACACAATTGAATCGGCTTTCTCTTTGGATGAGTAATAGATGGAATCTTTCTCCCAACCTTTGAATATACTTTCAATAGAATCTATTTTCTCTTTCCTAATTTTATTATATATGTTTTTTAAATCGTAGCCATGAGGTAACGATATTTGAAAAACACCGTTTTCAATTCTTGCATTCACCTTTGGATTTGTGATTACCGTATCGTCAAGTACAAAAGCTATATGTTTGCCAATTGCCTTTTCTGTTTCTTTTGCCCATTTTTTTAGTTTATGCTTGCTTATTTGCCCCACAATTACGCATGTCCCATTTTCATCAGAATCCATTCGTAACGAAACAAAATCTTTTACTGTTACAATAGACTCTTTAGCAATACTGTCTTTTTGCTGTGATAGGATGTGATACCATCCATTCTCATAGTGGGTTTTATGTATTTGATTACAGGAAGCGAAATAAGCAATTAAAATAAGTATTCCGAATAAATTCTTTTTTTGCATGTTCTTATATAATAAAAAAATAAACTGTTATCTGTTCCTGAATTGTATCCGTCAGATATATTTAAAGCATTATGTTTCAAATTAGCTACTTCTCCAAATATATAAGCAAAAGTAGATTGTTTGCCTTTTTAAGAAGACTGTTCAAATCTGTTTTGATATTGTTTTTCTTGATCACAACTTATAAGATGGATTGTGTATAGTTATTTCATCTCGCCAAGCATATTCCTTGTTTTATCCATATAATTACTGAAATGCGCCTTTACCTGTCAAAAATATATTACCGTAAATAATGTACCGTTTTATCCCAAAAGATTTAAAAACAGTTCTTTATTTACTATTTTTGCAGATTTGATACGTGATTTGAGCCGTGATTTTCGAGCATATACGTTAGCCACCGTATCCTTCATGAATAAGCTAATTACTTGTGGTGAGAATCCTACAAAAATATAGCATAACAGCCTGGTGTCAGAAGTTTTCATGGTCGGAAAATCTTCCTTGAGCTTGTACATGGCATTGTCATGACAAGTGTTTACGAT
>NZ_QVLZ01000076.1:0-1450 GCF_003435205.1 Bacteroides sp. AF32-8BH | reverse complement strand
CTTCCTTGAGCTTGTACATGGCATTGTCATGACAAGTGTTTACGATTTTTTCCAATTCTTGCAGTATTTCATTGCTTTCTGCAAAATCTGTAATTATCTGCTTTACTTCATTAAATATGACTGACTGTTGCGATGTTGTATTTTCACGTTCATAGTAGGTCTTTCCAAGTTTATCGACAATGTCAAAGCGTGAAGCAGCCAATCCTCTTAAATAACTTTCCGTAGTCTGCTGTTTTTTCACGCGTTCAGTAAGAGCCTTGTACTCGGAATTGGCTTTCTCTGTCAATAACAAATAATGGTTGGTACGATCACGTTGCATGCGTAAACGTTGGCGGACGATATACCAGGCAATTCCAATAATAAAAAAGGTAGCGGCTGCTATAGCTATTTCCCAGACAGTCCGGTTTTTCATTCTGTATTGGGCGAATTTTGTTCGCTCTTTAAAATAGTCCCGCTCGACCATACCGGCGGAGAATTGCATGTTTGAGCGCATTATTGAATCGTTCAAGTAGATATAGCGATGTACATTGTCCGTTGCTTTTTCAAAATTTTTAGCCTGCGCTTCGATATGGTATGCAGTGTATTGTAGTTCTGCCATGTCGCAAATATCAGTAGTGTGCGCCTTTGCAAGCTCCAGATAATACCGTGCACTGTCTATATGATTCTTCAAAAGACTTACATCTGTCAATGTGTGATATCCATATACCGTATCCTGTCGGGCGGAAAGTTCGATTCGCTGTAACAGGTCATTGGATATATGCCGTTTGGATATCACATATAGTGATGCAAGATTAGTAAGGCTGACTTCTATCAGATTACTGTTATTATGTTCATCGGCCAAGTCAAGAGCCGCCGAATACAGCCTTATTGCTTTTTCTATATCTTTTGAGTGAAAAGTAGCGGCTGCCATGTCAAGGGTTGCCTTTGTCTCCTCCTGGATATCACCCGATTGGCGGAAATTATTTCTGGCTTCGTGGAAATAATGATATGCCCGGCTGTAGTTCATTTGTTTATAATATACTTCACCGATCTGTCTGTATAAAAGCCCTTTGTAATAAGATTCATCGGTATCTGTCAGTTTCTTTTCTATTTTGAGAAAAAGACGTAATGCTCCCGGTTTATCACCTGTGCGTAATTTAATTCTTCCCCAATAATATAGAGTTTTACACTGGTGACGTAAATCTTTGGGGTAATGTTTATAATATTGCCAAGCCTGGCGGATCAATGAATCGTCAGTAACTTTCATTTGTTTTTTTTCCAAAGCTTCGGAATAGAGCAATGCATATCTGGCCTGTTCAGCCCGGTTGCCTTCTGGTTTGAGTTTTTGTAGTATTGCTAATGCACTATCCGGGTTGTTCTGCATTAGCTTTTCAGCCTCACTAAGGCGAGGGGTCTGTTCCCTGTTATAACAACCTGTAAAATAGAGAATAGCTGATAGTCCAATTATAAT
>NZ_QVLZ01000075.1:0-15341 GCF_003435205.1 Bacteroides sp. AF32-8BH | reverse complement strand
TGGGCTTTGCGCATAAAAAAAGGCTGTGTCAGCGTTTTGACACAACCTCTTTTAATGAATAACATCAACCTTTTATAGAAAGGATGCTTGGCAAGGGTGGAAGCATCTCCTAATATAACAAGTTTCATTCGTGCCCGCGTAATCGCTACATTCATTCTTCGCAAGTCATTTAGAAACCCGATTTGTCCGTCCTCGTTGGCACGTACGAGACTGATGAAAATAACGTCTCGCTCCTGTCCCTGAAAGCCGTCTACCGTATTCACGGTGATGAGGCTGCGGAAAGGACGTAAAAAGCTGCTTCCTTTTATTTTTCCTCTCAAATATTGCACTTGTGCCTTGTATGGCGAAATCAGACCGAAATCAATTCTTTCATCCAGTATTCGCTCTTTGCCGATACGTCCGATGTAAGTTTCCAGTTCTTGCAGTAGTAGGTTGGCTTCCTGCTTATTGATGCGTCCGAAGCTTTCTCCTACAAAATCTTCGTGAAAGTCCATCTCTGAAGTATCGATCCAGTTCATGGGAGTGTCGAAATCAAGAATCCCCCGATAGCGTACTTCCGGAGCAGCTTCCAGTTCTCCGTGATAAAACCAGTCGGAGGGAAACTGCATGATGGCTTCATGCATTCTGTACTGTACTTTTAATAGAGAGACCGCGGAAGGTTTTTGCTGAACCACTTTTTCCATTAACGTATGATCCAATCCTCCACGGGAAGCTTCTATACATTTGATAGTCGGCGGAAGTTGACAATGATCTCCTGCAAGGATGACCCGGTCTGCTTTGCGGATAGCGATCCAGCAGGCAGCTTCGAGGGCTTGTGCAGCTTCGTCGATGAATAAAGTCGGAAAACGACGTCCGTTGAGCAGGCGGTGGTTGCTGCTGACTAGGGTAGAAGCAATTACGCGGGCACTGTCGAAAAGATCGGCATTGATTTGTATTTCCAACTCCGTGGCACGGTCGCGGAGACGACTCATGCGATTACGCATTCCTTCCCGTTCAGAATAACTACCCCGGCGCATCCGGCTACCCATTTCGCGGATAGATTTACGGATTCCCCAAAGCTCCGGGTAGGCAGGATGACTTTCAAACCGGCGTTCATAGGTGGATGAAAGCATTTTGTCGTTGACCCGGGTTGGATTTCCAATGCGGAGCACGGGGACTCCCCGGTCTACCAGTTTCTCACAAATCCAGTCGACAGCCGTGTTGCTTTGCGCACAAACAAGCACTTGTGGTTCCCGATGCAATGTTTCGTAAATCGCTTCGACAAGAGTCGTTGTCTTTCCGGTTCCCGGAGGACCGTGAACAATAGATACGTCACGCGTACATAGCACCTTGTTGACTGCTGTTTCCTGTGTACTGTTCAGCCATGGGAAGCGGACGGGATATAATTCGCGGAATCCCGGCTTTTGGGTACCCAGCAAAATGTCGCGCAGTTCCGCCAGGCGGTTGTCCTTGGCACGTATCGTGTCTTCCAGTGCCTCGAACATGGCCCGGTACGATGTTTCGTCAAAATAAAGTTGTACCCCCAGTATACCGTCAGTTTGCAGTTCCGCTAAAGCTCCGGCTCCGGGGAGTACAACGACCATTCGTTCTTCGTCGGCAAAGCTGACGGTAGCGATGAAATCCATATACTTCACTTTTCCTTCGAATGACTGGTGGAAAAAGCAAACAGGACGGCCGAACTCAAAGGAATGCTCTATTTCTTTATTTTCGGTCCGTGTAATATCTATTACAAGCTGATTCAGCGAATTGTAGTAACTTCGGCCAAGAGAGACAGGATACCAGCAGAGACCGCGCTTCACTTTACGGGCAACGCCCATTGTTTCGGTCTGCCGCTTAAATTCTTCCTTCTCATATTCATACTCCATCCGCAGGAGGAGTTGCTGTTGCTGAAGGTCTATAATGGGACTTTTCGGATTATTACTCATAATAGGCGCAAAGGTAACAAATCTTCGTTCCGGGTAGAAAAAATATTTCATTTTGTTAAACATTACTCGAACGTCGTTCGTTATTTTAATAGATAGACTAAAAAACAAAAAGCAATATGGTATATGATGTGACTATGTTAGAAGCTTTCTACGCTGCTTATAAAGGAAAGGTAGAACACGTACGGGCTATACTGAAACGCCCTTTGACGTTGGCCGAGAAGATTTTGTATGCTCATCTGTATGATGTAGCCGATTTGAAAGATTACAAACGGGGGGAGGATTATGTGAATTTCCGTCCCGACCGTGTGGCTATGCAGGATGCGACTGCACAGATGGCATTGCTTCAATTTATGAATGCAGGTAAGGATCAGGTGGCTGTGCCTTCGACAGTGCATTGCGATCACTTGATACAGGCGTATAAAGGCGCAAAGGCGGATATTGCTACGGCAAGACTAACCAATGAAGAAGTATACGACTTCCTCCGTGATGTATCTTCCCGTTATGGCATCGGCTTCTGGAAACCGGGAGCAGGAATTATCCATCAGGTAGTGCTCGAAAACTATGCTTTCCCCGGCGGTATGATGGTGGGAACAGACTCTCATACGCCTAATGCAGGCGGACTGGGCATGGTGGCTATCGGTGTCGGTGGTGCGGATGCCGTGGATGTGATGACAGGAATGGAATGGGAGCTGAAAATGCCGAAGATTATCGGTGTCCGTCTGACCGGAAAACTAAGCGGTTGGACCTCTCCGAAAGATGTAATCCTGAAATTGGCCGGCATCCTTACCGTAAAAGGAGGAACGAATGCTATTATCGAATATTTTGGTCCCGGAACCGAATCCCTTTCTGCTACCGGGAAAGCTACCATTTGCAATATGGGTGCCGAAGTTGGAGCTACTACCTCTTTGTTCCCCTTTGACGGACGCATGGCTACTTATTTGAGAGCTACCGGAAGAGATTGTGTAGTTGATTGGGCTGAATCTGTTGATGCAGATCTTCGTGCAGACGACATTGTGACCGACGAACCATCCAACTATTACGACCGTGTGATTGAAATAGATTTGTCAGAACTCGAACCTTATATAAACGGGCCGTTTACACCGGATGCCGCTACTCCTATCTCTGAATTTGCAGAAAAAGTGTTATTGAACGGCTACCCCCGTAAAATGGAGGTGGGCTTGATAGGTTCATGTACCAATTCTTCTTATCAGGATTTGAGCCGTGCAGCTTCTCTGGCAAAGCAGGTGACAGAAAAGAATTTGAGCGTCGCTTCTCCGCTGATCGTCAATCCGGGTTCGGAGCAAATCCGGGCTACTGCCGAAAGAGACGGTATGATTGAAGCTTTTGAACGGTTGGGAGCCACGATTATGGCAAATGCTTGTGGACCTTGTATCGGTCAGTGGAAACGTCAGACGGACGATCCGACACGAAAAAACTCAATCGTCACCTCTTTCAATCGTAATTTTGCCAAACGCGCTGACGGTAATCCCAACACATACGCGTTTGTAGCTTCTCCGGAACTAACGATGGCGTTAACAATAGCCGGTGATCTCTGTTTCAACCCGTTGAAAGACAGACTGGTGAATCATAACGGAGAAAAAGTGAAACTCTCCGAGCCTGTAGGAGATGAACTTCCTTTGAAAGGTTTTGAACAGGGAAATGAAGGGTATATTGCCCCGCACGGAGCAAAAACGGAAATCAGGGTAAAACCGGATTCCCAACGTCTCCAGCTTCTGACTCCTTTCCCGGCATGGGACGGACAGGACTTGCTGAATATGCCTTTATTGATTAAAGCACAGGGAAAATGTACTACCGACCATATCTCTATGGCAGGTCCGTGGCTCCGCTTCCGGGGACATTTGGAGAATATTTCCGACAATATGCTGATGGGAGCTGTCAATGCTTTCAATGGTGAAACGAACCGTGTTTGGAATCGTTCGACAAATACTTATGGAACAGTTTCCGGTACGGCAAAGATGTATAAATCCGAAGGTATTCCGTCTATTGTTGTTGCCGAAGAGAATTATGGAGAAGGTTCCAGCCGTGAACATGCAGCCATGGAACCACGCTTCCTCAATGTACGTGTCATTTTGGCTAAGAGTTTTGCCCGTATCCACGAAACAAATCTGAAAAAACAAGGGATGCTTGCTCTTACTTTTGTAGATAAAGCAGACTATGACAAGATTCGGGAACACGATCTTTTGTCCCTATCAGGCTTAGTCCATTTCGCACCGGGGCGCAATCTGACGATTATTCTTCATCACGAAGACGGAACGAAAGAAAGTTTTGAAGTGCAACATACCTATAATGAACAGCAGATAGCCTGGTTCCGTGCCGGTTCTGCCTTAAATGCAAGATAAAGAATGAGCAAAATAACCATGCAAACAGATGGTACGTTGTTGGTACCCGATGTGCCTACCGTACCTTATATTACCGGCGATGGAGTAGGAGCCGAAGTGACTCCTGCCATGCAAGCCGTAGTGGACGCAGCTATCCGGAAAGCATACGGCGGCAAACGTCGTATCGAATGGAAAGAAGTGTTGGCGGGAGAACGTGCCTTCAACGCGACTGGTTCCTGGTTGCCGGATGAAACAATGGAAACCTTTCAGGAATACCTGGTAGGAATCAAAGGTCCGTTGACAACTCCTGTCGGAGGTGGAATCCGTTCGTTGAACGTAGCACTGCGTCAGACACTTGATTTATACGTCTGTCTTCGTCCGGTTCGTTGGTATCAGGGAGTACAGTCGCCTGTCAAATCACCGGAGAAAGTGAATATGTGTGTGTTCCGTGAAAATACGGAAGATATTTATGCAGGTATCGAATGGGAAGCCGGAACTCCGGAAGCTGAAAAGTTCTATCAATTCTTGAAAGACGAAATGGGCGTGACAAAAGTCCGTTTCCCGGAAACCTCTTCTTTCGGTGTGAAACCTGTATCACGTGAGGGCACGGAGCGTCTTGTACGTGCTGCCTGCCAGTATGCGCTCGACCATCATTTGCCTTCCGTAACACTGGTGCATAAAGGGAATATCATGAAGTTTACCGAAGGTGGTTTCAAAAAATGGGGCTACGAACTGGCGCAACGTGAATTTGGCGATGCTTTGGCAGATGGCAGACTGGTGATAAAAGATTGCATTGCAGATGCTTTCTTACAAAATACACTCCTGATTCCCGAAGAATATTCCGTAATAGCCACCTTAAACCTCAATGGAGACTACGTTTCCGACCAACTGGCGGCCATGGTAGGCGGTATCGGCATCGCTCCGGGAGCAAACATCAACTACCAGACAGGTCATGCCATCTTTGAAGCGACTCACGGAACAGCCCCCAATATTGCGGGAAAAGATGTGGTGAACCCTTGTTCTATTATCCTTTCGGCAGTAATGATGCTCGAATATTTTGACTGGAAAGAAGCGGCTGCTCTGATAGAGAAAGCCTTGGAACAAAGCTTCCTGGACGCTCGTGCTACACACGATTTAGCCCGTTTTATGCCGAATGGAACCTCCCTCTCTACTTCCGCTTTCACTCGTGAGATCGTGGAAAGAATTGAAAAACAAAAGTAACGAATAAAAAACGAAGAAAGATGAAAAAAGAGTACTTGATTTACAAGCTTTCCGAGGAAATGAAGGAAGCTACCCGGATTGATACAGAATTGTTCTCCAAGTTTGATGTGAAGCGCGGATTGCGTAATGAAGACGGCACAGGTGTATTGGTAGGTTTAACCAGAATCGGTAATGTAGTAGGATATGAACGTGTTCCGGGGGGGGGACTGAAACCCATACCGGGAAAACTGTTCTATCGCGGTTATGATGTAGAAGATATTTCTCACGCTATAATCAAAGAGAAACGCTTTGGCTTCGAAGAAGTGGCTTACCTATTGCTTTCCGGACGTCTGCCGGATAAAGAAGAATTGCTTTCTTTCCGTGAGTTGATTAATGACAATATGCCGTTGGAACAGAAAACGAAAATGAACATCATCGAGTTGGAAGGAAACAACATCATGAATATTCTTTCACGCAGCGTATTGGAAATGTATCGTTTTGACGCAAATGCGGATGATACCTCCCGGGATAACCTGATGCGTCAGAGTATTGAACTGATTTCAAAGTTCCCCACTATCATCGCTTATGCTTATAATATGCTTCGTCATGCTACTTTCGGACGTTCTCTGCATATCCGCCATCCGCAGGAAAAGCTCTCTATTGCCGAGAATTTTCTGTATATGCTGAAAAAAGACTATACCGAACTAGATGCACGTACCCTCGATTTGTTATTGATTCTTCAGGCAGAGCACGGTGGTGGTAATAACTCCACTTTCACCGTTCGCGTTACTTCTTCTACCGGAACAGATACTTATTCGGCCATCGCCGCAGGTATCGGTTCGCTGAAAGGTCCGCTTCACGGAGGTGCCAATATTCAGGTTGCCGACATGTTCCAGCACCTGAAGGAAAATATCAAAGACTGGACAAGTGTAGATGAGATAGACACTTACTACACCCGAATGTTGAACAAAGAAGTGTATAACAAAACCGGATTGATCTATGGTATCGGACATGCCGTTTATACCATCTCCGACCCTCGTGCTCTTCTATTGAAAGAACTGGCTCGCGACCTTGCCCGTGAAAAAGGCAGAGAAAGCGAATTTGCTTTCCTCGAACTGTTGGAAGAACGTGCCATCGCTACTTTCGGACGGGTTAAAAACAACGGAAAGACAGTGTCCAGCAATATCGACTTCTATTCGGGCTTCGTGTATGAAATGATCGGTTTGCCGCAGGAAATCTTCACTCCACTGTTTGCCATGGCACGTATCGTAGGCTGGTGTGCACACCGCAATGAAGAATTGACCTTCGACGGTAAACGGATTATCCGCCCGGCTTATAAAAATGTACTTGATGATTTGGCTTATATCCCAATTAAGAAACGCTGATAATAACCAATCCTTTTATTAAATAGATAAGTAATCCCGGATGTGTGCCCGATCATTTCAGACGCGCATCCGGGAAATTTTATATTTTCTCCTTTTTTATGTTCGTAAAAGAATGTACTTCAGATTCTTTCTATTTTTTGTATCGTCGTTTATCTCATTTTTGTTATTTTTGCGTGTTACAAAATAGATCGGTATGAGTATAGATACTTTTAATCTGTTTCTGGGGGTGATGAGCCTGATTGCTTTGTTTGTTTTTATCGCCCTTTACTTTGTGAAAGCCGGATATGGTATTTTCCGCACAGCATCGTGGGGAGTAGCTATCTCCAATAAACTAGCCTGGATATTGATGGAAGCTCCGGTTTTTGTGGTGATGTGCGTGATGTGGATCTATTCCGAACGTCGGTTTGAACCGGTGATTTTCACTTTCTTCCTCTTCTTTCAGATTCACTATTTTCAGCGTGCTTTCATCTTCCCTTTGCTATTGAAAGGAAAAAGTAAGATGCCGCTGGCAATCATGTCGATGGGAGTTCTTTTTAATCTGCTGAATGGTTATATGCAAGGAAAATGGATTTTCTATCTTGCTCCCGAAACGATGTATCAAGCCGGTTGGTTCACTTCACCGTGGTTTATTATCGGCGCACTGCTCTTTTTCGCAGGTATGCTGTTGAACTGGCAGTCGGATTATATCATCCGTCATTTGCGCAAACCGGGAGACACCCGGCATTATCTGCCTCAAAAAGGAATGTACCGTTATGTCACTTCCGCCAACTATTTCGGCGAGATAGTAGAATGGGCAGGTTGGGCGATACTCACTTGTTCACTTTCCGGTCTGGTCTTCCTTTGGTGGACGATTGCTAACCTTGTTCCCCGTGCCAACGCCATTTGGTGCCGTTACCGCGAAGAATTCGGAGACGCAGTGGGAGAACGGAAACGAGTGTTCCCTTTTCTTTATTAGGGGTGCTTTTCATCACGACTTACGTATGACTTAAATAAAATATCAACTACTATGGAATCTAAACTTTTTAGCCCGGTCACCTTTGGCCCTTTGACGCTGCGGAATCGAACGATTCGTTCGGCAGCTTTTGAGAGCATGTGTCCGGAGAATACTCCCACGCAAATGTTGCTGGATTACCATCGGTCGGTAGCTGCGGGGGGAGTGGGTATGACAACAGTGGCTTATGCTGCCGTGACACAAAGCGGACTTTCTTTCGACCGTCAGTTGTGGTTGCGTCCGTCCATTATTCCCCGTTTACACGAATTGACAAAAGCCGTGCACGATGAAGGTGCCGCAGTAGGTATACAAATCGGGCATTGTGGAAATATGTCCCATAAAAATATATGTGGTGTCACTCCTATATCCGCATCTTCAGGCTTCAACCTCTATTCTCCTACGTTTGTGCGTGGAATGGAAAAAGAGGAGTTGCCGGAAATGGCGAAAGCGTATGGAAATGCAGTCAATCTGGCGAGGAAAGCCGGGTTCGACGCCGTTGAAGTACATGCGGGGCACGGCTATTTGATTAGTCAATTCCTGTCTCCCTACACCAATCACCGGAAAGATGAATATGGCGGTTCGCTCGAAAACCGGATGCGTTTTATGGATATGGTGATGGAAGAAGTGATGAAAACGGCAGGCAGTGATATGGCAGTTTTCGTAAAAATGAATATGCGCGACGGCTTCAAAGGAGGAATGGAGATTGACGAATCCATACAAGTGGCCAAACGACTGTTGGAACTTGGCGCTCATGGATTGGTGTTGAGTGGTGGTTTTGTCAGCAAAGCGCCGATGTATGTAATGAGAGGTGCCATGCCGATTCGTTCGATGTCTTACTATATGAATTGTTGGTGGCTGAAATACGGAGTCCGTATGTTTGGCAAATGGATGATACCCTCTGTACCCTTCAAAGAGGCCTATTTCCTTGAAGATGCACTGAAATTCCGTGCGGCTCTTCCGGATGCGCCGTTGATTTATGTCGGTGGCCTTGTTTCCCGTCAGAAAATAGATGAAGTGCTCGATTCCGGTTTTGATGCCGTGCAGATGGCGAGAGCATTACTGAACGAACCGGGATTCGTGAACCGGATGAAACAGGAGGAACAAGCACGCTGCAACTGTGGACACAGTAATTATTGCATAGGACGTATGTATACGATAGAAATGGCTTGTCATCAACATTTGAAAGAACAATTACCTTCCTCTTTACAAAAGGAGATTGATAAACTGGAGAAAAAATGAGTGAAATGAAATGGGCAATCATCACCGGTGCGGACGGAGGAATGGGAACAGAAATAACACGTGCCGTAGCCAAAGCCGGTTATCGAATCATAATGGCTTGTTATCATCCGAAGAAAGCGGAGGTTGTTCGTGAACGTTTGAGCAAGGAAACAGGAAACCCGGATTTGGAAGTAATAGCTATCGATTTATCTTCTATGCAATCCGTAGTTGCTTTTGCCAGTCAGATCTTAGAAAGGAATCTTCCCATCTCTTTGTTAATGAATAATGCCGGAACGATGGAGACAGATTTTCATACTACTTCCGAAGGATTCGAACGAACGGTAAGTGTGAACTACATGGGACCTTATCTGCTTACCCGGAAATTAATTCCGCTGATGGTGCGTGGAGCGCGTATCGTAAATATGGTTTCCTGTACATACGCAATCGGCAAGCTCGACTTCCCAGATTTCTTTCATAGAGGGAAAACGGGAACGTTTTGGAGGATTCCTGTTTACAGTAACACGAAGCTGGCTTTATTATTGTTTACTTTCGAACTTTCCGAGCAACTTCGAGAGAAGGGGATTAGCGTCAATGCTGCCGATCCGGGAATTGTTTCTACTGATATCATCACTATGCACAAGTGGTTCGATCCGTTGACGGATATTTTTTTCCGTCCTTTTATCCGTAAACCCAAGAAAGGGGCTTCTACGGCAATCGGTTTACTGTTGGACGAAAAGGAAGCCGGTGTGACAGGGCAACTGTATGTCAATAACCACCGGAAAAACTTGTCTGATAAATACACGAATCATGTGCAGAAAGAGCAGTTGTGGGAGGTAACGGAACGTGCGTTGGCGAGTTGGCTGAAGTAGGGTTTCTTTTCTTTTTTTATTTAAATTATCTAGTATTTACTTATATATAGGTATTGTACATATCTATATACCTCATTTTTGTTGTCTTATTTTTACCAATAGATAGGGATTGTTTGACATCCCTCTTTCTGCTTACCTTTGCATCGCTTTTAGAGCAATGAAAAGGTTATAAAGTAAAAAGGTAAAAAGGAGATGAGCAATAAATATTTTTTGGTTTTTCTGGCATTCTTGTTTTCCGTATCCGTATATTCACAACATGGGCGTCATCGTAGTAGTTTAATTTCAGGCAGAGTGATGTCCACGGAGAAAGAAGTGGTGGATTTTGCGACAGTTTATCTGAAAGGAACCAACCAAGGATGCTATACAGATGAAAAAGGTATATATCATTTGAAAACTACAGCCGGTGAATATACACTCGTCGTTTCGGCTATCGGTTATCAAACGGTAGAAAAGAAAGTTAAATTAGCCAAGGGAGAAAGAATAAAAGTAAACGTCACTATCGCGCCGGCGGTAAAAGAACTGGGAGAGGTGCTGGTCACGACATCCGGAGTCGGTCGTGTGAATCAGTCTGCTTTTAATGCGGTAGCCATTGATGCGAAGAAATTGCATAACAGTACGCAGACTTTGGCGGGTGCACTGACTAAAGTGCCCGGTGTAAAACTCCGCGAATCAGGTGGAGTGGGGTCGGATATGCAATTGTATATCGATGGCTTTAGCGGGAAACATGTGAAAATCTTCATTGACGGCATACCACAGGAGGGAGCCGGTGCCGCATTCGATTTGAACAATGTTCCTATTAATTTTGCCGACCGTATAGAAGTCTATAAAGGAGTGGTTCCTGTAGGATTCGGAACCGATGCTATTGGGGGAGTGGTTAATATTGTCACCAACAAGCAACCCGGAAAGTGGTTTATGGACGCTTCCTATTCTTACGGGTCATTTAATACTCATAAATCATACGTGCGCTTCGGACAAACGTTCAAGAATGGTTTTATGTATGAAGTCAATGCTTTTCAAAACTTTTCGGATAATGATTATTATGTAGACACTTACGTACGCGAATTTGAGATTAAAGAAGATGGAAGTGTACGTTTTCCGCCACTTGATAAAAATAAGATTTATCATCTGAAACGTTTTAATGACCAGTATCATAATGAAGCCGTGATTGGAAAAATCGGCCTGGTAGGAAAGAAATGGGCAGACCGTTTAGCGTTGAGTTTTAATTATTCCCATTTCTATAAAGAGATACAAACAGGCGTTTATCAAGATGTCGTGTTCGGTGAAAAATTCCGCAAAGGACATTCGTTGGTCCCTTCTTTAGAATATTACAAAAAGAACTTATTGGTGAAAAACCTGGATCTACTGTTGACTGCCAATTATAATCATAATATCACCAACAATGTCGATACCGCTTCGCGGGCTTACAACTGGCGTGGAGATTTTTATGAAAAAGGCAGCCGGGGAGAACAGTCTTACCAGAACAGTGAATCTAAAAATAAAAACTGGAATGGGACGCTGAAGATGAATTACCATATCGGACAGGCGCATACGTTTACTTTCAGTCATGTAATCAGTGATTTTGAACGTACGAGCCGCTCTACCATCGGTGCTTCTTCCAAATTCACGGACTTTTCTATTCCTAAAATCACCCGTAAAAACGTCAGCGGGCTTTCTTACCGTCTGATGCCGTCGGACAGATGGAATGTGTCGGCATTTGCCAAATATTATCGGCAATACAACAAGGGACCGGTATCGCAGAATACGGATGGAATAGGCAATTATATCAATCTGTCCAATACGGCAAGTGCTCTTGGATATGGAGCGGCAGGTACCTATTTTATATGGAAAGATCTTCAGGTGAAACTTTCGTACGAAAAGGCTTTCCGCCTGCCGACCACGGACGAACTCTTTGGAGATGAAGACCTTGAAGCTGGTAAAATGAATCTGAAACCGGAGAAAAGTGATAATGTCAATTTGAGTTTCAGCTATAATCATCAGTTTGGCAAGCATGGATTGTATGCCGAGGCCGGTTTGATATATCGGGATACGAAAGATTATATAAAAAGAGGACTGGACGTATTGGGAGGAACAAGCTACGGATATTATGAGAACCACGGTCACGTAAGGACCAAAGGGTATAATTTGTCATTGCTTTATAGCTTCTCGCGTTGGTTTGATATAGGAGGAACATTCAATAGCATCGATACTCGTGATTACGAAAAGTTTCTGGCGGGTTCCTCTTTGCAAGAAAGCATGCACTATAAAGTGCGTATGCCGAATCTGCCCTATCGTTATGCTAATATCAATGCAAATTTTTATTGGAATGACCTGTTTGTCAAAGGAAATGTGTTGAGCATCGGCTATGATAGCTACTGGCAGCACGATTTTCCTCTTTACTGGGAGAATCTCGGAGATAAAGATTCAAAGAATATGGTGCCGGAACAGTTTTCTCATAATCTGTCTTTGTCCTACACCATGAAGAATGGACGTTATAATGTATCATTTGAATGTCGGAATTTCACCGATGCCCAACTGTTTGACAATTTTAGTCTGCAAAAAGCGGGGCGCGCATTCTATGGAAAGTTCAGAGTGTTTTTCGGTAAATAATAAGAGTAAGTTTTTAGTATCAATCAATAATAAAGAATATATGAAGAAGTTTTTATTACAGGCTTTTGCCATAGCTTTTTGCTTGAGTAGCGGTGTGTTTGTGGCATCTTGCGACGATGATAATAATCCGGTGGATAACCCGCCAATTGATGGAGAAACGGCTTATGTGGTGGCTGCCACAACCGGTGAAGCAAGTTATTTGGTAGTAGCCAATTCTTTGGATGAAGGAACAGTGTCGACTCAAGGGAATGGAACCGAGGTGATTGGCGGTACCTATTGGGTATATAAAGGATTGGATTATGTGTTTGCTTTAGTTTATAATAAAGGTGGCGCAGGTACAGGAGCTTCCTATTATCTGGGGGCAGATGGTAAAATGAAAGAAAAGTACACATACACTTATAATCGTATCACGTCTTATGGAACCTGGGGGGATAAAGTGGTGACTGTTTCCACCGGGGACTCGAAAATAACAGATGAGGATCAGAATGTGGCTCAAGCATTGTTGTTCAACTATTTGGATGCGACCGATGGCAGTCAGGAAGAGGGTACCTTGCTTGCCGAAAATTACTTGGGTAATGGTGAAAAAGTTTCATGGGCAGGTCTGGTTGAAGCTAACAATAAGATTTATACATCTGTCATCCCAATGGGAATGAGTAAGTACGGTATTAAAAAATGGCCGGAAGCTGTGACAGATCAGGAACTTGTGACTAAGACTGACGGTGGTAGCGGCAGCGGTGCATATACAGCCGGTGTCATTCCTTCTACACAATACCCGGATAATGCTTATGTGGCAATTTATAGTGGCACGAACTTCAATGAGACTCCGGTGATTGCCAAGACTGATAAAATAGGCTATGCATGCGGTCGTATGCGTTCACAATATTATCAGACCATTTGGGCCGCTGATAATGGTGACGTCTATGTGTTCTCTCCCGGATATGGACGTACGGCAGTTTCATCTTCAGATTTGAAGAAGGTAACAGGACAGAAGCCTTCGGGCGCAATGCGTATCAAAGCAGGCGCAACAGATTTCGATCCGGATTACTATGTGAACTTTGAAGAGATAGGCACTAAACATCCTATTTTCCGTTGCTGGCACATCTCTGAAGATTACTTCCTGCTTCAATTGTATAAAAAGGGAGCGGAAGATATGATTAATGGCGGTACAAGTGCAGATGTTAGCGAATTAGCTGTTTTCAAGGCGGAAGATCAGACGATTATGCCTGTTACAGGTCTGCCGGCTGACGGAAAGTTTGGTGGCGAGCCTTATGGAGAAAAAGGGTATGCTTATATGGCTGTCACTGTGACTACGGGCGAGAAACCGGCCTTCTATAAAATAGACGCAAAAACAGGCAAGGCAGTCAAAGGTTTGACGGTAGAGGCTGACGCTATCACTACGGTAGGTAAGATGGAATATCTTTCAAAATAATACAGTCGGTTAAATAGAGAATCTTTTGTAGATAAAAGCCTGCCGAGCGGAAAGCTTTGCAGGCTTTTTCAAGAAATAGTAATGAAAACATGAAAAAAATATTCAGAAAGATACATTTGTGGCTTTCCGTCCCTTTCGGACTGATAATAACTCTTGTCTGCTTCTCCGGTGCCATGCTGGTATTTGAAAATGAGGCGAATGAGTGGTTTCGACGCGACCTTTACTACGTAGAAACGGTAAAGGGGTCTCCTCTTCCTATGGATAAGTTGCTTGAAAAAGTGGCGACGACATTGCCTGACAGTGTAGCGGTGACCGGTGTCAGCATATCTTCTGATCCCGGACGTGCGTATCAGGTTAGTCTTTCCAAACCACGTCGTGCATCTTTGTATGTAGACCAGTATACGGGCGAAGTAAAAGGAAAAAGCGAGCGTAGCGGCTTTTTTATGTTTATGTTCCGAATGCATCGCTGGCTTCTGGATAGTATGAATCCGGGAAATGAAGGAATCTTTTGGGGCAAAATGATTGTAGGTGTCAGTACGCTTTTACTTGTTTTTGTACTGATTTCGGGAATTGTCATTTGGTGGCCGCGTACACGTAAAGCATTGAAGAATAGCCTGAAAATAACAGCAACAAAAGGTTGGAGAAGGTTTTGGTATGACTTGCATGTGGCAGGTGGAATGTATGCTCTGATCTTTCTACTGGCTATGGCACTGACGGGATTGACCTGGTCTTTTCCGTGGTATCGGACGGCTTTCTATAAGGTCTTCGGGGTAGAAGTACAGCAACGTGCCGCCCAAGGACATGAACAGAAAAGTGATGCTCAAAAGAGAAATACCAAACTGGCAGCCCATCGGGAAAAGAAAAGAGAAGGAAATGAGGTTCGAAAGGGTGAAAGAAGCAGACGTCCGGAAAACAATCATAGTGATATGTACTCGGTAACTTCACCATTCGTTTATTGGCAAGAGATTTATGATAAACTAAGACGTCAGAATCCGGAGTATAAGCAAATCAGTATTTCTTCTGGTACGGCAAGCGTGTCTTTCAACCGTTTCGGTAATCAGCGGGCATCTGACCGTTATTCTTTCAATACGGATAATGGTGAATTTACAGAAACAAGTCTTTATCAACATCAAGACAAGTCGGGAAAGATTCGTGGTTGGATTTATTCTGTGCATGTTGGTAACTGGGGAGGAATGTTTACTCGCATACTTACCTTTATTGCTGCCTTATTGGGGTCTGCACTACCACTGACTGGATATTATTTATGGATAAAAAGACTCATAAAGGTACGGAAATGAATGAAATTTTTTCCTACTATAAAGTTGAAAAAGGTTCTTCGTCAAATTTGGTGGTACTTCTTCTATTGTGAATAAATAAT